>CAZYZD010000155.1:0-1571 GCA_964651755.1 uncultured Sulfurospirillum sp. | reverse complement strand
TTTTGCAAGTTCATCTCTTTCCAGTTTTTTATCCAAGTATTCGGAGAGTCTGATTTTATTGAGATGGTAGTATAAATAACTGAATATCACTACCGCAAAAAGTACGATACCGCTGGTGATGAGGGATTTTGGTGTATGGATAAGATTGTATCCGATGAGTACGCCAGTGGCGACTAATCCAAGCAATGCTCCCAATCCAGCGATGAAACGGTTTGCTCCGGTCTCTTCATGAAGTTTGAAGTTGGCGTAATTGACAAGTGTAAAGACGATGAGAAAACCGATACTTCCAGCGACGGAGATATTGTTCAAGTCAAATGTCGTAGCAAAGATGATACCGAGCAAAGCGATGATAATCATCCCTTCATAACCATGTTTGATTTGCTCTTTAAATGTTTCAGGAAGTTCACCGTACTTGGCGATAAGGTAGGATGTGCGACCGCTGCCATATAGGGTTGCATTGATGGCTGAAGCGGTGGAAAGAAGAGCTGCTATGCCGATGATGACAAAACCGATATGTCCGAAGAAAGGTTCTGCTGCTTTGGCAAGAACATAATCCTGTGCTGTTTTTGCCTCTGCAAAAGTGAGATTTCCCACTGTGACAACGGCGATCCAGACATAAAGCGCTATCACAAAAATGACCGACGCATAATAGGCACGGGGTAACGTCTTTTGCGGATCTTTGACGTCACGGGCGGTATTTGCGATGAGTTCGAATCCTTCGTATGCCAGAAATATGATCAAACCACCTGTAACTACTGAAGTCATCGGCATCCATTCTGAGGGTTGCATATGTGAAAAATCGATTGTTTGACTGCCCGCTGCGGCAAAGATGATAAGAATGGAGAGTTTAACAAGTACCATGATATCTTCAGTTTTTCCTGTCATAAAAGCACCCATCAGATTGATGAGCATAAAAAACAGAATCACGCCCGCCGCAAGAGATTTGTGTATCCACTCGATATCGTTTCCTGTAAGCAGTGCGGAACCGTAACTGCCAAACGCATAGGCATACAGGGCAAGCATAATCACATAGCTGACCAATAGCAGATTGTTGATAATAGAAGCGAAAAGACCGTTTCCGAAAGCTTGTACGATAAACTCGATACTTCCTCCTTCGCTAGGATAACGCAAGGAGAGTTTGACATAGGAGTAGGCGGTTAAAAGTGCGATAAAACCGGCAACCATAAAAGCGATAGGTGCGGCACCTTTTGCCAAGTCGATGGTCAGTCCCAGCACTGCAAAAATACCGCCGCCGACCATCCCGCCCACACCGATGCTAAATGCCTCTAAAAAACCGATCTGTTTTTTCTGCATAGGATACCTTTTGTGTATGATTTGAAAAATATTTTAGTATAAAAGAGTTCATGATGTCTGTTAGACAGTTGACATACGGTTTCTGTTTGATGTGGTATGCCATAAAATTCACTCATTTCTTGTAAGATTTTTAAGTATATTTTTTGCCTCTTTCTCAAGATAGGATAGGGGTGTAACCTGTTTACTGATGACCCTTTTTGTTACGAGTCTGAGCATAACTTCAATGGCAAATGCAAGCGCAAATGCCCCGATGATGT
>CAZYZD010000154.1:0-1585 GCA_964651755.1 uncultured Sulfurospirillum sp. | reverse complement strand
ATTTAATAAACGAGAAGAGAGAAAGAGATTGAAAAATCAAACCCAAAAGCAAGTTTTGTTATCTCAGAGCAAAGAAGATGCAAGGCAGAAGCATTTGTTTGATAGAGTAACAATGCAAGTTGATAAGGAGAGGAAAAGCAAAGTGCTTTATGAAGTAGAAGCTGAATCAAAGCAGCAGATGGTAAGTCCCAGGGTGATATCTCCCGGGGTAGTACCATTTCGATTGGGAGGCAAGAAGCCAAAATGTTTTTTTGCTTTGTTGAAAAGTTTTTTGGGTGCAGCGATAATGGGATTTCCATGTGAACCGGAAAAAGTGTCCATGTTATTGAAAAGTAATCCTAGTTTTGTACGAGTATGTGGATTTGCACCGAAAGGGGAAAGGGATGAGTATTGTAGCAGGCATATACCAAGTGAGCGCAAACTGCAGCAATTTGATCAGATCATGAGTGAATGGGGGCTATGGGATAAGATGAAGATTGCGCTGGTGACTGAGAACATAGAGACAGGTGCGATTAAAATAGAAAAGGAAGTAGTCGGAGACACCACACACTATTACGCGTATTCTGGATTTGAGACAGTAAAGTATAAAGACAAAGATGGCAAGGAGCAGAAGAAATCGCAATCAAAGTTAACCAAGAAGTGTCGCTGTCAAGACAGAGACAAGTGTGAACATGACTGGGTATTGGCAGATGAAGGAGCAGGAACAATCGTGAAATCCATAACAAAGATGTATTGGGGTCACAAAGCAAGCATTGTAGGTTTCCCCCGTCAAGGCGTACCTCTGGATGCAAGGGCGGTATTGGATGGGGCGACATATGATGGAGAAACGTATTTGCCGCATGTAGAGAAGGTATTTGAAATGTATCCGGTAATTGAAGAGTCAGTTAAAACAGCATTATATGATAGTGCGTGTGATAGCAAGGATTTGAAAGAAAAGTTTATGGACAAACTTGGATTAAAATTAAAAGCATCTTTGAATCCAAGGCGCAAGAAGGAAATAACAGAGGGGTTGCCGCGTGGTATGGAGAAGATAACGCCGTATGGTGTGGTAATATGCAAGGGTGGCCATGAGATGGATTATAAGGGAATGCGTTATGAAAAAGAAAAATTCATTTACCATGCACCAATGGATACAGATGGTGAACCGGTGTGTTCAACATGTTGGCATCAGGTAGAGTGTTGTCCCAATTCACTGACCGGCAGGATGATTAATATATCATTTGGATTATTACCCCACATAGACTCGGAAGATCCTCATATGGCAAAGAGATTCAAGGCAATAATGACACGTCGTCCTTCAGTTGAAAGGATGATAAAGCGCCTGAAGTGTGATATTGGTGATGATCGTTTAAGCAAGAGAGGGAATCTTGCGTTTCAGGCGTACTTGGACAAGACGATGATTGCCTTTCATCTCTTGTTACAGAATTAAATTGAGGATTTATAAAATAAAACAAAAGACCGTAGGAGAGGTGTTTTTAAAATTCTAGATTTATTGCCATTTCTGGCGATAGGTAATATTTTTTCTATCCTCTTGGCATAATTTTGAAATATCATGCAAATTTTTTTGCATTGAACGCTTTTCGTT
>CAZYZD010000153.1:0-1619 GCA_964651755.1 uncultured Sulfurospirillum sp. | reverse complement strand
GGTAAGTATGACTATGTGTTAAATCTCTCAGCGCTTAAGCATGTACGGAGTGAAAAAGATCCTTTTACGCTTATGCGGATGATTGATGTCAATATAGAAAATACTGAAAAAACCTTGTTGCAATCCATAGAAAAAGGGGCAAAAAAATACTTTTGCGTCTCGACCGACAAAGCGGCAAATCCGGTAAACATGATGGGGGCTTCCAAGCGTATCATGGAGATGTTTCTTATGAGACGAAGTTTGCAGATGCCTGTCTCTACTGCCAGATTTGCAAATGTTGCTTTTAGTGACGGTTCTCTGCTGCATGGTTTTAACCAGCGTATACAAAAAAGACAGCCTCTGTCTGCTCCAAGTGATGTCAGGCGCTATTTTGTGACGCCAAAAGAGTCAGGTGAACTTTGTCTGATGAGCTGTTTGCTTGGTGAAAACCGGGATATCTTTTTCCCGAAACTCAGTGACAAGCTGCATCTGATCACTTTTGCGGAGATAGCAGTGAAGTATCTGGCAGAGTTGGGGTATGAGCCTTATCTTTGTAAAAGCGAAGACGAAGCAAGAGAACTTGCTAAAACTTTGCCGGATGAGGGCAAATGGCCTTGTTACTTCTTTGAGAGTGATACGACGGGAGAGAAGGATTTTGAAGAGTTTTTTACAGATCATGAAGTGTTGGATATGGAGCGGTTTGAAAATCTGGGAATTATCAAAAATGAGCCGATATATGATGAGGAAAAATTAAACTATTTTACAAAAACTATCGTTAATTTAAAACAAAATAAAGCTTGGACTAAAGAGGAAATTGTTGAACTGTTCTTTAGAATGATACCTGATTTTGGTCATAAAGAGACGGGTAAATATTTAGATAACAGGATGTAATGTGCAAAGATTTTTTGATATTGTTTTCTCTTCCGCTGCTTTGATTGTATTGTCTCCTTTGTTGGTACCTGTGATGATCATTTTGAAGTTTACCGGAGAGGGTGAAGTCTTTTATGTGCAGCAAAGAGTCGGAAAAGATGGCAAAATGTTTGGTCTTTTAAAATTTGCAACGATGCTCAAAGATAGTCCAAATATGGGGACAGGAACGATTACGGTTAAAGGTGATCCAAGAGTATTGCCTTTTGGAAAATTTTTGCGCAAAACAAAAATCAATGAGCTGCCTCAGTTAATCAATATCTTAAAAGGTGATATGAGCATCATCGGACCCCGTCCTCAGGATATGCGTTGTTTTGTTGTTTTCAATGAAAAAGATAAGGAAAACATCAAAAAAGTCAGACCGGGATTGTCCGGGATAGGTTCTATCATCTTCAGAGATGAAGAGGGCATCATGTCAAGAGAAGAGATCAAGGATAAAATCGCTTTTTATGATAATGTGATTTCCCCTTATAAAGGTGAAGTTGAATCCTGGTATGTAGAACATCAAAATATCGGTCTCTATTTTAAATTGATATGGCTTACTGTAAAAGTTGTGATATTTCCGCATCATGAGATACACTATGCAAAACTGTTCAAAGATTTTCCGGAGCCACCTAAAGAACTGCATTTACGAGCTACGAAAAGGTAGTTAAATTACCCCCCCACTTCATAACCATAAAAAAATTTTATTCATGATTTTTAAGAATCGTTTA
>CAZYZD010000152.1:0-1644 GCA_964651755.1 uncultured Sulfurospirillum sp. | reverse complement strand
ATAAACCAAAACGTTTTTTCGGTGCTGCCAGAAATATCGAAGAAGGCGGTTCCCTGACTATCATCTCCACAGCATTGATCGAAACCGGAAGCCGTATGGATGAAGTAATCTTTGAAGAGTTTAAGGGAACCGGTAACAGTGAAACCGTACTCAACAGAAGCATTGCGGAAAGACGTATCTACCCTGCTATCGATATTCTCAAATCGGGAACACGAAAAGAGGAGTTGCTCCTTGATCCGGATGTATTACAGAAGGTATGGGCATTACGTTCTGCCATGAGTCAGATGGAAGATATAGAAGCACTGAAATTCCTCTACTCAAAAATGCATAAAACCAGCAGCAATGACGAGTTCCTCTCTATCATGAACGAAGGTGCCTGAATATAGTGCGTGCCGGTGTATTTGACAGTGGTGTCGGAGGACTCACTGTTGTCAAAAGCCTTAAAGAGCATAAGCTCTTTTCCGAAATAATATATTTCGGAGATACGGCACGTGTTCCCTACGGTGTAAAAGATAAAAATACCATTATCCGATACTCTCTCGAAGCATTGGAATTTTTCAAAAACTTTGATATTGACATTATGATTGCCGCCTGTAACTCTGTCAGTGCCTATGCTATTGACGAACTGCGTCAAAATGCACCTTTCAAAATATCCGGCGTCATTGAACCGGGGGTACTGGCACTTAAAAACAGAGCATCCAAAAAAGATCTCTCGATTTTAATTCTTGGTACCAGAGCAACTATCGAGAGTAAAAAGTATGAAAAACTACTGCGACAACATGGTTATAGCAACATTACTTCCCTGGCACCATCTCTTTTTGTACCAATTGTTGAAGAGGGACTTTTCAGAGGCGAAGTACTCGATACCACTATGAAGCATTACTTCAAAGGTATTGAAGCTCCCGATTTTATTATCCTCGGATGTACCCATTTCCCCCTGATAGCAGCTGCCATCGGTGACTATTTCCCCAATGCAACACTGATCCATTCCGGAGAGGCGATTGTCGAGTATCTGCAAAAAGAGTATCATTTTGACACACAGTTTGAAGAAACACATCTGAAACTTTTTGCTTCGGAAAATCCTGACAGACTCAAAGCTACGGCAAATCTATGGCTCTCATGAAGTAATTACCTGCTATTTTAAATCAGCCGCTTCAATAAAAACTTTATTATCATATTGTACAATAGAAAAAAACAGAAGGAATGCAAGTGTCAAAAGTTTTAGCCCTGAAATACCGTCCCTCCTCCTTTGAACAGCTGATCGGACAGGAGAGTATCACCCAGACACTGACACAGGCACTGGACAAAAACCGCCTCTCTCATGCTTACCTTTTTTCAGGACTCAGAGGAAGCGGTAAAACTTCCACTGCCAGAATCTTTGCAAAATGTCTCGTCTGTGACAATGGTCCAACTTCTGAACCCTGTGAAGTGTGTGAAAACTGTCAGGCTGCAAATGAAAACAGACATATAGATATTATTGAGATGGATGCAGCAAGCAGCAGAAAGATTGATGACATCAGAAGTCTTATCGAACAGACAAAATATAAACCAAACAGTGCCAGTTTTAAAATTTTCATCATCGATGAAGTGCATATGTTGACAAAAGAAGCATTTAATGCACTTCTGAAAACACTCGAAGAACCG
>CAZYZD010000151.1:0-1758 GCA_964651755.1 uncultured Sulfurospirillum sp. | reverse complement strand
CAGACTGTGTGAAAAGTATTTGCCTATCCAGCACAGTGGGAGCATCAGTTATGATATACTTTAGCCTGTATTACTGCATCTATTGGGAGTTGCTATGGTAGACTATATTGAAGGAACACCACGACATCAGATACATTTATTTGATGAATGTTTGGATGATATGATAGGGGGAAATAACATAGTTCGATTTATTGATGCTTATGTTGAATCTTTAGATCTGGAAAAGCTTGGATTTAAAATGCCAGCAATGGCAACAGGAGCTCCACCGTATAGTCCAGGGTTGAAATTGAAGATATATATCTATGGATATCTGGAACGGATACGAAGTAGTAGGAGGTTGGAAAAAGAGTGTAATAGAAACACTGAGCTAAAATGGTTAACGGAAGATCTGGCACCTGACTTCAAAACAATAGCAGATTTCAGGAAGGATAACCTAATTGCACTAACGCATCTTTTCAAAGAATTTTTAAAACTTTGTCACAAACTAAAATTGCTTTCATTCAAAATTGTTGCAATTGACGGTACTAAGATAAGAGGGCAGAACAGCCTGAATGAAATATACCGAAGAGAGCAGATGGAAAAGATAGAGAAAGAAATTCAGGATAGAATTAATAATTATTTGAAAGAGCTGGATGAACTTGATGTCATTGAACAGGAAAGAGGCGTATCTGTTAATGAAGAAAATATTGAAAATATTACGAAACAATTAAATAAGCAAATGAAAAGGAAAGATAAAATTGCATTTATCAATCAAATATTTGAAGATAACCCTGATTTAAAGATTTATTACGCGACTGATGAAGATTGCCGATTGCAGAGTGATAAAGGGAAAATACGTCCAGGATATAATCCACAGACAGCAGTTGACGATAAAAACAAACTTATAGTGGTTGCTGATGTAACCAATGAACAAAATGATAAAAAGCAGCTAACTCCCATGATAGCGCAGGTAAAGAAACAGAAAGAAGAACTTCGTATAGAGGATAAGACAACTGGAGTTGCTGACGCCGGTTATTTTACTGAAAAAGAAATAATGAATAATAAGAACGATGAAGATTTTCCGATAGTTGTTTCGCCCTCCGCAGAAGGAAGCACTACTACAACCAGTAAAAATGAAAAAAGTAATAAAATCCCTGGTGCCGGATATGAGGCTGGCAATTTTGTCTATGATGAGGAAAAAGATATTTATCTCTGTCCAGAAAACAAAGAACTCAGACGACAGACAAAAACTCCAATTACGGATCGTCATGGTAGAAAAGCAAATAAGTATCGATGTGATCCTGAGGTTTGTTCAGTATGTCCGAAAAAAGGAGTGTGTACGAAAAGTGAAAATGGGAGGATGTTACTGGTATCAGTGAATCAGAAAGAGATTCTTGATTACATTGAAAGTTTGAAGAATAAGGAAAACAGTAGTTTTATAAGCAAACGGAAAGAGATTGTTGAGCATCCATTTGGTACTATTAAACGTTCTTTTGGCTATACGTATTTTCTTTTGAGGGGAATGGAAAAAGTCAAAGGAGAATTCAGTTTGATATGTTTTGTATACAACTTAAAGCGGATCCTAAACATAGTTGGAATGGATGGATTGTTGGAAGCACTGGAATAATGAATATAGAGCATACAAAAAGGCTTTGTAGAAATAGTACACTGTTTTTGTACAATTAAAATATTTATGAATGGAAAGATCCAAGTGAAATTATTTCCTGATTCAAATCTGCTATATTTAACCGGTATCAAATCGACTTTTCACACAGCCTG
>CAZYZD010000150.1:0-1838 GCA_964651755.1 uncultured Sulfurospirillum sp. | reverse complement strand
TGCACATAAAACCAAAATAGCGGATTTTCATAAAACCATCGGGGAGAATATGGAGAAGAAAGCGGCGGATAAACTCATCGTAATCAAGAATCATTGACTTTGTCTTGTTATTGTCACGGCGGTCTTTATAAGAAAAAGTGATCTGGTTGTTATCGATGCTCTTTATACGGTTATTGGAAATTGCAACGCGATGAGTGTAGCGCCCGAGATACTCTAAAACAGATTCGGGATTTTTAAATGGCCGTTTGGCGTATACAATCCAATCTTTTCGCCTTACTTCTTTGATCAGTTTCTCAAAACCTTCCAGTGTTCCCATATCGGCAGTTTTGCCGGGGAATATGAGCTCTCCATCTTCGTAGAGCCGCACAAGTTTGTTGTTATATCGCTTCTTGAATTCCTTTGCGAGGGACTCAACTTTGAAGAGAAATTTCTTCCCCGAACAGATCCATCTCTTTTTATCAAAAGAAAGGGCCCCTGCCGGAATCAGGCAATGAAGGTGAAAATGATCCAAAAGAGTCTGAGTCCAGGTATGGAGCACGGCAATAAATCCAAGCTGACCCTCAAGTCTCCAGACAGGATTTTTGGCAAATGCCTGGAGGGTTTCGTTAACGGCGGCAAAAAGGATTTTCAGAGTTTTCTCTCTGTTGCACAGGATAATCGGATTAATGTTGTGAGGAAGGGTAAAAACAACGTGAAAATAGCCGGTGGGGATCAACTCTGTCCTTCGAGCGTCGATCCATTTTTCCTTTGTCATGGTCTGGCATTTGGGGCAGTGACGGTTTCTGCAAGAGTTATATGAGTTCTTCTCAAAACCGCAGTTATTGCATTGATCAATGTGCCCTCCCAGAACCGCAGTGCGACATATTTCGATTCGATGCATGACCCGCAGATGGCCAATGGGAAGAGAATGTTTTTGTCGATAACTTTCTCCATAAGTTTGGAAAATATCCGCAACTTCTGTTTTACTGTCTGGTTGTTCAAAATAGTCTGTTGTCATTTTGTCCTCCTTAACTCAGGAGGGCGAGCTCATGCTCATCGAAGTCGAGAGGACTTTTGACCAATGCTATCCGCTCTTTGGTAATGTGGAGGTATCTCATGGTGGTAGTAAGGGAGGAGTGACCGAGAAACTTTTTGATGGAGTAGATATCGTAGTTTCCTTCAAGAAGGTGGGTAGCAAAGCAGTGCCTGAGTGTGTGGATGCCGCCGCACTTTGAAAATCCCGCTTTTTTTGCAGCGTCATAAAATACTCTCTGTGCAGCCCCGGCAGACAGAGGCCAAGCCTTGTTGGTGCCGGGAAAGAGCCACTCTTTGGGACGACATATTTTCCAATAGAGTCTTAGCTCTTCGAGTAGTTTATCCGGTAAAATCGTGTACCGGTCTTTTTTACCCTTACCATCCTCAACGCGAATCATTTTCCGACTGCTTTCAATATGAAACGGTTTTAGTTTCACTACTTCGCTGACGCGAAGACCGGCCCCATAAACTGTCATTAAGATGGCATGGTGTTTGACATTGCTTACGGTATCAATGATTCTCAGTACATCCTCAACGCTCAACACCCTTGGTAGTTTACGTTGACGGGGACGAGGTGGAATGGAAAGGGCTATATCTTCTTTATGAAGGCAATGCCTAAAAAAAAACAGAGCCCTGAAAAAGCAATGTTAATAGAACTCCAGGCGAGATTGCGCTCCTCTATGAGGTATTTCAGATAAGCCTGGACCTGTTTGTTGCTAAGTTTGTCTGGTGAAAGGTGATAATAGTCGGCCAGTCCTTTCACCGACCTGATGTAGGCCTCCTTGGTTTTCGGAGCAAATCTCCTCAGTGTCATGCAGGTTTCG
>CAZYZD010000149.1:0-1857 GCA_964651755.1 uncultured Sulfurospirillum sp. | reverse complement strand
CTATAACGAACAGTCTCATGAAGATACGCTGCTTCAAAATTTCTGGCAGAAAATGAAACAGCTGGTAAACAGAGAGTTAAAGCACACCTCTCTGATGCTGGTAACGGCAGGGAAAAAATTTTATGGAAAATCAGATGATGAAGGTTACTTTTCATTTGACATCAAAAGCCGTCTGCCGTTTAGAAATGGTCAGTCCGTTGAGATACGTTTGCCTGAAAAGAAGATAGCGCAAAGTTGCAGTGCCATGATTTTACCCGATAAACCGATGCGGGGAGTGATCTCTGATTTTGATGATACACTCGTGATCTCCAATGTTACCAACAAAGTAAAATTGCTCTACACCCTTCTTTTTGAAAACTATAAACAGCGTGATGCAGTCGCAGGAATGGCAGAGTGGATCAGAAAAATACTTTCCAAAAATGATTCGGGAACGCCTTCTCCTTTTTTTATTGTGACCGGTTCTCCCAGACAGTTGCATGAAAGTATTGTCCGTTTTCTCAAGTTTCACCATTTCCCAAATGGTGTGCTCATCACCAAAAAGGTGCATGGAAAAGATGCATATTCCATCTTTAAGCAGACTGATTATAAAAAAGAGAAGATCGAAAAGCTCATAGCACTTTTCCCGAAAATAAAATGGGTCTTTTTTGGAGACAGTGGTGAAAAGGACAGGGAGATTTATACACAAATCGCCCGAAGATATCCGGATAAAACAGAGGCAGTTTATATCCGGGATGTCAAGAGTGGAAAGATAACCCAAATCAAGGTAAAGTGAGTGAGTGAGTGTTATTTGCTTAAAAGCATACCGAGATTAAGTGTAAAGAGGGTTTCAGTTCCATAACCGTGCTCTCTTGATTTTTTGAGTTTTGGCACTGCTTCGACAAAAAACCATTTGTCAAAACGGTGAAAATAACCGGCGCTGATACTGCAACTTTCATGCTGGAGTTTTTCAATATGATCATAAGATGTGGTATAGTCGATTTTATAGGCAATCCGGTTATTGAGATCGAAGATTTGGTATAAGATAATGTTGTTTCTCAGATAGAGTTTTTTCTCACCTTCCCAGAAAAGTTTATTACCCTGACCGATCCAGTAGTCGGTGGTAAGGGGTTTGTAAAATGTGACTGCGGTTGAAGCGGCAACATCATTGCCGTTGAGATAGTAGTAGAAGGCATTTTGAAAAGAGGTTTCGAGTAAATTCTCATTCAGGTAACTTTTGTCGATTCCAAACTTGAGATAGGGACCAAACGGAGAGCGGATTTTGAAACTGAGTTTGGCATAGGCACTGCTTCTTCTCTTTTTATAGAGGTAATACTTCAGACCTATATGCAGTTTGGAATCGCTGACAACATCATCATATCCGCTGCTGGCACTCTGGTTGTCGATCTCCTGATTGTCCCTCTGGCTGAATGTCAGCTCCACTCTGTTTTTGAGCTGGGGCAGGACAATCTTCCCTCTCAGATGGAGGTTGAGTTTGGTACCCTCTTTGATGGAAAGCACAATCTGCAGCCTGTTTTTGCGTATTTGTCTGTATGCGGTTTTGTTGATATCTTCATTTTCACTGAAATAGGAGTCTATTGTTTGTAAAAGGCGGTGGTAGCCTTTGGTGGTTGATTTTCTGAAGCTATGACTGATCTCTTTGGTGTATTCTGTGGTTGTATTCAGGTCAACCAGATCTGCATAAAGTACAGAAGTTGTGAGGAGTAAAAGCAGAACAGCAATAACCTTTTTCATCTATCTATATGTATAACTCCTGTCAGGCATTAAATCAAATTATATCTTTTTTCATATTTGGTATTATTTATTAAAATCCCTACTACTTGACAAAAATTCTCTTTTAGAGTATACTTCTTTTGAAAC
>CAZYZD010000148.1:0-1939 GCA_964651755.1 uncultured Sulfurospirillum sp. | reverse complement strand
AAATAATCAAATCTTTTCTTCTATCGACTATAAACAAAAAGCCTTCATCATCCATATATCCCATATCGCCAGTGAGTAACCATCCATTGACAATTGTTTCATCTGTTGCTGTTGGACGGTTAAAGTATCCTTGCATAACATTGTCACCTTTGACAATAATATCACCAATAGTCCCACGATGCACTTCACTCATCTCATCATCAACAATTTTCATCTCATAGCCATAAAGAGCAGTTCCTACAGAACCTGCTTTTTGTTTTTTGAAAGTGTTCATACATACTGCTGGACTGGCCTCAGAAAGACCATATCCTTCAAGCAGTGTGGCACCTCGAAACTTTTTGGACATCGCATCAAGTGTCTTGGGCTGCAATGCAGCAGCACCTGAAATGAAGGCACGAATTCTATTAAACCACATAAAATACCAAGGTAGTTTTGCCTTAGCCAAAGCATTATAGACATCTGGTATACCAAAAAAGACTGTCACGCGTTTTGTCAATGTTTGTTTAAAAATATTTGAGAAAGGTTGAATAGACTGAATAATTACAATACTAGCCCCAACATAAAGTGGTAACATTACACCAATTGAAAAGGTAAAAGAGTGGAACATTGGTAAAAAAACAATAGCTCTGTCCCTTGCTTTAACATTAATTGTTCTGCGCCCAGAATCAGCGTTTGAAAGTACATTTTTATTGCTTAGCATTGCACCTTTCGGTTTTCCTGTTGTTCCTGAAGTATAAATAATAATTGCAGTATCTTCTAAAGTTCCTGTACGATTTTCAACTATTTTTTCTGATGCTAAAGCTTCAGAAAAATGTAAATGTTTTTCTCCGATAACAGATTCATCACCTTCCCAAAGTATGAAATTACATAATTCACTCGCATGAGAACTATTGACAACCTTATCATGAATAGCAGAAGCAATAAGCACGGTGCTACCACTGTCTTCTAAAATATAACTCAACTCTTCTGATTTTAAAAAAGTATTTATAGGTACAAGAATAGCACCTAACTTAGAGACTGCAAAAATAGCATAGATAAATTCTGCAGAGTTACGCAAAAAAAGAGCAACTTTATCACCTTTTTTTACCCCTTTTTCTGACAAATACGCTGCAAGTTTATCTGTAGCTTTATGTATGTCTCCATACGTAATTTTGTCATCATTAAGAAGAAGCGCAGGTCTCTTTTTACGCTTCTTAGCATGAAACTCTATAACTTCATAAAAGTTATTAAATTTATATTTCATCTTAGAACTCGTATGCCATACCTACAGTTGTTAAGTAAGCACCACCGCCTCCAAAACTACCACCACTATTTAATACTGATCTTGGGTCACTATGTGCACCTTTTGTTAAACTAATAGTCTCTTTACTGTCATATAAGAATGCCATACCCCAAGAGAGGTTTTCAGATTGTTGATATCTAAATCCCATTGAGAAAATTTTTGCATCTGAATCTGGTAATTCAAATCCCATATTTTGTGTTGGTACAGGTGTTTCATCTATTGCAAAACCCATCATAACTGTAAACTTATTATCAAGTACTGCAGTTGCACCTATTCTAAAAGTATTGGTATCTTTCCAATTTCTTTCAATTGGATTATCAAATGCTGGTGGCACAAATGCATTTCCTGCACCAGTATAGTCAAAATCTAACGTTTCATAGGTTGACCAAAATGTTCTTTCATAGTTAAACTCTAAAGTAAATTTATCATTCCATGTTTTTGAAACCGCCAAATTAAGTGCTGCAGGTAGGGGTACAGTAACACTTGCGTCACCCTTATAAAGTGTTCCGTATGGTGCTGCAGCAATTGTTGCAGAGCCCTCTTCTTTTAAATCAATATTTGAACGATATGTCAATGCCATATTGATATCTGATGTTGGCTTATATGCAAGGGCTAAGTTATAGCCGAATTCAACAGTATCACCATCCATATCTCTAG
>CAZYZD010000147.1:0-2003 GCA_964651755.1 uncultured Sulfurospirillum sp. | reverse complement strand
CGTAATCATACTCTAACAACTCATTACCAAAAGCTTTACCAACATTCTCTATTAAATTGGTGTTCCAGGTTGCTGCCAGACAAGTTGAAGTAGGAAAAGAAGTGGTATAAGTATAATCTTTCGCTCCTTCCGGGGCTGGACCTTTATTGATACCTGATGGACCATCGGTAAGTGCTGTTGTTTTTATGGAGATACGAGGTATGACCATTTTTGAATTTCGGCTGGCTATCCATACAGCATCAACTTTTTCTACTTTAAGATCTGATAAAAATCTACCATCTCCCACAATCATACCAATTTTTTCTTCTAGCGTCATTTTTGATACTAGTTCTTTTGCCTTTTCTTCAATTGTACTCTTTTTGGCATTGACTTGAGCCTTTAAATTTGTATTACTTACACCAAAAAATAATGCCATTAAAAGCATTATAATACCAACTTTTGATTTAATTAAATTCATTATTTCTCTATTTTTATTAATTATTTCTTCTTATACACCTTCACATAATCAATCACAAACTCATCTGGAAATTCGCTAATATCTATATCTTCTTTTTGACAAGTCTCATAACTTAATACCACTCCCTCCTCTATATGCGATATTGCTTTTTTGTATTCATGGTATTTCAATCCATCAATAAAGAAAGTATACTTTTCAGGAGTCCACTCCATAGCGAAAGTATGAAAACCTTCGTCTATTCCAGGAACTCTACTCATTAATGCACCAGAAGTCTTTTGGTTTAGTCCATAAGCCCAATGCAAGTTATGCGATATAAAATCTGTTCCCTGACCTCTAAAATATTCAAAAATATCGATCTCAACACCATACTCACCCGGATCTTCACCCTGTGAAATTTTTGGTGATTGAATCCAAAATGCTGACCAAGGACCTTTTGTTTTAGGTAATTTGGCTCTGCACTCAAAATATCCATATTTGAAACCTTTTATTCCCTCTGTACTTACCGCACCTGTCTTCAGGGTATCATTTTCTATATAAGCGCGAATGGTTAACATACCATCGCCTAAAACAACAGCATCCGATGTCCAAAGTCCTCCACGGCGAACACCTGATCCACGATTTCTCCATTTTGTACTATCCAGACTAGTTCCATTAAACTCATCTCCCCAATACAACTCATAACCTTCTTTTTCAAGGTCAAATGGTGTCTCTGATAAAGGTTTGAAAAGCTCAGTCTCTTTTTTGTCCGTTGTTATTATCACAGGCAAACGCCACAAGCCGCCACTTAAGCCCCAATCATTTACCCTCACAGTGATTTGATTTGGTTCACCGTATTTCAGTTTTTCACTCACTTCAGTAAATGATGGTTTACCGGCAAAAGAGTATTGCGATGCCCCGTATGAACTTACTTGGCTGCCATTTACAAACAGATCATAGGCATCGTTTACGGCAGCAAATTTTATCCATACATCTTTCCCGTCCCAATCTTTTGGAACATTGACTGTTTTCCGGTACCATCCATATCCGTCCAGATCTGGATAACCCTGTTCTTCCCATTTTTCCCCTGCGTCAAGTATAGCCCATTTTGAATCGTCAAAATCAATTGAAAACCATTTTTTTGAAACACCAATATTTCCTTTATCTGGTGAGAACTTCCAGTGTTTTGCAAGATCAATGGTTTTCTCTGATCCAGAATGAACACAGGATAAACTCATTGTTAGAGTAAAAATAATAAAGATTAATTTTATTTTCATTTTTTTGATTTATTGGGATTCCTTCTTTTTATAACTATTGTATCTATTTCATTTCCATTGATGTCAATCACATGAAGAACAGCTTTCTCCTTTTCGACCTCTATGTTTATAAAATGTTCAATTTTACTGTATTTAACGGTCTCTTTTTGTATGGCATCAAAATCATATAAAGGAGCACCGCCCCCGGCAGCAGTTATGTAATGAATATTATTCTTTATAGCATGATGGTAGTGATGATCGTGTCCGTTGATGAATGCCTGAACACCATGTCTTTCAAAAATATCTCCCCAAAA
>CAZYZD010000146.1:0-2013 GCA_964651755.1 uncultured Sulfurospirillum sp. | reverse complement strand
GTGGACAACTCACCGAAGCGGTGCGCAGAAAGCCTTACAGCGTACTGCTTTTTGATGAGATCGAAAAAGCGCACCCGGATGTATTCAACATCATGTTGCAGGTACTAGATGACGGTCGTCTGACAGATAACAAAGGTGTTACGGTTGATTTCAGAAATACAATCATCATCCTGACATCAAATATCGCAAGTGATAAGATTATGGAGTTTAAAGATCCTCATGATCGTGAAGTAGCGGTCAAGGATGAACTCAAAAAGTATTTCAAGCCTGAGTTCCTGAACAGGCTGGATGATATCATCATCTTCAACCCGTTAGGATTGGAGCAGATTACGAAGATTGTGGATATCCTCTTTGCTTCTATCAAGCAGAAAGTGAAAGAGAGAGGTATCGAGATATCGTTAACCGATGCAGCAAAAGAGGTGATTGCACAGGAAGGATTCGATCCGGTATATGGTGCAAGACCACTGAAACGTGCACTCTACGGTGAAGTCGAAGATCGTCTGGCTGAATTGATTCTCAGCGATCAGATCGACGAAGGCGACAGAGTGGTATTTGATGCCGAAAACAATGAAATAGTTGTACGCATCAATCCGTAAACAATAAATAAGCGGGAGAGTCGTTTCGGCTCTCTCTACTTCTAAACTTTTCTTCTATAACTTTTATTTAATCTATTTAATATTATATTAATATTTAATCTATATAATATTTATAATTTAATAGCAAAAATTAAATATTTTGAATAAAAAGGCGTTTTTATTAATGAAATTGATACTCCTTTCTCTCTTTTTACTTTTTTCGTCTCCTCTTTTTGCCAGAATGGATGCCAATATGAGTAGTAATCCGAATAAAATCGCACTTGAAAGAATCAATATGGTACGTAAAGCCAGAATGCTGACCAAAGAGTACCAAATGCTGCAAAACCGTCTCAAAGGGTGGCAGATGCGAAAACAGCAGTTAATTGATCGCTTTGAAGAGAAAAATCGTGCCATGGAAGATCTGGCGCTTGGACATGACAACCAGTACGGAATCAGACGTGCAGCAGAACGGCGCAGAAAGTTTTATGCATCCCTTGAAGAGAAAGAGCGCAAAATTAGAGAACGACTAACTACGGTAGAGATGAAACTTGAACGTTTAAAAGAGAATTTCCGTTTTCAGTTTGCCGTCGAACTGACGGAAGGGGAGATGTTCAAAGACAAAGTTGTCAGAATAAAAGATAAAGAGAAAAAGATCAAAATGGTTAAAGAGTATATCAACTATCTTGAATCTTATGAAAATCTTCGGGCACTCAATGAAAAGTATGACAAAGTAGAATATCTGCTCCAAAGTATCGCCAAAATCAACGACAATGAAAAATTGTTTGAGCAGAATCTTACCCGTAAAGCTGCGGATAACCGTGAAAAGATGTATGAATACAAAGCAATGGCAGACAGATTACGGGAAGAGTTTGTAAATCGTTATCATGTAGAGATCGGCGATCTTGACAGAGCGCGGCTCTTTTTGAAAAATTTGCAAAGAGCCTACTGAAAACCTAAAAATCCCACACTACTGCAGCATAGAGACCTTTAAAGTCGATATCTGCTGTGACATCCTCTACATCATCAAGTTTTAGTTTAAGCATCTTAACGCCTGCTTCTACACCCAGCCCCATAAAAAAAGTATACCGTGCTGTCAGATAGAGATCGTACAGGGTGTTGCCGTCATATGTGATAATATCCCCCTCTGCCTGAAAACTAAGATCGGACATCGGAATATCAAGTCTCGCTTTTGCGTAAAGTGTTGGCAATACGACAGAAAAATCTTTATCACTTTTACCGATAAAATCATTTTCTACATAGGTAGAAGCATCGATATATTTTGCATTGAGTCCAATGTCAAGATTGACCCAGTTGTCAAGAATCTCATAATAGAGTGTACCGTCAATGATATTCAGATCCATATCGGTTGCGATATCGCCGCTGAAAGTTTTGTCGCCGTAGGTAAGTGTGGTGACAGTTCCGTTTCCGCTGTGTGCTA
>CAZYZD010000145.1:0-2022 GCA_964651755.1 uncultured Sulfurospirillum sp. | reverse complement strand
TGAAGTTATGAATATCATTGGAAATGTAGAGGGTAAAGATGTCATTCTCATCGATGATATGATCGATACGGCAGGTACTATTGTCAAAGCCGCCTCTGCCCTGAAGAAAAACGGTGCAAGTTCGACTATGGCATTTTGTACACACCCGGTTCTGAGCGGTCCTGCTTATGAGCGTATTGAAAAGGGAGAACTGGATGAACTGGTTGTTACCGACACCATCCCTCTTTCTCAGCAAAGCGATAAAATTACAGTGCTTTCAGTAGCCCATCTTTTCAGCGAAGTTATTCGCAGAATCTATCACAATGAAAGTGTAAACGGTCTCTTTATCTAATGCAGAAAAATATACGTAACTTCTCTATCATAGCCCATATCGATCATGGAAAAAGTACCCTGGCAGACAGACTCATTCAGGAGTGCGGTGCTGTTACAGACCGCGAGATGAGCGCACAGATGATGGATACGATGGATATCGAAAAAGAACGCGGTATCACTATCAAAGCGCAAAGTGTCCGCTTACAGTATGAAAAAGATGGTGAAATCTATACACTGAACCTCATCGACACTCCGGGTCATGTAGATTTTTCCTATGAAGTGAGTCGTTCTCTGGCATCGAGTGAAGGTGCCCTTCTGGTAGTAGATGCTTCCCAGGGTGTTGAAGCACAAACTATTGCCAATGTCTACATTGCGCTTGAAAATGACCTTGAACTAATTCCGGTGATCAATAAAATAGATCTTCCCGCAGCTGAACCTGATCGTGTCAAAGAGGAGATCGAACATACTATCGGTCTGGATTGTACGGATGCGATAGAGACCAGTGCCAAAACAGGTCAGGGAATCAAAGAACTTCTGGATGCTATTGTCGACCGTGTGCCTGCACCGGAAGGTGATGAAAATGCACCGACAAAAGCATTGATATATGACAGCTGGTTCGATAACTATCTTGGTGCTCTGGCATTGGTAAGAGTCTACGACGGTGAAATCAGAAAAGGACAGGAAGTACTTGTTATGGGAACCAAAAACAGACATGAAGTACTCTCCCTCACCTACCCTCACCCACTCAAACCGGTCAAAACCAATGTCATCAAAACAGGAGAAGTCGGTATCGTCTCACTGGGGCTGAAAAATGTCGGCGATGTGCGTGTGGGTGATACCATCACCGATGCAAAGAATCCGACTGCTGAAGCTATCGGCGGTTTTGAAGAAGCTAAAGCTTTTGTTTTTGCAGGACTTTATCCTATCGAAACAGACAAGTTTGAAGACCTCAGAGACGCACTCGATAAGCTTAAACTCAACGATGCGAGTATCTCATATGAACCGGAAACTTCTGTAGCGCTTGGTTTTGGTTTTCGTGTCGGTTTTCTGGGAATGCTGCATATGGAAGTGGTTAAAGAACGACTTGAAAGAGAGTTTGGTCTGGATCTTATTGCTACGGCACCTACTGTTATTTACAAAGTGATCAAAAGTGACGGTACAGAGATTGAGATTCACAATCCAAGTGAACTGCCACCGGTTAATGAGATTGAAAAAATTCTGGAACCTTATGTCAAAGCAACAATTCTAACACCGACTGAATATCTCGGAAATGTCATTACTTTAGTCAATGACAAACGTGGTATTCAGGAGAAGATGGATTATATCACTCCGGAACGTGTGCTTTTGGAGTATGCCATCCCAATGAATGAAATCGTAATGGATTTTTACGATAAACTCAAATCTACCACCAAAGGATATGCAAGTTTTGACTATGAACCTATAGGGTACAAAGAGGGTGATCTTGTCAAACTCGATATCCGTGTCGCCGGTGAAGTCGTCGATGCACTCTCTATCATCGTACCAAAATCAAAAGCTGTCTCCAAAGGACGTGAATTTGTCAAACAGATGAAAGAACTGGTACCGAGACAACTCTTTGAAGTAGCTATCCAGGCAAGTATCGGCAACAAAATTATCTCCCGCGAAACTGTCAAATCAATGGGCAAAAATGTAACTGCAAAATGTTACGGCGGTGATATCACCAGAAAACGT
>CAZYZD010000144.1:0-2047 GCA_964651755.1 uncultured Sulfurospirillum sp. | reverse complement strand
GCTTCGTTCTCTTCCAAAAACTCCTGTTTATCCCAGATGAAATCTTCGTTATATTTTGAGAGAGCAAATTGATGCAGTTTTTCGTAATACTCTTCTTCTGCAAATACAGCGTCAACCATACCTGTTTCCCTGGCTTCATTCGCAGAAACAGGTAAACATGCATCCAAAAGTTTCTGTGCTTTCTCCTCACCTACCCGTTTGGGCAAAGTATAAGTATGGTATTCACTCCCTGTTAACCCCAGAGTCTTATAGTGCGGGTTGAGTACCACCCCCTCTTTCGCTACAACAAAATCACAAGCAAGCGCCATAAACACTCCACCCGCTCCCGCATTTCTGGCTAAAGATGCTACTGTCACAATTTCATCACAAAAAAGAATAGAACGTACCAGATCATTCATGGCATTGATATTTGCCCAACCATCTTCACCCTGTTTTTGACTATCTTCGAGGATATTCAAATGTATACCGTTGGAAAAGAAATCCATTCCCCCAATCAACACCAGTACTTTACAATTTTCTTTGAGATAATCAACACAATACTTTAACCTCACACACTGCGCCGCACTCATTGCACCGTTGTGAAAGTTAAAACACAGATACGCCACCTCATCACGCATCTCAACACTTGTCTCATAAAAAGAAGCATAACTTTTATCAAATAATAATGCTAACCGATCCTCTTTGATTCCTGCCAGTCGCTCTTTTAGCACATAGGTAGCAGGGAGCTTAAAACGGTGCGGTTCTTTCAGGTGGGTAATCCATACTGCCCCATCTACCGTTCCCAGACAGATCGCTCCGTCACGTTTGGCAAGTATCTCTTTGGGAGCACCTTTAAATTTTTCCTCTCTCCACGCTCCAAAAAGCTCCACCTCAAGCCCCAGAATCTCATCTTTAACTCCTGGAAAACTGTCTAGTGTATGAATTTTTTTGAGTATCTGGTCAGTAGTATCTTTTTGCCAATCGATTGTAATATTTTCCTGAGAAAGTTTTTTATGCATCGGTGCATTTTCCTGTGGAGTCGGCGTAAGACTTCCATGATTTTCAAAAAAAGTTTTCACCGCATTGAGTGCGCTCTCTGAAAGTTCATTTCGGTAGATACTGGCTTTAAAAGGGCTTTTGACTCTAAAGCATTCCTCGACGTAGATATCACCGCCGTCAAGCTTTTCATCCACCTTTAAAATAACCACTCCCCACTCTTTCTTTTCATGAAATACAACATTTTCCAGAGAATACGCCCCTCTGTCTCCAAAAGGTCCCGGATGTAAAACAAAAGTAGGATATTTTGTAAAAATTTCACTTGGTACATACTTTTTCAAAAAGGGACAAAAGATCATATCCGGCTCAATCTCGCCAATCTCTTTAATCATCTGCCTGTTATCGATCGCATAAACCACCCGCACATCATAACCACTGTCGCGAAGATAGCAGTAAACCTTTTGTGAAAGAGAATTAAAGGTTGTTACTAAAAGAGCAATCTTCATACTTATACCTTACATATATTTGCAAGAGGACAGCATTCACACAAAGGATTTTGTACTTTACAAATCGTCTGCCCAAATGCCACGATATAAAAATTAAAGATACTCTTACACTCACCTGGAACGATTTCGTTCAAAACCTTTGAACTCTCCAGCTCGCTTTTGGTATCAACGATGCCAAGCAAGTTACAAATACGATGCACGTGTGTATCAACTGCTATCATTTCATGAGAAAAAGCATTATTGATAACAATATTTGCCGTCTTTTCACCAATCCCCCTGATACTAAGCAAAGCCGCTTTATCGTCTGGCACTCTGCCACTGTATTGTTCAATCAAAACTTGTGAAACTTCTACCAAAGTTCTTGCCTTTTGTTTTTGCATACCGATTGGCTTGATCGCCTCTTCAAGCTTTTCTATGGGCACTTTTAAAAGCTCATGAGGCGTTTGGATAGCATTAAAAAGCCTGTTTGCCACAACGGCTGTCTTTTCGTCTTTGCTTCTAAGACTCAAAAGTGTAACCATAAGGATGGTATAGGGGTTTCGTTTGTAAGCGTTTCTTAGTTTAAG
>CAZYZD010000143.1:0-2157 GCA_964651755.1 uncultured Sulfurospirillum sp. | reverse complement strand
AGTTAATTGATATGTAAAGTTTTTGGCAAGAGCATAGATGGTATAGGGATTCTTGCTTGAAAAACTTTACATATTATTTTGACTCAATAGATTCTATAATCTGATGCCTAGTCTATCTAGAGTATTAAAAAGAGGATTTATAGTGGAACATTCACAACGATTAATTACAGTTGATCAATTGATTGACAAAACCTACTTGAAATTAAAAGAGTTGGATTATTCAAAAGGCTATTTAAAAAAGGTAGCCTATTCTTTTAGCTTGTTTAAAACCTATGCAATAAAAAATGAAGTTGAATACTATACGGAAAAACTTGCCTTTGCATTTTTAGAAGATTATTGTAAGATTTTTTCTGACTCTGATACAACTAAATTTGTGTATCAAGAGAGGAAAAGAGCTATTGCTAAATTAGATGAGATATATAAATACGATCTCATTAGTTCCAAGAAGTTATTTAGTAGGAAGCAATATGTTTTTTATGAACCTTTTACACAGAGTATTAAAGTATATTTAAATTGGAAACAAAAAAGCATTTCAAATGCCAGAACAAAAAGTATACAACTTTATCTTGAGAGATTTAGCCACTTTATTTCTAACATTGTTGAGATAAAAAATGAAAAGGATTTGCAGATAAAGCATATTATTCACTTTATTGAATCTTGCTCAATATATACTCATTTAACACTCTATGCAACAGTAGCATGTGTAAAACAATACATAGAGTTTTTAGAAAATAATCATTTGATTGAAGATAAGATATCTTACTTTATACCAAAAATTCTGGAATGCCCCCTATTCAGTAGACACAAAATCAGTTGCTGACACCTCTTGTTTTTTGATGTCGGCATAATATCTTATCTCAAAGTTGTTTGGAGAGAGATAATCCAGATAACTATGCCGTCTTTTTGGGTTGTAGAACATTTCGATATATTCAAAAATCTTCCGTTTTGCCTCCTCTCTGGTTTTAAAGATATATTTCCTGATACACTCTTTTTTCAAAGTCTTGAAAAAGCTCTCTGCAACTGCATTGTCATAACAGTTTCCCCGTCTGCTCATACTGGGAATGACATTGTATTTTTTTAATACTCTTTGCCAGTCAGATGAAGCAAACTGGGAGCCCTGATCAGAATGCAGAATCACTTGATCTTTGGTCTCTCTTCGTTCCTTAGCCATGTAAAAAGCATTTAAAGCCAATTGTCGTGTCATCCTGTGGCTCATTGACCATCCGATTACTTTTCTGCTGAACAGATCAAGTATCACTGCCAGATAAAGCCATCCCTCATGAGTTCTTATATAGGTAATATCGGTAACCCAGGATTCATTGGGTCTATTGGCAATGAAACATTGCTGCAAATGATTTGGATGTGCCTGGTGTGGTCTGCCGGTTTTGTGTTTAGGACGTTTTTTAACCATTCCTGCACCATATAATTTATGCAGGCTCATTAATCTTGCCACTCTTTTTTTATTGACTTGAATACCCGACTCTACAAGGTCTTTATGAATATTCCTGTATCCATAAGTACGGTTACTCTGTTCATAGGCTTCTTCAATTTTTTTCAGAAGCTCTTTATTCTCTTTGGCTCTTGTCGATTCAGGCTCTTTCAGCCAGCTATAATAACCGCTTGGGTGCACTTTCAGAACTTTACACATCCTCCTGATTGGATATTCCAAAGCATAGGTACGAATAAACGCGTACTTCAGCTTTGGTGCTTTGCAAAGTACGCGGCTGCCTTTTTTCTCAAAGAGAGTGCAAGCACAAGAAAATATCCCGCTCTTCTGTTACTCGCTTAAGTTCCTTTTTTAACCGGAGGATCTCTTGGTGTTTCTCATCCTGCATTTTATGGGTCATCGGATCATTGAATTGCTTGACCCATTTGCTTAGTGAATAGGGATGCACTCCCAGTCTCTCAGCTGTCTCCTTGACACTGTAATCATTTTCCAAAACTTGTTTAACTGCTGCTTCTTTGAACTCATCTGTATAGCGTGGTGGCATTACTTTTACTCCTTTACTACCTCTTGTATTATTATACTCTATCAGCATGTAAAAAAGTGTCTAGCTTTTGGGGGTCATTCCAGAATACTATTATAAAAATGATAGAAAATTTTAGGCTAAAAAAATTGGGTCTAGGTCTATTAAGATTAACTACAATCAAACCAAC
>CAZYZD010000142.1:0-2206 GCA_964651755.1 uncultured Sulfurospirillum sp. | reverse complement strand
ACCGTTAAGAACAGCAATTCCCAGGAGTGCAATAAATCCGACTGATGCGGGTACTGACATATATTCACCGCTGAAGTAAAGTCCTGCAAAACCTCCAATAAGTGCTAAAGGCACATTGATCATAACAATAGCTGCCTGACGGATTGACTGAAATGAAATGAAAAGAAGAATAAAGATTAAAAAAAGAGCTATAGGAATGATGATTGCAAGTCGTTTCATTGCTCTTTGCTGATTTTCGAATTCTCCACCATATGTGACATAGTAACCTGTTGGTAATTTGATTTCTGCTTTCACTCTTTTTTGAACATCTTCGACAAAACCTACCAAGTCACGTCCCTCTACATTGGATTGTACAACGGTTTTTCTGTATCCATTTTCATGTTCAATTTGCACAGGACCTTGTGTAGAGGTAAATTTTACAAAGTTGGCAATAGGGATATTTGTGCCATTTGGAAGTACATAATAAAGATTTTGAATTTGATCGAGAGAATTTTGTAATGCTTCTGTTCCTTTAACCATTAGTGGAATACGGCGCATCCCTTCCTGGATAATACCTCCCTGAAGACCAGTGATCATCGTTTTGAGATAAGTGCTTATTTCTTTTTCACTTAGATTGTAGTAGCCTAATGCTTTTTGATTAAATTTAAGCTCGAAATATTCAATACCTTCGTTTGCTTTTTTATACACATCGCTGCTTCCAGGAATTTTCTCCAAAATATTTTTAATTTGAACAGCAATTTTTTCAAGCATCTGATTATTGTCCCCAAAAATATCAATCGCTAAATCCCCTCGCACTCCTGTAAGCATTTCGGAAACACGCATTTGAATAGGCTGTGTAAAACTATATTCGATTCCAACGAATTTATCAAGACTTTTTCTGATTTTGGCTATAAGTTCGTCTTTTGTTTTAACACGCCACTCTGCTTTTGGTTTTAGCACCAAGAAAGTATCGGTATCGTTAAGCCCCATAGGATCGAGTCCAAGTTCATCACTTCCTGTTCTGGCAATAATAGCATCAATTTCGGGTATGTCTTGATGCAATGTTTTTTGTATTTGAAGGTTAAGTATTTTGCTTTCTGCAAGAGAAATTGAAGGAATTGCTTCGATACCGACAATAATACTTCCCTCATCCATGGTTGGCATAAAAGTTTTACCTGTTTTGGATGCCAGATATAAAGAGAGTGCAAAAAGTATTAAAACAGAACCT
Organism: uncultured Sulfurospirillum sp.; assembly: GCA_964651755.1. Lineage (GTDB taxonomy): Bacteria > Campylobacterota > Campylobacteria > Campylobacterales > QNZT01 > QNZT01. The sequence goes on along the minus strand of CAZYZD010000142.1, from coordinate 999 downwards.
ATAACCGTTTTATAATTTTTGATAGAAAAATTCAAAAGTGGTTTATAAAGCTTGAGAAAAAAGTGCATCACAAAAGAGTCTTTATCCGGACGTTTTTTTAAGATAAATGAGCTTAGTACCGGAATGATTGTTAATGCCAAAACAAGTGAGCTAAAGAGTGCAAAAACAATACTTAATGCGACTGGTTTAAAGAGTTTACCTTCCAACCCCTCTAGTGTCAGCAATGGCATAAAAACAATGATAATGATCAATACACCTGTTACTATAGAAGGTGCCATTTCAATAGCAGCATGGTAAATTATTTCGAGTTTAGTTTCATTTTTATTTTTAGAATCTCCAAGTTTTGCGGTGATATGTTCCACCATTACCACTGCTGAATCAACTAAGATACCTACGGCGATAGCCAAACCTCCAAGACTCATCAGATTTGCCGTAAGTCCAAAATATTGCATTGCCATAAAACTCATCAAAAGAGCAAATGGCAAAATCAAAGTGACACTGAATGCTGAAGCGAAATTCCCCAGCATTAATAATAGAATAATCACAATCAGTATAATCGCTTCGATCAAAGCTTTTTTGACGGTATCAGTTGCCAGGTTTACCAGATCGCTACGATCGTAAAAGATATTTATCTTTGTTCCTTCCGGAAGTTGGGTTTCTAGTTGTTTAAGTTCCTTTTTTACTTTGTCAAGTACGAGAGAAGTATTGATGCCTTTTAATCCTAATACAAGTCCTTCAACTGCTTCACCTTCTCCATCTTTAGTAACAAACCCTGCACGGGTTAGATGTCCTATGTGAATATTGCTGATATCTCCAAGCGTGATTACTTTTCCATCTACATTTGCCACGGCTAGAGAAGCAATATCTTCAAGATTTTTAAGTTTTCCAACACTTCGTACAAGAATACTTTCTACTCCTTGTGTAACACGTCCAGCACCATCATTTTGATTATTTTTTTCCAACACTTTAAAAATATGTTCCAGTGAGATTTTATAGGTT
>CAZYZD010000141.1:0-2218 GCA_964651755.1 uncultured Sulfurospirillum sp. | reverse complement strand
TCGATCTCTTTGAGGATTTTACCGTTTAATTCGATTCTTACTTTCTGATCACCATCTACGATAACAGATTGTTCATTTGCATAGAAATCACCCTTGCCGCCCATATGCGCAACATACGCTTTGGAATTTTCAGCAAAAGGCTTAAGTCTGTGAGGATGCTCCTGCGCATATTTTTTTACCGCTTTCGCTGCACGTCTGTCAGAGTTACCCTCTCTTAAAACAGGGTTTACCGCAGAACCAAGGCAAACATTGTACTTCTCTCTGATCTGTTTCTCTTCCGGAGTCTGTGGATCTTCAGGAAAATTCGGAATATCAAAGCCCTGTTCCTGAAGTTCAGCAATACACTCTTTCAACTGTCCAATTGAAGCAGAGATATTTGGAAGCTTGATAATATTTGCTTCAGGCTTCAATACCAGTTCTCCAAGCTTCGCCAATTCATTTTCTGCCAGTCCCATCGCCGCAAGTACACGTCCTGCAAGAGAGATATCCGAAGTTTTAACATCTACACCTGCTTCTTTTGAAAAAGCCTGTACAATCGGCAATAGTGAATAAGTAGCCAATGCCGGCGCTTCGTCGATTTTCGACCAGATAATAGTTGGTTTTGACATGTGTTTTCCTCTTTATATAGTAAGTTTTGTTATAAAACAAGACGGTATTTTTCATCTTCCGTCACGCTTTATAATTAAAATAAAATTATACTATTATATTATTGTGCTTCACTAAAGTGTTACGATTTTCTACTTTTAAAAAGTAACTTTATTTTATTATGTTTCGATTCTTCACACTTGTAAAGAGCCTGTTTAGCGGTGAATCTCTCTCAAATGGGCTTTGTAGGAAGTTGTAAAACGATGTTTATTATCTTTTCCTTTGACAAAATAAAGATAATTTACATTTGCAGGTTTAATGGCAGCTTTGAGGGCAGGAATGCTCACAGCACAGACAGGATATGGCGGTAAACCTGCTATTTTGTAGGTATTGTAACTGGAATTATCTTCACGGATACGCTTGGGGGTTACCTTAACATGAGAATAACGACCGTAGTTGAGGGTACCATCCATCTGAAGCTTCATCTTCTTTTTCAGACGATTGTAAATCACAGCAGAAACCAGAGGCATTTCATCATCACCGGCAGCCTCTTTCTGAATAATTGACGCAATTGTAACATATTTCTCAAACCACTTTTTCTCATCATACTTATCCAAAGCTTCTTTTGCCAGAGTACGATGCTTTTGAAAAGATTTATCTACAAGATACGTTATCAACGCATTTTCATCAATCCCCTTCGGTACATGATAAGTATCGGCGATCAAAACACCTTCCGGGATTTTTGTCTTTTCAAAATAGGAACTGTTTAATTTCGTAGCATTCAAATCAAGCTTTTTTGCCAACTGTTCAAAAAATATCTCACGTGTTTCACCCGGTATCAGTGTAACAGATTCCAACGCAGCTTTTGCATGGGTGATTTTATATAAAAACTCACCCCGTTTCATATTGGTTGTCTCCAGATTAATCCAGCCTGCCTGAGGATAACCAATCATCTTTAAAAGATAATAATCAAGTTCACCCACATCAATCCCTCTGTTATGTAAAGCATGTATAACTGATTTACTGGAACCTTTGGGAATAAAAAGCGTTTTGGGAACTGTAATATTTTCTTTCAAATAGTGCTGAAGGTAGAAATAGCCGCCTGCCAGTGAGACAAGTGCTAACAGTATCAGAAGAAGAATCGTTTTAAGTATTTTTGCAAGCATCTATTAAAAGTGCCCTCCCCGCAAATGGGGAGAGCTTTTGACCTATTTAATCATATCTTCTAGCATTTCAGGAGATACCTGGTCAAAGTTGAGATATTTGTAAACTTTGTCAGCCATTTCAGGTGTAATCTTTTTACTGACGATTTCAAGATACTCTTCTTTGGTTGGAAGACGTCCCAAAAGTGCCGCAACTGCTGCAACTTCAGCAGAACCAAGATAAACCTGCGCACCTTTTCCAAGACGATTGTCAAAGTTTCTCGTAGAAGTAGAGAATACAATCGCATTGTCTGCAACACGCGCCTGGTTACCCATACAGAGTGAACATCCCGGAATCTCTGTTCTCGCACCGGCAGTACCGAAAATCGCATAATAACCCTCTTCCACCAGTGTCTTTTCATCCATCTTTGTCGGCGGTGCAATCCATAATCTTGACTTCACTGCACCTTCACCCTTGAGTACTTCACCCA
>CAZYZD010000140.1:0-2246 GCA_964651755.1 uncultured Sulfurospirillum sp. | reverse complement strand
TTCATGTACTGTAATCGCATAATCAAGTTTGACATGCATATTGACAAAACTTTTTGCTTCCGAAATACTTTTGATCAAATGTGCAATCTTCTCGCCTGATTCAAGACTACACTCCGGCAACATAATTAGAAATTTATCATCATCCCATTTTACCAGAACATCATGTTCTCTAACCTCAAAACGAACATTGTCAAAAAGTTTATAAGTTGCTTCTTTGACAAAAAATGGATCATCTTTATCCCACTGCATCTTGAAAAGAATAAATGAGAGTTCTTTTTCATTGTTACGATCATTGTGAATATCAGAATTAGCAAATGCCGTAAGCTTCTCTTTGGTGTAAGTTGCCAGGAAATCATCAAACGACACCTGATCCCTCAGTTTATCCGATCGTAAAAAAGCTTTTATAAAAAACATTTTTTTTCCAACCATATATCTATACCTGCCTTTATTTTTTTACAAGTACATCTTCGTACTTACAAAGCAAATCGGATTTTCGAAAAAAATTGTTAGATTTTTTTTAACTTTTTTCAAAATGCGAAACTATGTGTTACTTTTTTGCCTCAAAGTAAGTATTACTTAATTACCCAATTCAAAACTATTTGTTTTATACATCCCTGAAACAAAATATTAGAATAATTATACACATTTTTTACTTCTGAGTCCAATTTTTTTACAAAAAAAGAGAAAAAAGGCTAAAACTTTTTTTGACATTACCGATATATAAGTAAGCCTTTGCAGCACTCTTTTTTCAACTCCTCCTCTTTTGGGGTGCTGCACAAGGCTCAACTTAACAACGCTATCGCCTTTTCCAAATCCTCTTTTGTATCGATTCCGAAACTTCGGCTTTCTACTTCTACCATAGCAATCTTTTTTCCATAGTAAAGAGCCCTTAACTGTTCCAGTTTTTCAATATCTTCAAGTGCACAACTACCCAGTGTACAAAACTTTTCCAGACTTCTTTTGGTAAAACCATAAATACCCAAATGTCCGAAATAGTCATGATGCTCTTCTCTGTCATAGGGAATTTTACTACGGGAAAAATAGATCGCATACCCTTCGGCATCCATAATCACTTTGACATGATTGGGATCGTTTGCAAAGGTGGGATCGATACGCTTGTAACAACTCGCCATCATAATATCTTCGCCCTCTTCTCTTGCCTTTTTAACACGTAAAAAAACTTTTTCCACCACTTCCGGTTCGATAAAAGGCTCATCTGCCTGTACATTGACAATAATCTCATCATCCTCTACACCCAGAATCTTCGCCGCTTCATTGATACGATCCGTACCGCTTTTATGTATATCCGAAGTCATTACAGCTTTGAAACCATACTTTTTAGCAACATCCATTACCTCTTTTGCATCGGTAGCGATCGCCACTTCATCAATCTCCTCAACACGCTTTGCGGTGGCTATTACCATAGGAAGACCTTGTATATCGGCAAGTACTTTGGAGGGGAATCTGCTCGAAGCCATTCTTGCAGGTATCAGAATCATCACGTTCCTTTAATTGTAATTTGCTAAAATCTTACCAAAAAAAGGTTTATGCATTGTTCCTCTATCAGGAAGCACACGGTTTTTTATTTAACAGTGATGCCCATTTCCTTTACCACTTTATCAGTCAATTCCGACCAAAAGGCAACCTGCTCGATATCGGTACAGGATGCGGTATTCTCGGACTGCTATGCGGCAGAGATTTTGATATCGACCTGACGCTGATCGATAAACAACCGCATAATACACAACTTGCCGCAGAAAATGCCCGAGTCAACAAAATAGCAGCAGAAGTGATCTGCGATGATTTTCTCAACCATGCTTTCGACAAAAAGTTTGACTTTATCATCTCCAATCCACCCTATTACCATGCCGGTACAGACAAGAGTACAACAGCTTCTGTAGAAATCAGCAAAAGCGCCGACCATCTACCGGCGGAACAACTTGTGGCAAAAACCAATACCATCATCAAACCAAAAGGCTCTTTGATCTTCTGTTACGATGCCAAACAGTTGCCACGGCTTATGGAGATACTGCACAGATACAAATTTACAGTCAACGATCTCAGGTTTGTGCACGGAACCTCCGAGAAGCCTGCCCAGCTGGTACTTATACACGCAAAAAAAGGTTCGCGGGCATTATGCCGTATCCATCCTCCGCTTATACACTTCATTAACCGTTCTGAAAGTGAAGAGGTAAAATCTATTTATCAAAAAACAAGGACATATAGTATAAAATGCAAGATATTAT
>CAZYZD010000139.1:0-2552 GCA_964651755.1 uncultured Sulfurospirillum sp. | reverse complement strand
AATTTCAATATACATGGCATTGCACCGCATAGAGTTTACCTGGTTTCACTACAGCATTACCTGTACATTCTTTCTGCTGCACTTGTCCTATTCCGATAAATCGAAACGACGGATGTTATCCGCTATGCTACTCTTTGGTGTCCGGACTTTCCTTCCGCCACAGGCGGACGATAAGACGATCTGCTTTTGCAAAAGTATGGAAATAAAAAAACCCACTCAAAGATTGAGTGGGAAAATTGCTATGAAAAAGTGTTATTAATCATTACAACTAATAACAGTGCAAATATATGTACTTTTTAGTTATCTTAAGTAACATTTGTTACTAAAATAAACTTTTTTTTAAGAAAACATATCTTTTACTTTTTCAAAAAATGATTTGTCGGTTTTTGAGGGGTTTGGAGTGAAATTTTCATCAGAAATATTTTTCTCAAAAAACTGTTTTTGTTCTTTTGAAAGATTTTGAGGAGTCCATACATTAATATGTACTAATAAATCACCTGTTCCATATCGCTCAATACTTGGTAGACCTTTACCTCTCAATCGCAATATTTTTCCTGATTGAGTACCTGCATCTATTTTAATTTTTACTTTTCCAGTTACGGTTTCTATTTCTTTACTTACTCCAAGTGCAACTTCAGATAAATTTACATATAAATCGTAATGCAAATTCATCCCTTCTCTTGATAATGATTCGTGCGCTACTTCTTCAATAAGTACTAATAAATCTCCTGAAATTGAATTATTTCCAGGTGCTTCATTCCCTTTTCCTGTAACTTTTAACTGAACTCCATCTGAAACTCCTGCTGGAATTTTTATAGAAACCATTTCTTCTTTCTGAACCATTCCACTGCTATCAGAGCCTTTTGGGCGATTATCAATCGATTGACCTGCACCATGACACGTAGGACATGTTGCTGCTGTTTGCATTCTTCCCAAAATAGTATTCGTCACTCGCATTACTTGCCCTTGACCATTACAAGTAGAACAGGTTTTAAAAGTTACACCTTCGGCTTTTACCTTTCTACGAATTTTTACTTTCTTTTCAACTCCATTTGCAATATCCTCAAGTGTTATCTTCACTCTAATTCGCATATTACTCCCTTTTACACGAGCAGTTTGTGAACTCCCTCTACTTCCTCCAAATCCACTACCGAAAATATCTCCAAACTGACTGAATATGTCTTCCATATTCATTCCGCCACCGCCAAAACCACCAAAGCCTCCTGCTCCTGCTCCACCGTTTTCAAAAGCAGCATGACCATATTGATCATAACGTGCTTTTTTATTGTCATCACTTAAGACTTCATACGCTTCCGCAGCTTTTTTAAACTTTTCTTCAGCACTTTTATCTCCTGGATTTTTATCTGGATGATGCTTTACCGCTTGTTTACGGTAGCCTTTTTTGATTTCTGCAGCAGTTGCTCCTTTATTTACGCCTAATGTTTCGTAATAATCTGTCTTCATTCTCTATAATTAAATGATTACTGTCCAATAACAACTTTAGGAAAACGAATAATTCTATCTCCAAGTTTATATCCTTTTTCAATAACATCAACTATTTTCCCTTTCATCTTTTTTGATGGTGCAGGAATTTGAGTAATTGCTTCATGAATTTCTGCATCAAAGATGTCGCCTGCTTTTACATCAAAAGTTGAAAGTCCTTTTTGCTCAAGAGTTGATTGTAATTTTTTATAAATCAATAATACTCCTTTACGTAATTCTTCTGCTTCTTTATCATCTTCAATATGTGCCAATGCACGCTCAAAATCATCTAAAACTGGTAATAAAACTGTCATTAATTCCTGATTGGCAGTTTTAAACAATTCTATTCGCTCTCTAGATGTACGTTTTTTATAATTTTCAAATTCAGCAAACAAACGTAAAAATTTATCCTTTTCTTTTGTTATTTGCTCTTCAGCAGTAACTTCTTGGGCTGTTTCTTCTTGTTTTTCTTCTGATTGAATTTCTTTATCTTCTATATTTTCTTTTGTATCGCTCATAATTTATTTTGTAATACTAAACTGTTTGCAAAAGTACTGCCATTTCTATAAAAATGACATGTTGTCAGATGAAAAAAGTATGCAATCATCAGTTTTAAATTATCCGTAATAAAAAAAACCAAATTTCAGAGTAAATAATACCGAAATTTGGATTGTATCTTTGTTTAAAAACATCTAATCTATACGCTCAATTTTTGCACCAATTGCACGTAAACGATTGTCTATATCTTGATATCCTCTATCTATTTGTTCTATATTATGGATGGTACTTGTTCCATCAGCAGATAAAGCTGCAATCAGTAATGAAATTCCTGCTCTAATATCAGGAGAAACCATTGTTGTTGCTTTTAAATTTGATTGATGATTCATTCCAATAACAGTTGCTCTATGTGGATCGCATAAAATTACTTGTGCTCCCATATCAATCAATTTATCAACAAAAAATAAGCGACTTTCAAACATTTTTTGATGTATCAATACACTTCCTTTTGCTTGTGTCGCTACAACTAATATTATACTCAATAACTCTGGTGTAAATCCAGGCCAAGGAGC
>CAZYZD010000138.1:0-2657 GCA_964651755.1 uncultured Sulfurospirillum sp. | reverse complement strand
AAGTTGAAGGATTTTGTAAAAATTCAGCCATCGCCTCTTCTCTAGTGCTTTTACCAGTCATACCGAGATAAGGACCGCTTTCACTCCATGCTGGATCTAACCATGCTTTTGTAAGATCAGGAGCATAATATGCACCATTACCCAAAAGCGTATGACAGTTCATACAGTTTTTTGCCTGAGATGTCAGTTTTCCAAGATGCAGTAGTGCTGCTGCCTCATCAACACTCCACTCTTTTCCGAAAAATGGCTCTTTTTCACCGATAACCGGAGCTTCGTGCCCTCTTTTTTCATTCATCTCATATTTAATATTGTAATTGATAACCGTAGGAGCCGGAACCCTTTTGGTTACACCATTTTGCAAATCTGCATCTGTACCCATTGTAATCTGACCCATCGTATCGAATGTCAGCCAAATCAACAGGACTACTGCAAATCCCGTCACCCATGCAGCTGATCGTCTCCAAAACGATATACTGCTCCATACAGACTTTGGTTGTTCTGCCATGTGTACCTCCTTTTAATCGTGTTGTTCGTGAGTCTCTTGCATCAAAAAGTAGATGAAATGCGGCAATATCAAATAAGCCAGCATTGCTACCATCAAAACTTTTCGCGTAAAATCCCCACTTCCAACCAGAGTACTGAGCATATAGAGAGAGTATGCGCAGCCAAACCAGAAGAGATAACCGACATATTGGTAAAATGGGGGAATCTTTTCGAGTTTGGCAAAAGTATACAAGCCCACAAAGATGATCCCAAAAATCATTACCAATGTTGCAGATGTAAAGATCGGCAAGAAATCTTCGGGAGCGAGCTGGGGCATATTGAGGTATACTTCTTTCATACAATCTCCTGCTTTTTAAGTACTACAGGTGTAATTGTAATAAAATAATAACTTTTAATGATTGATATAAGTCAAGAAGCGCGTTTAAAAGAGTTTTTTTAACGCCGTTTCATCCAGAATAGTAATAGCATGTTTTTTATCTATTGCTATAATACCGTTTTTTTTCAACTTTGCCAGGGTTCTTGAAAGTGTTTCAGGAGAGACATTTAAAATAGCTGCTATTTGATTATTTCGTACAGTTTCGAAAAGTTCTTTATGTTCGTCTATAAATTTGGCAACTTTAGCTTCCGAAGTCAAGATCATCTCATTGTGAATAACATTGGATAAAACTTTAAGTTTTTTTGTTAAAGATTTAATAATCTCCATACAAATATCAGGGTTTTTGAAAAACATATTTTCAAGCGATTTATATTCGATTTTCAATACCGTTCCATTCGTAATAAATCGCGCAGATGCAGGAAAACGCATATTTTCAAAATTTGCCAGCTCCCCTACCATCGAGATGGGCACAAACTGGTGAATGTAAATCTCATGACCTTTGGGATTTGTTTTATAAAGTCTGAGGACACCGTCTACCAGAATATAGAGTTTTGACGGCTGATCACCTTCATAAAAAAGAAGCTCGTCAGCATGATAGTTTTTGAAATAGGATATCTGCTCCAGCTTTTTGAGGTGTTCATCACTCAAACTGCTAAAGTAAGGTATATCTTTTAATTTAAACTCCATTTTATGCTTCCTTTCCTGCAAAACAACATAACTTTACCAACGCTAAATGCTAAGTAAAAAAAAGATTATACCATTATATTACTTTTTTCTATATGATATGGTTTTGTTAACATGAGAATATAATTTTACGAAATCCAAAAAGTAACAAATTGCCTATTTTATCATCAATTAATTGCTTATTAAATTATGATTTTTAACTATACGTTTAATTATTAAATAAATAATAAAGAGCTGAAAGGAGAAGGACACTGACCTGCCCTGCTGGAGGCTTTTTTATATTTTGATTTCAGTTTTATAGTCTGGATGTGCTGGGAGAAGAGAATGTTAAAGTTGTTGCAAGATATTTCGGTGCACTCTGTATCTTTGCAGGGGCAGTTCTCAGACCGGTAGGCGGGGCTATCGCCGATAAACTCGGCGGTACGGCACTTATCAAAACTCTCGGCTGGAGTAAAGGTGCATTTGATGGTTATAACGCGGGATTTGTTATCTTCGCTGTAGTCGTAATCGTTGCTATTGCAGGTATCTCACTGGTAAAAACACGCTGGAGAACGACCTGGGAAATACAAGCAGGAGGCAGAATTTAAGCTGCCTAATTTTTAAACAGCTTAATTGCCCGGAGAAGATGAGATTTGATGTATAATATTTTGAAGAAACAGAGGTTTAGAAATGGCGCATATTAGATTATCTGGATTTACTTTGGCAAAAGGAGATCACCTTACAGGTGATGATGCCTTTGAATACAAACGGCTGGAAGATACTTCTATCGCCATTGTTTGTGACGGTGTCGGCAGTGCTGAAGCCGGTGCAGAAGCAGCCCGGCGTGTTTCGGGATACCTGCTGAAAAATCTCAAAAACCGTCCTGTGTGACAGCCGTATTTATCTCAACAGAAACGGTACACTTTACCAACTCTCAAAAGACCATAACAGTGACGAAGAAGGAATGGAACACGTTCTCACTTCTGCCATAGGACTTGGCAAAGATGTGGATATTTACTACTTTGAAAATATCGTTCGGGAAAAAGACAAGATTCTCCTTTGCAGCGATGGACTCTACCATATCCTTAAAGAAGAGGAACTGGCAAAAACAATG
>CAZYZD010000137.1:0-2681 GCA_964651755.1 uncultured Sulfurospirillum sp. | reverse complement strand
TGGGTAATCAGCATTTCAAGCCGTGGCGGCCACCCAACTACAAGTAACAAGTTGTGAGCTATGATAGGAAGGCAGACCTAAACACAAAGCCCGACCTTCCACTGATGTTTTTTTACTCGAAAATCAGCATGGGCTCAGATAAGCGACTCCAGCATTGGTGACGCGAAAGCGATCCCGTTTAGAAGAATGATTTTTATCGATTATCTGACGTTTAGGTATGCCTTTACTCATAATGAAGGATGCCGCCATGACACTCAAGAATTCATCTAAGAACAAAGCAAAACGAATAAAAAAGCATTTGGAGCAAATCAATCTCTATGCAGCAGGTATTGATATTGGTTCACGGGAACACTTTGTTTCAGTCCCTGAATCGCTTGATGATCAACCTGTCAGACATTTCGGATGCTTCACCATTGATTTGGAAAACATGGCTGATTGGTTAGTACGTACAGGTATTACTACGGTAGCGATGGAATCAACAGGTATTTATTGGATTCCAGTATTTGAAATACTTGAAGCCAGAGGGTTAGAAGTGATTTTAGTAAATGCTCATCATGTAAAGAATGTTTCAGGGCGAAAAACAGATGTTAAAGACTGTCAGTGGTTACAACAATTGCACACCTATGGTTTGTTAGCGGGTGCATTTCGGCCCGAGGATGAATACTGTGTTTTGCGTGCCTATATGAGACAAAGAGGAACCTTAGTATCCACTTTATCAACGCATATTCAGCATATGCAAAAAGCACTGAGACTAATGAATATTTTACTTGATAACGTGGTGAGTGATATTACCAGTAAAACAGGCATGAGTATTTTGCGGGCTATTCTATCGGGTGAACGCAATGCAGAAAGGCTCGCATCCTATCGGGACCGTCGTTGTAAAAACAGTGTCGAAGTGATTGCTAAATCATTAATGGGTAATTACCGAAAAGAGCATTTATTTTCTTTAAAGCAATCCATTGAACTTTATGATATTTATCATGAAAAATTGAGAGATTGTGATCAGGAGATCGAACAACAACTTATGCAATTTGAAAAACAGCCCACCTTAGCAGAAAGAAAAACTCCCACAAAAAAACGGAATAAAAAACACGAAAGGAATGCGATACAATTTGACGTAGCCAATTACCTTTATGATTTATGTGGTACAGATTTAACGGATATTGATGGTTTAGATGAAGGAAGTGTATTAAAGGTTTTATCGGAAACAGGTATTGATATGACGAAATGGAAAACAGCCAGTCATTTTGTTTCATGGATGGGTTTAAGTCCAAATAATAAAATCTCAGGTGGAAAGGTACTGAGCAGTAAAACAGTTAAAACGCGCAATAGAGCAAAACAGGCATTTAAGTTGGCTGCATGGGGATTATCCAACTCGAAGAGTGGATTAGCTGCACATTATCGACGACTAAGAGCAAGAATCGGTGCGCCCAAAGCCATTAATGCCACTGCAAGAAAAATAGCGGTTATTTTTTATAATATGCTTAAAAACAAAACAGTCTATGTGTCTCAAAGTCAGGAAGAATATGACAATGCTCATAAGCAACGTATTTTAAAACAACTTCAACAAAAAGCAGTACAATTTGGCTTAGAACTTGTTCCTATAACATGATGAATAAAGCTGTAAAATCAATGGTATAAAATTATGTTACTTAGAAGGAAAACCTTTCATATTTCCTTACCGATTACATGAAAAAAAATCAAAACCCTGGTAGCGATAAAATATCTGAACTTCGTAACTTGTTCGTAGATACAATCAAATTGGTGAAGAAATATCTTGGTGACAAAGCATTTTCGAATTTTGGTGAAAAAACAAACAAATGGGCTAGCCTTTCCAATCGTTCACTATATGATGCAGAAATGTTGGCATTTTCTGACTTTGTTGGAAAGGAAATCACCATTACGAGTGGTCAATTTTTGACGCAGTTAGAACAATTAATGATCAACCCAGAATTTAAAAAAAGTTTGCATTCTCAAGCTGGCGGAAAAATAATTGAAAAAAGAGTCTCTGAGATTAAAAAAATCATCTCTAACACTGGGCTTTGAGATAGAAGGTGGTCAGACTCGGATTCTGGAGATTCTCAGTACTTTTACAGGAAGAGATGGGGAGCCAAAAAATGAGAGTGAATTGTATATGCTCAAAGCTATGTGGTTGATGATGCTTTCAGAATTTGAGGCTTCTGTTAAGCAAATAGCTGAAAACTATATTGATGAAATAAAAAAGAGAGATATTTCTGATATACACATATGTTTGCTGACTAGAAACTTTTTTGGTAATACAGAAGAAGAATTAACACTTAATAAAATCGTATCTTGCTATAAGAAAAACCCGAAAGATATAAATTATCGAAACTTCACTCAAGATCGGGTTCCAAAATATAAGTCTCAAGTAGTTGAAAAGCTTTTTAATAGCATGGGGGTTTTCTTTGTAGAAAATGAACATATTTTATTATCAGTTTTGGATAGTGTAGCATCAACCAGAGATTCAATAGCGCACGGCGATATTGGAGTTGAAATAACAAAAAAACAATTGGAAATACAACTCCAGAAACTCAGAGAGCTTTCAGAAATGTTGTCAGTAAAGTTATCGTGAGTATTCCTGAGAAATCACGATTTAAAAAAGTATTTGGGGTCAGGTCTTTGATTTATGAATCGAACTGGTAAAATGATCCCGAGATAAT
>CAZYZD010000136.1:0-2701 GCA_964651755.1 uncultured Sulfurospirillum sp. | reverse complement strand
TTCATCATAAATCCTCTAAACTAATCGATTTTTCAGGCTCATTGCCCAACTTTTTATTGATTTTGCTTATCTCATTGCACCACTTTTTTCGCTCCCAGTGGGGCATCTCTAAAATCTTTTCTTCACTCCAATGAAAATAATAAGCAACAAAGGCCATCTCCTCATACAGTCTATCAAGGGGATAACCTTTTATCGCTCCGGGGAGCTATTGTCTACCTCAGCATCCCCTCTAGAACTATTTATTTGTTGATATAACTCTTGTAAATAATTCAAATCCTCCAAAAAAAGATTTTCCATTGTATTTGGATTAATACTGCTTAAACTACCTAACTTTGTCACTACTCTCGAGAGTAAAATAAGCGTTAGATAAGCAGGGTTACTCTGTACCCGTGGATCTCTTTGAGGCAAAATCTCATCCGCTGCAGTTGCTAACCGCATAATGCCCTCTTTATGTAAAGTCCCCTCTTCATCTACAAACCCTTTTGGTAAAGTAAAATCATATTCTGTCTGCAAAGCCATCATTTATTCCTTTTATTTTGTTCTTTTCATACCTTCATGTGCAATTTCAATAGACTCGATAGATATTTCATTGCCTGTTGCTTTGAGATCTGGTGCATCGTATTTGGTTGGCCATGCATTCTCAAACTCCCAGCGACCTACAGATTGCCCCATATCATCAAGGATATTTATAGAAATATTTTTTCTTGCCTCATTTATTTTTCCATCTTCTACCATTTTTCTCCAGTTATAAAGTTCCAGCGAATCTGTTACGCCCCACTTAAGTGTCAGATTGCCGTACTTGATAAGTCCAGGTTGTTTTCTAACCGTTATCAGATCAGTTCCTTCCCGATACTCGATGACATCCTGTGTGCTGTCTGGTATGGTAACTTCACTAAAACCGCCTTGCGTGACACCATCTATCTCTACCAAATATTTAAAATTTTTAAAGGGATCTTTTCTCTCTGCCATTTTTTATCCTTTCTAATTATTCTTCTGCTTCTGCACTGCCTGTCCATTGGGCAATTCTAAAGATCACAAATTCAGCCGGTTTTACCGCAGCCACACCAATCATCACGATCAATCTTCCATTGTCTATATCATCCTGTGTCATCGTAGTTTTGTCACATCTGACAAAAAAAGCTTCTTCAGGCGTTCTTCCCATCAATGCCCCACTTTTCCACACACCTTTAAGGAAGTTACTAATAGTCTGTTTTACCCGATCCCAAAGGATTTCACTATTTGGCTCAAAAACTACCCACTGTGTACCTTCATCTATAGACTCTTCAAGATATATAAACAATCTTCTGATATTGATATACTTCCATAAAGGATCACTGGAGAGTGTTCTCGCACCCCATATACGGATGCCACGTCCGGGAAATGCACGGATACAGTTGACACCACGAGGATTGAGTAGATCTTGTTCACCTTTTCCGATAGGAAACTCCAAGTCAACTACACCTCTTACAACTTCATTTGCAGGAGCTTTATGAACACCTCTTTCTACATCACTACGGGCATAAATACCTGCCATATATCCTCCAGGTGGAATGAGCTTTTTCATACCATTTTGAGGGTCTATGATTTTTATCCATGGATAATAAAATGCTGCGTATTTTGTATCATTTGCATCTTTTGGAGTTAATAAGCCAATATTAGGAAAACTTTTTTCTGAATCTACAATCGCAAACCTGTCTTTCATATTTTCACAATGTGTTATCAATGCAGTAGTTAAACCATTCAAATTATTTGAATTTGGTGCATACAAAATAGAGATATCATCAATTTTTTCAAAAGCCAATAATCCTGTTCTAACACCATCTTTCTGGGTACCTTGATAATCCGAAGTAATAATTTTATTTCCATCTTCACCTTTTTCCAAGGCTTTCAAAAGTATCAATGGGTTAAGTTTAAATATTTTGTATTGATCATCCTTTCCAACAGTTATATTTTCAGTAACAGTTACAGTTTTAGTAGAGTTGACATATTTTTCAATTTTTCGAATTTGTCCTGCATTGTTGCCACTTGTAACTTCTATAAACATATCTTTATAAAAATTATCTATTTCTGAGGCTTTGGCATCAAGAGTTACTGTCGTAGTAGAAGTTGTCGCATTTGAAAATTTTCCTTCACTGATTAACAATATATCAGGCAAATATATTTTGTATTTATTATTCTTAGCTGGACTAGAACCTTGCCAATCTTTATTGACAGTAACAGTTTTAGTGGCAGGAGAAACTCCATTGTCAACAACATATTTTTCAATCTTTCGAATTTGTCCTACATTGCTACCACTTGTCATTTCTATAAACATATCTTTGTAAAAACCGTCTATATCCAATGCTTTGGCATCGAGTTGGACGGTATTTTTTGATCCTCCTGCTGCACTACCGTCATATTCGGTGGCTTCTGGAATTTTACCGCTATCACCTGTCTCTTTTTTAATTTCAATTAAATTGGAAATACCATTTACTTTTTTTTCATGAAAGTCACTAGATGTTTCTTCAACCGATAAATTACCAAAGAACTCAATTAAATCAGGTCGAGGCAGGCTCTTTTGGTCTAGATCAGGGTCATAAAAAGGATCCGGCTTTTTTTTCCAGTAATATACACCAAGTTTAAACCGATCTGGATTATCTTCTACACCAACTTTGATATAGAGACGTTCTCCCCAAGTACCTTCACCGATTGCATTTACTGT
>CAZYZD010000135.1:0-2762 GCA_964651755.1 uncultured Sulfurospirillum sp. | reverse complement strand
TATGCTTCGTATGGAGAAAAACCCGGATGTCAAGTATATGATTTTACTTGGTGAAGTGGGTGGTACAGAAGAGTACAAAATCATTGAAGCAGTAAAATCTGGTAAGATTACAAAACCTGTTATCGCCTGGTGTATCGGTACTATCGCAAAACACTTCAGCTCCGGTGTACAGTTTGGACATGCTGGTGCAAGTGCAAATGCAGATGCTGAAACAGCAGCAGCGAAAAACAAAGCGATGGCTGAAGCAGGTATTCATGTACCTGAATCTTTCAATGATATTCCACGTGTTATCAATGAAGTCTATACCAAACTTTACAATGAAGGTATAATTCTTGAGATTCCTGAGCCAGAAATCAATGAAATCCCGAAAATCAGAAAAGCGAAAAACTTTATCTGTACAATCTCTGATGACAGAGGTGAAGAGGCAACATATGCAGGTTTCCCAATCTCTTCTGTTGCGACACCTGATACAGGAAAAGGTATCGGTGATGTTATTTCACTGCTTTGGTTCAAAAAAGTTTATCCGAAATGGGCTACAGAGTTCATCGAGACTGTAATCAAAACAGTTGCAGATCACGGACCGGCAGTTTCCGGTGCGCATAATGCAAAAGTAACGGCAAGAGCAGGTAAATCTGTGGTTGAATCACTGGTAACTGGTCTTTTGACTATCGGTCCAAGATTTGGTGGTGCAATTGACGGTGCTGCAAAATATTTCAAATATGCAGACGACAACAAACTTACACCGGCTGAATTCCTTGCATATATGAAAAAAGAGGGTGTGCCGATTCCTGGTATTGGTCACAGAATCAAATCTCTCAGAAATCCTGACTTGAGAGTTGAAGGACTTAAAAAGTTTGCAAATGAGCACTTCCCGTCAACTCCATTGCTGGATTATGCATTGACAGTTGAGCAATTGACAACATCTAAAAAAGATAACCTGATCCTTAACGTGGATGGTACAATCGGTATTATGATGGAAGATATGTGGAGAGCATTAGGATACAGTGAAGAAGAGATCAATGAGTTTATCGAGTCCGGTACACTCAATGCTTTCTTTATTGTTGGTAGAAGTATCGGTTTCATCGGTCATGTACTGGATGAAAAACGTCTTGCAATGCCTATGTACAGACATCCGATGGATGACATTCTCTACGACGTACAAAAAGCGGAAGAGATCTAATCTAAAAATTTAACTTCTTATATCTTTTGCCGAAATAGTTATAGTGACTATTTTGGCAAAGGTACCTCTTGAAAAAAGCATTTACACTTCTTGAACTTGTTTTAGTAGTGATAGTGATAGGGATCATCTCTGTTGCTATGATACCCCGGCTTCATGATAACTCCCTGCGAAAAGCTGCTGACCAGATTATTTTTCATCTCAAATATACACGGCATTTGGCTATGATGGATAATCGTTTTGATCCTGTCTCTGACGATCAATGGTATAAAACAAGATGGCAACTCTATTTTGCAAATTGCGGCGGAACCAAAGATACCTGTGCATATAGCGTTTTTAGTGACTGGGCAGGACATCATACTGGAAATCCCGATCCAAAAGAGCTTGCAATAAACCCCTTAAATCATAGTCAGCTTTTGACAGGTGGTATGTCAGGAAATTATCTGGTCAAATATGAAGATAAAGAAGCCATGAAGTCTTTAAATATTGGACAGAAATATCATATCAAGAAAATACAAATGTCTCATTGCGGAAGTAGTGCAAGAAGGATTGCTTTTGATTATTTGGGCAGACCGATTATGGGAAACCTGAAAACGATGACCAGAGAGTATCAAAGTGGAAGATTACTGCAAAATATATGTCATATAAAACTCATTAACAAAGAAGGTGAGCAGTTAACAATTTTAGTTGAACCGGAGACAGGGTATATTCATCTGAAAGAGTAAAGAATATTACTATTTTGTCGATTTATGTTATAGAAAATTGTTTATCTGCTAAACATAAATGAAGCAAAGGCTATATGTGAAAAGAGCGTTTACCCTGGTTGAATTGGTACTGGTCGTCGTTGTGATAGGTATTATATCTGCGGTAATGGTTCCACGTATTGATAATGTTGAGATAGATAAAGTAGCACAGCAAGTTGTAGACCACATAAGATATACACGACATTTGGCTATGATGGATAATCGTTTTGATCCCGAAGATACAAACTGGTATAAAGAGAGATGGCAGATTCGGTTTCAATATACTGGATCGTCTCCGCGGAAATATTATTATACGATCTATTCTGACAGTGACAAAAGCGGGGGATATTCTCAAAGTGAAATTGCAAAAAATCCTTTAAATCAAGCACAAATATTGACTGGGAAAAAAGATATATCTACTACTACCACTGGTATGTATACAAAACAGATGGATTTGTACAATAGCTTTGGTATTACAAGTGTTAGTTTGACAGGATGCCGGGATGGTGGCGTTTCGGGGGCACTTCGATTTGGTTTTGACTATCTTGGAAGACCAATAGTAAAAAATATGGATGTTCTGACAAAGCCCTACAGCAGCACATCAGAACTTCGTCTAGCCACAAAAACCTGCAATTTGAAACTGACAGATTCTGCTGGAAATAAAATAACTATATCTATAGAGCCTGAAAGCGGCTATACATATATAAGTAAAATAGAAAGAGTTAATTAGAGCTTCAATATAAAATTAGAAAAACAAAAAAAAGCCAAATTAAGGGAATCTTTTCGCCAGTTAAGCGTAAATTAAGGGGTAGTTGTATATAATTCTGCTCCCAACAACGAAG
>CAZYZD010000134.1:0-2818 GCA_964651755.1 uncultured Sulfurospirillum sp. | reverse complement strand
AGATGAGGGAGTAACAACTTCTATGTGGAAAGCACCGGGATTGTAAAAAACGGAGTATGGGGAGTGAACAAAAGTTCACATATCGGGACATTACAATGTTATACCTCCTCATCCCATGCAATCTCATAACGGGTACTTCTACCCTTGTACCCCTCTATCTCCTTGAGCAATCCTTTTTGTACTAAATCTTTGATATGACGTGAAGCGGTTACTTGTGTGGTGCCTGTAATACTTCTATACTTTTTATTGGTCAAACCACCTTGAAAATATCCTTCACCGGTATCCAAAAGTTTGTTGAGCACCTTAATCTGTTTGTCGTTAAGTTGAAATGATCTGGCACGATCCCAAAACTTCGCTTTTTTAACAACAATGCGGATATTATCCAAAGAAAACTCAACAGCTTGCTCTATCATCCTAGTATGCCAAAGCAGCCATAGCGTAAAGTCGTAAGCTCTGTTAAAAAAAAGGTTGTTACTTCGTTCCAATATATCGTAATAGTTTTTTTTATCCTTCATCACCGCTGATGAAATGGAAAAGTACTTATGATTAAGTCCAAGTTCTTTAGAAAGCACATAGTTGGCTATGGCTCTGGCAATCCGACCATTTCCATCATCATAAGGATGAATAATAACAAACCATAAATGTGCAAGGGCACTTTTAATATATAAGTTGTCACTAGCAGTATTGATATATTGGAAAAAACGAGTCATTTCTTTGTCAAGATCAATTGACGGAGGTGCTTCATAGTGTACACTTTCTCTTCTTCCTTGCCCTGATATGATACTCATCGCTTCACTACGATAAGCTGCAACCCTGATTTTGACCAATCCGCTATATCCTGTTGGAAAAAGCGCATTATGCCATCCATGTAATCTCTCTTTGTTTAACGGCGCATGGTTAAAACTACTATCAATAAGAATATCGACCAATCCATCCGAGTGATGCGTAGAACGGTCATTACTATAATCGAAATGCTCATCCAATTTTTTACAGACTGAATCACGCACACTATCCCGACTGAGTATTTCACCTTCTATTTCAGAAGAAGCCAAAATCTCATTGGTTACTACGTCTATCTGAATAGAAGAACTATAGCTTTTATCGAGTGTATTAATAGTACCTTCAAGTATTCCAGTTTTGTGTGCCAACTTCGTAAGCATTGTGTCCAATTTGTTACGATCATAAGGGAAATTGGGATATTTGGGATGTTGCCACACCCATTTTTTTATATACTCCATACTATTACCTTGATAAGATTAACTGCATAATCATATCATAAAATGACAAGATTAACAATATAATCATAACTATCTCTCTGAAAATAAAAAATGTTGATTTACATAAATCATGGGAACGTATAAAAAGTATTTGAAAAGATTATAAAAATAGTCAATCAAGATATAACAATCATATCAAAGATTATTTAGCTAAAAAATCTATTTCAAATTGGCAAGGTTGAGCAACCCTAACTTGGTTTTAATGATCTTTTCTTGTGTATGTAGATTCATTGTATCTCCTAAACAATTTGTCTAGGAATAATTGTAGTATAGTTATGACCTGCACCCCAAAAAAAAGACCGGAATCAAAGTTAGGTTATAATAAGAGAATCTAACGGAGGAAGAGATGAAAAAGCGATTCAGTGAAGAGCAGATAGTCAAGATATTGCAGGAAGCGGAAATTGCCAAAAACAGACGGGAGGTATGCAGAAGCTATAATATAACAGAGCAAACTCTGTATCGATGGAAACGGAAATATCAGGGGATGGATGTTGCAGAGATCAAACGTCTCAAAGCTTTGGAAGAGGAGAATGCGAAACTAAAAAAACTACTTGCCGAGCAAATGCTTTTGAATGAGGGATTAAAGGATGTTCTTGCAAAAAAGTGGTAACACCGCAGCAAAAAAGAGCAGCGGTGAGCGTCATGCAAGAGCATAAAATATCGATACGAAAAGCGTGTGAAACAATAGATATAAAAAGATCTACATTTTATTATGAAAGTAAAATGATGCAAAAAGATCAGCCAATGATGCAAAAGATCAAATCTCTTAGTGAAGCATATCCCAGATTTGGTTATAGAAGGATTACTGTTATGCTGAAAAACAGATATCATATAGATGTCAATCCCAAAAGAGTCTACAGGTTATGGAAAATGATGCACTTGCAACTTCCCAAAAAACGACCCAAAAGGAGAAGAGTGGGCAATGATCCTGTTAAACTTGCTTCTGTGAGGAAAAATCATATATGGAGTTATGATTTTCTCTCGGATAGATGTGCAAATGGACAAAAGCTGAAAATTCTTGCGGTAATCGATGAATATACCAGAGAATGTCTGGCACTGGAAGTAGCAGGATCGATAAGATCAAACCATCTGATTGATACCCTTTCCAGACTTATGACCATATACGGCAAACCACAGTTTATCAGATCGGACAATGGACCGGAGTTTACATCAAAAGCCGTTATCTCATGGCTTAGTCAAAACAGTATTGAAACAGCATTTATCAAACCAGGTTCTCCCTGGCAAAATGGTTTTGTAGAGAGTTTTAACGGAAAGTTCAGAGATGAATGTCTCTCAAGAGAGTGGTTTTTAGATAGAAGGGATGCCAAAGTCCTTATAGAAAAATGGAGACATTTCTACAATCATGAAAGACCACATAGCGGACTTTCAAACAAAACACCGGCAGAGGTTTCAGATAGCTCTTATGCTGCCTGATTTACAATATATGCCTAACTTTTGCTTTGGTACTGTTTTTGGGGACAGGTCAAACTCTCTTGTGAAAGAGAGGTTTTTTCTTTTAAAGAGTTTGAACTTCTAGTTTT
>CAZYZD010000133.1:0-2833 GCA_964651755.1 uncultured Sulfurospirillum sp. | reverse complement strand
AAAAAGACAAGAGGATAAATATTAGATTATCTTCCAATGATTTACAAATGTTAAAGACTACTGCTGTAGAATTGGGAATGCCCTATCAAACTCTAGTTTCTAGTGTATTGCATCAGTATGTTACAGGTAGATTGGTTCAAAAGTAGTGAATAACGGTTGCGAAGCAAACTTTCTGTGAAAAGTAGCGAAAGCGGTTGCGAAGCATGGGACACAGGTCATAGGGGTCATAGTTTTACTTTAGTGACCTATCCTCAAAAACAGTACCAAGTAAATCAGCCGGCATAAGAGCTATCTTAACCAAAATTTCCATCTATTTCTATAATAAAACCAGAATCAATAAAGTTATTTTCATTTTAAACGATATATATCTTAATAATTATAAAAAAAGATGGAATCGTATCAAGATGAAAAGTTATAACCTTACCTATTCTCAAGAAGCATTGAACCAGCTGCCGGTCGATACAATCAATTCGGCAAAATCAATTCTTATTCAACTTTTTACAAGAATTTCCGAACATGCAGAGATAACAAAACTGCTCACTGTTCTGGAAAGTACTTTCCCGTGTGCTGTTATTATCGGTACTACAACCGCGGGAAATATTATTGCGGACAATATTACGGACAATGAAAGTGTCATTTCAATCACAACATTTGAAGAGACGACACTCTCACTCAAACATCTGAAACAAGGCTGCGGAAGCAATAGTTTTGAAAATGGTCAAACCTTTGCAAAAGAGCTGATCCAGCCAGATACCAAAGCGATGATTCTCTTTAGCGGTACCCATTCCGCCAACGGGCAGGAACTTCTAAACGGAATCAACGCACAAAAACAAAAGATTATCATAGCAGGTGGTATTGCAGCACCTGCTGCAAACGGTAAATCCCTGCTTATCAGCAGTCATGGTATTTCAAAAGATGGTATTGTCGCTGTAACACTGCACAGTAAAAAATTGCGCATAGAGCACTACTATAAAAGTGACTGGGTTCCTTTTGGAAAAAAATTCATGATCACACACGCAGAAGGGAATAGAGTCTATACTATTGATCATATGGATGCGGTAGATTTTTTCAAACACTATCTGGGAGAAGATGTATGTGAAAACTTTCAATCAGCAGGTTTACTTTTCCCTCTAATAAAACAGGAAGAGCATGCAATCATTCCCAGAACCCCAATCCAGTCAAATGAAGACGGATCGGTCGATTTCGCTGCAAAAATCTTTACAGGAGAGATTTATCAATTTGGATTTGCTGACCTTGATCTTTTACTGCAAAACCACAATATTCCTGTTGAAAACTTGCAAAAACAGCAGAGTGAAGCTATTTTTGTTTATGCATGTGTTGCAAGACGTCATATCCAATATGAAACTGCCCAAAAAGAGATTAAACCGCTTACTGGTATCACCAATGTCAGTGGTTTCTTTACCTATGGCGAATTTTATGCAAATAACCGGGAAAACCATCTCCTTAACCACACTATGACACTGCTTTCACTCAGTGAGCGGGTTCCACAGGAAAACCCCTTAACACAGAAGCGATCACAGAAACAACAACATCACTTCTCAACACTCACCACTCTTTCCCACTTGATTGCCGTTACAAACAGTGAACTCCAGGAGTATAACCACTATCTGGAAGAGAAAGATACCCTCCTTTGCCAGGGACCGGTTATAAATTTTAAAATCAATCTCCAAAAAGGTGTAAAATGCACCTATATTTCTCAGAACGTACAACGTCTTTTGGGCTACAGTACCAGTGAATTCATCTCCGGAAAAGTACCGTTAAGAAAAATCTTTGACAAAGAAACACTTCGGCAGTTACGTCATGATCTGGGGAGATTCTCCTATAATACACATAAAACAGTCTATGAAAAAGAGATAAAAGCTTATTCAAAATCAGGCAAAGAGAAGTATTTGCACTTTGTATTGGCAATACAGAGAAATCATCCTCATCTCCAGCATACTTATATTGGTTATTTCATCGATATCACTGCACAGGCAGAGAACCGAAACAGAATTCAAAAGCTGGCATATTATGATCATATTACCGGTTTACCAAACAGAGAACTTTTAAAAAGAACACTTCAACAAAAAATCGATGAAGCATCCACAAACGATAAATTTTGCGCCGTCTCATTTTTTGACCTGGACAAATTCAAAGATGTCAACGACACTTACGGACATACAGCAGGTGACAAACTGCTGCAGCTCATCGCCAACAGAATCAAAACAATTCTCAAAAAAGATGATTTTCTAGCACGTATCGGGGGTGATGAATTTATTTTAATCCACAGTAATCTCAACAGACAAACTTTACAAAACAGTATACTTGCAACAGTAAACCGTATTTTGACCCTGATACATGAACCTTTCAGCATAGATGGGAAAATTGCCCATATCTCTACCAGTATAGGAACAGCAGTTTATGGTATCGATGGAGAGAGTGTTGAAGATTTAATCAAACATGCAGATATGGCAATGTACGAAGCCAAAAACGATCCGCATGTCCATTTTAAATTTTACTCTCATACCATGCGAGTACTCAGAGAAGAAGAGCTTTTTCTCAAACATGCTCTCAAACAAGCTGTCAGAAATAAAGAGTTTCATCTTCTTTATCAGCCTCAGGTAGATATAAACAGTGGCAGGATTATCGGGGCAGAAGCTCTGATGCGATGGGAACATCCTATCAAAGGTGTTATTTCACCTGTCAAATTTATACCGCTGGCAGAAGAGATGAACCTTATTGTAGTACTTGGAGAATGGCTGTTGGAAGAGGTATGCTAGAAAATCAAAATATTACAGAACGAACACTTTCTGCCGGATACATTTAAAACAAT
>CAZYZD010000132.1:0-2947 GCA_964651755.1 uncultured Sulfurospirillum sp. | reverse complement strand
AGTGCAATAGACTTTGAGCTTTTGGATATATTGGAAGAGTTTGAGCCTTACGGTCAGAAAAATCCTATGCCAAACTTTATTCTCAAAGGTGCCTATGTCAAGCTTGAGAAAGTGATTGGTCAAAATCAGAACCATCAGAAGATTCTTTTACTTGCTAATAATATTGCATTGGAATCTATACACTTTAATTTTACCGACAAAGTAAACAGTGGTGAAAAAGTCGATGTTGTCTGTACTGTTTCCAAAAATGAGTTTCGGGGAAAAATATCCCCTCAGCTTATGATCAAAGAGATTAAAACCTGATATGCTTTATGATGCTTTGCAGGTGGGGCATATTCCCGATAAAATCAAAGCATCCTCCAAAATATGGTATCTTGTAATGTTTGCTGCTTTCTGAGTGACATTATGAAGATCAAGTAAAATATCTTCGACTTTCCCACATTTTTGGCATACAATATGTGAATGGGGTTGTTTGGTCAGTTCATATTTGGATTTTTGTCCCGGTATTTTTACTTCCAGAATAAAATTTTTCTCCATCATGGCATTGATATTTTTATAAACCGTTGCCAGTGATATGGAAGGAAACTTTTTTTTAATTGCTTCATAGAGTGCTTCGATACTCATATGAATATGTCCATCAAGTTCCTGGACGATAGCAAGCCTTTGCGGAGTGACTTTGATACCACTCTCTCTTAATAATTGTTCATAGTTTTGCATAATTTTCCCCTTCTATTCCCTATATCAACCACTATAACACGCAATTTCTTAAAATAATATTAATAATAGTTTTCAAATAAGTAAATATTTTAAATAATAATAATTTTCTTTTAAGTATTGTTAGCATACAATTCTCTATGGAAAAAAATTATCCATAAAAAACAGAAAGGATTTGTCATGAAAAAGATTGATTTGACAATGGACAACGGTAAAAAGGTAGAGAATAATCAGAACTCTTTGACAGCAGGAAAAAGAGGACCTGTTTTGATGCAGGATGTGTTACTGATGGAAAAACTTGCACATTTTGACAGAGAAGAGATACCTGAGCGTATCGTACATGCAAAGGGTGCGGGGGCACATGGTACTTTCACAGTAACCAATGATATTTCTGCTTATACCAAAGCTTCTATTTTTGCAGAAGTAGGAAAAGTAACAGAGACTTTTACACGCTTCTCTACAGTGGGAGGAGAACGTGGATCGGCAGATACGGCAAGAGATCCCCGGGGATTTGCCACCAAGTTTTATACAGATGAAGGCAACTGGGATCTGGTAGGGAACAATACTCCTGTATTTTTTATCCGTGATCCTTTAAAGTTTCCGGATTTCATTCATACACAGAAAAGACTTCCCGATTCTAACCTCAAATCCAATGAGATGATGTGGGATTTCTGGTCAAAGTCACCTGAAAGTCTGCACCAGATAACAACACTTTTCAGTAACCGTGGTACACCGGATGGATATCGTCACATGAATGGATACGGCAGCCATACTTATAGCTTTATCAATGCAGACAATGAACGATTCTGGGTGAAATTTCATCTCAAAACAGTGCAGGGTATTAAAAATCTTTCAAGCACAGAAGCGGCTAAACTTGCCGGAGAAAATCCGGATTATGCTACAGAGGATCTTTTTAATGCTATCAAAGAGGGAAATTTCCCAAAATGGAAGATGTATGTGCAGATTATGCCTGAAATTGAAGCCGAACATTATCATGTGAATCCTTTTGATGTTACCAAAGTATGGTCACATAAGGATTATCCACTGATTGAAGTGGGTATTCTGGAGTTAAACCGTAATCCTGTAAATTATTTTGCAGAGGTTGAGCAGGCAGCTTTTTCACCAACAAATAAAGTACCTGGAATCAGCTTTTCTCCGGATAAGATGCTTCAGGGAAGGTTGTTCTCCTATCCAGATACACAGCGTTATCGTTTGGGTGTCAACTATAACCTGCTTCCGATCAACCAGCCGAAAGTAGCAGTACATAACGGTTATAGAAATGGTTTTATGCGTTTTGATACAAATGGCGGAGATATGCCAAATTATGAGCCAAGTCACTATAGGGTTCCAACAGAGGTACCGGAATTGGCAGAGCCGCCACTTAAGATTGAAGGTGATGCTGACAGGTATGCTTATGATACTGATGAAAACAGTGATTTTGCACAAGCTGGAGCATTGTATCGTCTGATGCCGGAGAGTGAAAAAAATGATTTGATAGAGAACCTTGTTGCTTCTATGGAAGGTGTGAGTGAGTTTATTCTCAAAGAGCAGCTAAAGTACTTTTTTAAAGCAGATAAAGAGTATGGCGTGAGAATAGCGCGTAAGCTTGGAATCGAGCAATAAAGAAAAGGGTCTTAATGGATAATAATTTTCCTTTAAGGTGGATTATCATATAATAATTCATGGAAAAAGATTATCCATTAAAAAATATTACTATAAAAAGGAGCAAAGATGGCAAAGCGTGGAAATGCAATCATCAAGGGAATAGAGATAGAGGAAGTTATCAGATTGTTAAATAAAGCCTATGCAGATGAGTGGCTGGCATATTATCAATACTATATAGAATCAAAAGTAATCAAAGGGATTATGAAAGATGCGGCAATTGCAGAACTCGACCAACATGCAACAGATGAACTCAGACATGCAGATATGGTTGCACAAAGAATCTTACAATTGGGAGGTACACCGCTGTTAAATCCAAAAGAGTGGTTTACCCATACCAACTGCGGCTATGAAACACCAAATGATTTTGATGTAGTGGCAATTTTAGAGGATGCGATCAAAGGTGAACAGTGTGCAATTACTACCTATTCCGAACTGGCAGAGTTGACAAGAGAAAAAGATATTGTTACATATGACATAGTGAGTCAGATTCTCGCAGATGAGGTAGAACATGAAGAGGATTTACAGGCATTACATGATGATATTACCGAGTTCGTCGATAGTATAAAAG
>CAZYZD010000131.1:0-3005 GCA_964651755.1 uncultured Sulfurospirillum sp. | reverse complement strand
TTTTATCTTTTCAGTCTGCCTGAGAAGCACATAACGCCCTCATCAGGGACTTTCAGAAGGGGCGCGATTTTTGCGGACGCAAAAAATCGTGAACCTTCTGAAAGTCTCTCTGGATGAGTTTGTTATGCATTTTTTTATTAAAATGGAACATCAATTTCAAAATAAAAGTTTCCTTCGTATTGATATATTTCTTTTAGTGCTTTGGTCACACTTATATTTATCTTTTTGCTCGCATTAAATGCATTTATCTCATCATTCTCGCAAACACCATCTACGCATATAGTTACGCAATTTTTGTTACTGTCCCATCCAATTTCGACATCTTTCAAACTCCCAGTTTTTGATGGCCTTAAAGATCTCAAAACTTCATAAATATCCCACTTTAAACTGCTGTTAAATTCTTCTTTAAACAATTCGGCTTTCCTACTGTCTTTTAAGCAGTCAATATAATATGAATTATATATAACTGAGGATTGTTTTATATTATGCAAGTGTAATTTATTGTAAGTTGACAGACAGGAATCAAAAATATCAGATTTAATGAAATGCACTCTAGAAACGGTTTCTTTTTTATTTATTATATAGCTTCCTACGTAGATATCCGACTCAATATTTTCAACTTCAGGCTCTCCATGCCCATAATTTATTCTTAGCAGTGGTGCATCAACCACAGAGACAAGATTGAAATTATATATCGATTCTTCTTTTTTTCTTTTATCCAGTGAAGCGATTTCATAATTTTGCGACTTCATAGAAGTAACTATGGAATTAAAAATTGCCTTATCGTTTTGCGGGGTTCCTTTTTTTTGATTCAGCTCTTGAAATGCAAAAATATGTTTTTTTGGAGAAAACAACTGTTCATAAAGTATTTTCGTCGAATTTATATATTCATCTTTCCAGCTATAGTTATCAATCATCAATTTCAGTATTTTTTGGTTTGACCACAGAGTTACCGGACTCCAATCAATATTTGGATCGTTATTATTTTTGTTCTTGGCTAGTAAAGCCCATGAGTTAACGCTACTTTTTTTACAACTTATAATTAATACTGTATATATCTGTATATTATTCTTTGAAGTGACTTTGTATGCCAATATATCTATTTCACGAGCTGATCCTTGTACATCATCAATATAGTATTTATTGTTTATTACAGTCCAACCTTCTTTCGTAAGACTTTTTGAGATTGAAAATTCAAGTTCAAATCCAGTTGACTTTATACCAGTTAAATAATTTTTATCGTTCATATAGAGTGATTTCTATTTTGCATAACGACTTAATAACAGGTAATTTACTCAATACGCTGTTTTTGCGTATTGAGTAAATTGTCCTTGTTGATTTTCTTGTTAGGCTTTTCGTTGCTTAGTTTATCGCTCGTTTCACCAATTGATTTAATCACAGTTTTTTCACTTACAGCATCAGGCAGTCTGCTGCTAAGAATTACATATGCACTTAAAGAGAAAACCACCAAACCAAGAAAAAGGACCGCAACTGCAAAATATTTAGAATAGCGATATGTTGGTTCGCCATTTTTTACTCTCGTCCATTCGCTTTTCAAAATATCTTGGGAGTAGTCAGAAGCTTTTTCGATGGCGTCAAGTGCCTCAGTGTAATCAAGCCCTTTGTCTATATTTATTCGATTTTGAATCTTTATCGCAGTTTCAAGTAAGCGCTGTAGCTCCTTATGTTCGGGCTCATTCTTGTTTAGGCGTAGCTTTACTCGATAGAGAGCATCAGCACCAGCCAAGCGCATGTGTCCTATCTTTTCTTTCCCAAACTTGAAGTCTTGAACATCATCATCAGTGGTGTTCGGGCTGCGTGTCTCTTGCATAGTTCGACATAGTGCTCGAGCGGAAGAAAAGAATACTGATAGATCTCCCCGTAACCCATCGATCCATTCTTGGCGAAATTCTGATACTTTTTGTTCTTTTGAAGAGACAAGGCTAACAAAAGAGAAAAAACCACCAACAATTGCAGCAAACATAATGCCCGCCATTGTGATTAAATTGTTGTAAAAAACATTTTCCAAAGTATTGCCTCTTTACTGAGCCTAACGCCCTCATCAGGGGATTTTAAAGTTGGCGTGACTTTTTGCGGCAGCAAAAATCATGACAACTTTAAAATTCCCTCTGGATGAGTTTGTTATGTGTGTGTGCAAGAAACTCTCTCAGCAACTCACTGATTTTAACCATATCTTGTGCATAGCTATTATCTATCATTGTAACAGCCATCATTAGGTGTGATTTCATTGATGCTGCCATAAAACATGCTTCAAAGACTTCGTCGTATACAAGCTCATCAAGTTTATTTTCACTGTAAGCATCATAATAATACTCTTCAGCAAAAGTTCCACCATGTATAAAACTTGATAATTCAGAATATTGCACAATAAGCTTTAATAAATATGACTTTTCATTTTGAACTATCCCAGTATTGTCTTTTATATATTTAATGATATTTCTATGTTTCCATCTAAATGGAATATCATTTAGTTCCTTTTTAGAAATATTAAGATCTGGGTGATTCTTTTTAAGTGTTTTTATAATCTCTTTTTCTTTTGACAACCCAATAATTGACATGGAAGCAGTCGATGCATTAATAAACGCCATTGTTTCACTTATACCCGAGTACTTTCTATATTCAACGCCCACACCTTCAGATTTTTCATTATGCAACCGAAATAATATGTAGTAGAACTTTAAATAGTGCTCGATAAGTGTCCTGTGTAATATTTTTATAATGTATAAATGCATATCACTTTCTTCAGCCAGGTCGTAAATACCTAACTTTACTGAGTTCGCCGTCCCCATAAGACCTATTAATGTTTTGAACGTAACTGGGTATTTAGACTTCCCTAACTCTGGGACAAACCTATTAGCCACTTCGCTAAAATGCTCATGGAATTTATCATCGAAATCTAAAATACTTGATATATCATGACTCATAGTGTTTTTCACACATAACGCCCTCATCAGGGGCTTTCAGAAGGGGCGCGATTTTTGCGA
>CAZYZD010000130.1:0-3027 GCA_964651755.1 uncultured Sulfurospirillum sp. | reverse complement strand
AATACCAGACCTACAGATCTTGTCCGTCAGGGCCATATCTTTCCACTTATTGAAAAAGATGGAGGGACACTGGTTCGCACCGGACATACCGAAGGGTCAGTTGACTTGTGTAAAATGGCAGGTATCTCTGAAGCTGCTGTGATTTGTGAAATCATGAAAGAGGATGGTACCATGGCACGCCGTGATGACCTGGAGATTTTTGCACAAAAACATAATCTCAAAATCGTTTATATCTCGGATATTGTCGAGTATCGTATGGAGCATGAATCGCTGATACAGGTTGTTGCCGAATCCAATACAGACTTTATGGATATTCCTGCACGTAGAATTGACTTTCTTGATCATAATGAAAATCATCATGTAGCCTATGTTTTCAAAAACAATGGACATCCTTTGCAAAATGTACGTTTTCACAATATAGGAACAGATCTTGATCTTTTCGCACACCATCGTTATGAATCGATATTGAAAAGTGTAGATATCATGAAAGAAGAAGGCGGTGCACTGATTTTTCTGGAGAAATCGGCAAATGAGAATCCATACATGAAAGAATTTGGTATTGGTGCGCAGATTTTAAAATATCTTGGATTTAAAGATATCAAACTGCTGGTAACAAAACGGAAAAGAGAATTTGTAGGGATCAGTGGATTTGGGCTGCATATAGTAGAAGAAGTTGAACTATAAAAATAGAGAGTTGTAAAACTCTCTATGCTACTTGTCTATTATTTTCCTGAGAAAGTATTGCTTTTAAACTTCGTATTTTCTTTGCGTATGTCTCCATCTCCTGCTCTATGACAGACTCTTCAAATTCATCGTCTGCCCATTGGAGTTCACTTTTTTTATCTTTATATTTACGCATACACTCCTCAAGCTCTTTATGATATTGTTCACGTTTTGCTGGGTCTAGTTTGGTATCTTTTTGATTCATAGGCATAACTCCTCTATATTCACACTTTTGCCACGAATATGCACTTTTGCATACTCTACAATTTTTCCATGAAATCGTGAATAAATTGTGGAAAGAGAGATATCATAATCATAAAGGTTTTTGATATGTAACATATTTTCTTCTATACCTTGTATCATCCACGATTGAATCTCTTCATAAGTTTCAAACTCATACCCCAGTGCCTGTAAAAGACGCTGTGTATAACTATCTACCACCATTGCTTCTTTACCACAAGCATAAGAGAGTATTGAGTCTGCGGTTTCTTCTCCTATGCCTTTTTGTTCCAGCAGCCACTCTCTGCTCACATCCGACTGAAAAGTCTGAAAATCCCCGAAATCCCGGCGTATATTACGACTTAACTCCTGTAATCTTTTAGCTTTTGTATTGTAAAAGCCGCTTGGTTTGATCAGTGTCTGCAGCATCTTAATATCAACCTCAGCCAACGCATCCAGTGTCAGTAAATTTGCATCTTTTAGATTTTTCAGAGACTTTTCCACTTTTTCCCATTTTGTCTGCTGCGTCAGTAAAGCACCTGCAACTACCTCGAAACTCAGGGAGTTTGGCCACCAGAGTGGATCTCTCTCTTTTTGAATAAATCCCAGCTTTTTCAGTGCTTTTAAAAGTTCAAAACTATTTGTGATTTTCATCTTGTTACTCCTTCAATGCATACTGTGAAATCTCAACTTCCCGCTCATCATATGCTTTGATTTTAAAGGCATCAACACATTTTCCCTTTTCGATTTCAAACACCACACCCTGCAGAATCTTTTTACACTGATTTGGCACATCAAACTTTCCACCCATTCCTGTTAAAAAACGATCCAGCGGCTGTTTGTTATCCATGCCTATAACATTATCCCTGCAACCTGTCAAGCCTACATCAGTCACATAAAAAGTACCCTCTTCAATCACAAGATCGTCAGTCCCAACATGTGTATGAGAACCGCAAATAGCACTCACTTTCCCCTTCAGCATAGCAAACAATGCCCGTTTTTCACTGGTTGCTTCTGCATGAAAATCGATAAAAATATTATTATACCCTTCATCTCTCAAACGTGCTACTTCATCAACAATCATCGTAAAAGGATTGTCTACCATCGGCATCGTATAGTAACCCATCAGGTTAATGACTACAAGTGTTTCCCCCTCAATGTCCAGATACGCAATCCCTTTCCCCGGTGCTGCCTTTGGATAATTTAACGGACGGATAATATTTTCAATCTCCAAAAAGGGTACAATATCTTTTTTATCCCAACTGTGATTTCCTCCGGTAAACAGATCTACGCCTGCATTGAAAAGCTCTTTGGCATTTTTAGTACTGAGTCCAAACCCGTGACTAGCATTTTCACCATTGACAATAACTGTATCAACCGTATATTTTTCCTTAATATTTTTAAGATGATGCTTGAACATCACACGTCCCGGTTTTCCCACCAAATCAGCAATATAAAGTATTCTCAAAAAGTAATCCTTTGTATAATGAAACTATTTCAATAACCCCTGAAAAGCGTTACTTTGTTTCTAAATTTTTAGGATTATATCACTTTCATGAGCAAAAACAAATGATCACTCTACTATAATATCCCATTATTATAAAAAGGTATTCTACCAATGAAAGATCAAACGAAACTACTTCATGAAGGCTATGAAAAAGATAGTCAGCGCACTATGGAAGTACCTATTTATCAGACAACTGCTTATGAATTTAAAAATGCAGAGCATGCAGCAAATCTTTTTGAACTCAAAGAGTTGGGAAATATTTATACCAGATTGATGAACCCTACTACAGATGTTCTGGAAAAACGTTTTGCTGCCCTTGAAGGCGGTGCGGCGGCTATCGCAACTTCCAGCGGTATGGCTGCTATTTTCAATACCATTGTCAATGTTGCAGAAGCGGGAGACAATATTATCTGCGCAAGTAAACTCTACGGAGGCACTGTGACACTAACCGGTCATACCATCAAACGTTTTGGGATTGAGGCACGTTATTTTGATGTACATAACCCGGAAGAACTTGAAGCTCTTATCGACGAGAAAACAAAATTGATTCTTTTTGAAAGCATTACCAACCCAAGTAT
>CAZYZD010000129.1:0-3187 GCA_964651755.1 uncultured Sulfurospirillum sp. | reverse complement strand
AGCACTTGAATGGCACAACATAAAGTAAATTATCTACAGGAAGGTGGATTACCTGTTGCTCTGACAACAGTTGACAAATTGGTTCAGTGGGGTAGAAGTAACTCGCTGTGGGCACTGACATATGGACTGGCATGTTGTGCGATTGAGATGATGGCTTCGGGAGCAAGCCGTTATGACTTTGACAGATTTGGTACTATCTTTCGTGCATCTCCAAGACAGGCGGATGTGATGGTTGTTGCCGGAACACTGACAAAAAAACATGCGGAGTTTATCAAAAGACTCTATGACCAGATGGCAGAGCCAAAATGGGTTATCAGTATGGGGAGTTGTGCCAATACAGGCGGTATGTTCAATACCTATGCGACAGTACAGGGATGTGACAGGATAATTCCGGTTGATATTTATTTGCCGGGTTGTGCACCAAGACCGGAAACACTTCAGTATGCTGTCATGATGTTACAGAAAAAGATTAGACGTGAGAGCGCGTTTCAAAAACTTAAACCAAAAAGGTTAGTGTAATGAGAAGATATACTGACAAAACCAACGTACAGGCGAAATCCTATCATACTGACAGATTTCACCAAAGACCTCAAACACCAAAATATGATCCTAAGAGTGATGAGGTATTTGCTGCAGATGTGAAAAGCTTACAGGCAAAATTTGATATCAAAGATGCCTATATTGAGATTGACCAACTGGTTGTGATTATTGACCCTAAAGATAATAAGGCTGTTATGACACATCTTCGCGATAAATGTGATTATACATTTTTAAGTGAGATGAGTGCGATTGATTATCTTGCGAAAGATGGCGAGTTTGAGATCTTTTATCAGCTTTTGTCTATGAAAAAAAGAAAGCGGATGCGTGTTAAATGTCGGATTAAACAAAATCAGGCGATAGAAACACTTTATGATGTTTTTAAAAGTGCAGACTGGGCAGAGAGAGAAATGTATGATATGTTCGGTGTGATTGTCAACAACCATCCATACATGAAAAGAATTTTAATGCCTGAAGACTGGCATGATCATCCTCTTTTAAAAACATATCCGCTTCAGGGTGATGAAGCAGCGCAATGGTATGAAATCGATAAAATCTTTGGAAAAGAGTACAGAGAAGTTGTTGGACCTGAAATTAGAGATACCAAGCGTGTTGATCCAAAAGATACCAAACATTTTGCAAGAATCGGTTATGAAGTACCGTATGGTGCAAAACCGGTTAGCAAGCCTGATGAAGTATATGAGGACTTCCAGGAAGAAGATGGCGTATTCCTGATTACGCGATTTACGAAGAAAAATCAAACAATACTAAAAGACAGGAAGTAGAATAATGCAAACACCAAACAGACTACAACCTTTTTATGAAAACCTGGTTTTTGAAAAAGAAGACAATCGAATGATTGTAAACTTTGGACCGCAGCACCCTTCAGCACACGGACAGCTTCGTCTGATTCTCGAGCTTGATGGTGAGCAGGTGGTAAAGGCGGTGCCTGATGTTGGGTATCTGCACCGAGGTATGGAAAAAATGGCAGAGAACATGATCTATAATGAGTATCTTCCTACGACAGATCGTATGGATTATATTGCTGCTACTTCTAACAATTATGGTTTTGCTCTTTCTGTTGAAAGGTTACTGGGTATTGAAAAAGATGTGCCAAGACGTGCAAAAGTGATTCGTACAATACTTCTGGAATTGAACAGAATTATTTCACATCTTTTCTGGCTGGCGACACATGCACTGGATGTTGGTGCGATGAGTGTGTTCCTCTACTGTTTCAGAGAGAGGGAATTCGCAATGGATCTGATGGAAGACTACTGTGGTGCAAGATTGACACATGCAGCAGTCAGAATAGGTGGTGTGCCTCTTGATTTACCGGACGGATGGCTGAATAATTTGCTTGAATTTATCAATAAAATGCCGGAGAATATTGCTGATTATGAAGGTCTTTTGGATCAAAACAGAATCTGGAAAATGAGACTTGAGCAAGTTGGTAATTTAACTCCAGAAGATGCGCTTGACTGGGGATGTTCCGGACCTACACTCCGTGGTAGCGGGATAGCATACGATATTCGTAAAGAAGAGCCGTATGAAATCTATGACGAGTTGGAGTTTAAAGTTCCTGTTGCAGATACCAACGACAGTTACGGACGTTATAAATTATATATGGCAGAGATGCGTGAATCTTTAAAAATTATCAGACAATGTATTCACCTTTATGGTGATACTGAGCCTCAGTTGATGGCTGATGTACCACAGTATATCTCTGCACCAAAAGAGCGTATCATGACAGAAAACTATGCTTTGATGCAGCACTTTGTACTGGTAACACAAGGTATGAGACCGCCGGTTGGAGAAGTGTATGTTCCGACTGAATCACCAAAAGGTGGACTTGGGTTCTTTATCCGTTCGGAAGGAGATCTGTATCCATACAGATTGAAAGTACGCGCGCCGAGTTTCTGGCATACAAGCTTGTTGCAACATATGCTGCCTGGTCACTATCTGGCAGATGTTGTTACGATCATCGGTAACTTAAATATCGTATTTGGTGAAATCGATAGATAGGGAAGAGAGGAAACTTATGGAAAGATATGATTTAAGAAAATATAAAGAAGATAAACTTTTTGACCGAATGGTGGAAGTCATGGACAAAGAGGCAAAACCTGGTGAAGTAATCATCTTTATGTTTGAAGTAGGGGACTTTTCTCCTGTAACCAAAAGTATGGAAGTGATGAAAGAACAAGGTCATGAGCTTATGAACTCTGTTAAATTCAATGAAGTTGACTGGACTCTGGTAGTCAAAAGGAAAGCATCTTGAGTAAAGTTCTCTTTTCAACATGGCAAGGCGAATTTATTGACAATAGAAATATTGAAAATAAAGATGAATGGAAAGAATCATCTTTTAAAATTCCTGCCACTTATGAAGGAGACAAAAATTCTAAGATATTTATCGGGTGGAACGGGCTTGTTGTGTTTGATACAGGTGTAGATGTTATCAAAGCCGGAACAGAATATGCCGCGCAGTATCAAATCTATTCTGAAGCATGTGGTCGTTGTGCTCCCGGACGCTGGGGCGGTAGGATTTTGTATGATCTGTTTGACAAAATAGCCAGAGGTGAAGGAACAGAAGGTGATGTATTGCATCTAAAAGAGATTTCCGACACTATGATGAAGACCAGTAAATGTGAAATAG
>CAZYZD010000128.1:0-3290 GCA_964651755.1 uncultured Sulfurospirillum sp. | reverse complement strand
GAGATTTTATAGGTTCTCATCTTTTCCAGGTCAGGAGTAATTTCATAGGTTTTGACTTTTCCACCCAGTGCATTAACTTCCGCTACACCGCTGATAGAGCGTAGTTTTGGAGAGATAACCCAGTCAAGAAGAGATCGTTTTTCCATCAGGGTCAAGTTTTTTGATTCAATTGTGAACATTAAAATATCACTTAATGGGGTACTGATAGGAGCAAGTCCTCCTTCAAGGTTTTTAGGCAGTTCTTCTTTTATATCATTAAGACGTTCGTTCACTTGTTGTCTTGCCCAGTAAATATCGGTTCCCTCTTCAAAATCGATAGTAATGTCACATAGACCATATTTGGAGATAGAGCGCATAATGGTCTCATGAGGAATACCTACCATTTTCATTTCAATGGGTATTGTTATACGCTGTTCCATTTCTGAGGGGGTCATACCATTGGATTTTAGAATAATCTTTACCTGTACAGGAGAGATATCCGGAAAAGCATCAACTGGTAATTCTTTATAAGATTTGATACCAAATCCTAATATTACCAGTGCCAGGATCATAATAAAAAGTCGCTGATTGAGTGCAGCACGTATAAGATTATTCATCATGTTCTCCTGCTAGATTTTTAAGAATTGCTACGGAGGTAACTGCGACAGATTTATTTAATTCTTCAAATGTTTTAACATAATAAAATTTCCGATCTTCTCCTATGATCTCAACTTCAAAAGGTTTGTACCCATTACTCACTTTAACAAATAGAGTATGTTTTCCTTTTAACTTTATGACTGCTTTTTTAGGTACTTTTTTGGCAGTAAGTTTAAGGATTACTGCAGCATTGGTTCGCATTCCCGGAAGTAGATCAGAACCTTTTTTAAGTGCAAATCTTATATGTCGTGTTTGATTTTGACTATTTAAAATAGGTGCTATTTGAAGTATTTGACTTTTATATGACCTGCCTTCAATCTGAAGTATAACGGGTTGTTTTTCTTTAAGTATTTTTGTTTTTTGATTAGGCATATCACTTTCTATCCAAAGCTCTCCCTCTTTTTGAATAACAAAAAGTGCAGAAGATGGATCAGTACTTTTCCCAAGAGAAGCATTCAAAACAGTAATCGTACCGTCTGTGGGTGCAGTTATGGGAATAATACGGTGAATTTTGAATTTGCTAAAAAGATCAGAGATTATTTTTTCACTTGCTCCAAAGCTGCGAAGAAGTGCTTTTGAAGCAGAAACTTTTATTTTATCTGTTTTGAGTTCTGCCAAAGCTGCGATACACTCTTTTTGAGGAATGATTTGTTCTTTACAAAGACGTTGTTTACGTTCGTAAGTATGTGTATGATGTGTTAATTCAATTGCATCAGCGATTGCTTTTTGCTGTGCTTCAATCCATTCAGTTCCTGTTACATTTGCTAAGAGATCACCTTTTTTTACTTTTTGATAGAGCGCAACATTAAGTGAAACCACTTGTGCTTTAAAGGGCAGAGAAATGGTTCGCATCATGGTTGGAGGAGTAGTAATTTCTACTAAAAAGTTTCCAAGTGGTACTTCATGTGAAGTAGTAAGTGTTGCTGTTTTAATTTGCCATGTAGAGATCTCTTTATCTGAGAGTGTGATGACTTTTGCTTCTGCAAGTGTTACAAAAGCAATAAGCATTGTTAATATAATTTTTTTCATGACTATTTCTCCGTTTCGATTAATGTATATAGTGTAAATAGATTTTGGTAATATTTTTGTTTGCTGTGAATCAAGTCAACAGATATTGTTAAAAGTTTTTGTCGTCCCAGCAGATATTCGATAAGTGAACTCTCTCCCATTTGAAAGCTCTTTTCAATCAATGGCATGAGTTGATTTTGATATTTTTTAATATTCCCCTCAAGTGCTTTAATCTGATGATAGCTGCTTTTTAGTTCTGCTGTTAAACGATCTTTTTTTGCATTGGCTTCCAGTATCCACGCATGATGGTGATGTTTGAGAACTTCCTGAGCTTTTAAAAGATAAACTTTTTTCTGTTCGTTTCTTTGAGAAGTAAATCCCAGAGGAATTTCAACACCAATACCATAGCGTTTGGTATCGAGTTCATGATCATAGTTCAGAGAAAGTGCAACAGGATCACTGAATTTGTCATAACGCTGGTACCTTTTTGAAAGAGCTTCTTGCTCTTTCTCATAAGCTAAATTTGATAATAAAAATGGAGCATTTTCTATTTCAATTGTTGCTTCAACTGGAAAAAGATCTTTACATTCAAGTATACTCTCATCTCTTTTTGGCATATTTGTGAGATTTAAAAGAGCAGACTTTGAGGTTTGATAACGCTCTTTTAACGCGTTTAATTGTTGTATAAGCAAACTACGTTCAAGTTCTATCTGCAATAGCTCTTTTTTGGAAATTTCACTATATTTATAAGCTATTTTTTTCTTTTTGTAGAGATGGTTAAAAGCTTCTAAACTTTTTTGATGGAGTATGACACTAGCTTTGTCCAGACAGCTTTGATGGTAGAGATTTCGTATACGATTACCAAAAGAAAAAAGTGCAATCTGTTTTTTAAGAAGCTCTGCTTCAATTTGCAGGTCTGCGCTTTGAAGTGACAAATTTTGTGTATTGGCAATATCCCAGGGTAATGTAAGACTTCCACTGTATTCTGTACCGCTATCACTATTATCCGGATTTGCCTGGGTAGTGCTAATAGAGAGATTGCTCATCTCTTTTGCATTCTCCGCTTTAACCTTTGCTTCAAGAGCAATACTCTCTTCTTCGAGTGCTTTATAGTGGGGATGATACACTCGTATATATTGGATAATACTATTGAGTGAAATTTCCTGTGCTTCGGTTATAGTTACTGCTATTAGAAAAGAAAAAAGAAATTTTTTCATTTATGTGCTCCAGTTCTTTTTATGATCGTAAGTGTCAGAGGATCAAAATAATATGGTTTTCCAGAATTGTTGGAATAATAATACCCCTTACAGTTTCGCAGAATCAGATCAATACGATTTATGTGAAGATGGGGATATTTTTGCTGTAAAAGTTTTAGTGCTTCTTTGTTACTGTGAGGAAGAGAAGACTCTATTTTCTGTAATAGCCTTTTTTTTAAAAGTTTTTGTGAATGAATAGTTCCGCCCAACGTATGAGCATACTTGGCTTTCATGCATTCTTTTGGAGGGATTTTAAGTGTAGAAACTTCTTCTGCACAAAGAAATAAAGATGAAAATAAAAGAGGTATCAATAAATATTGCATAGCAATCTCCTTATAGTTGATTTTGATAATTAAATTATGGATAAATTGTTTTAATTAGCTGTTGGAA
>CAZYZD010000127.1:0-3441 GCA_964651755.1 uncultured Sulfurospirillum sp. | reverse complement strand
ATGGTCGTGACATGAGCATATATTCAAACTTACTAAAAGAGACCATAGGTTCAATTATTGATATCAATGAAGATAAAGACATTGATAGCCTCTTTACCG
This sequence comes from uncultured Sulfurospirillum sp., assembly GCA_964651755.1. Classification (GTDB taxonomy): domain Bacteria; phylum Campylobacterota; class Campylobacteria; order Campylobacterales; family QNZT01; genus QNZT01. The sequence continues at coordinate 3,342 of CAZYZD010000127.1, read as the reverse complement.
GTGAGCGCACCACAGCTCTAATTGATTCGGTTGCAGGGCTGGATGATTTTGAGCTGATTAACTTTCTTATTGTTCAAGAAAGTGGGCAGAAAGGTAATGATTAGTGAACGCATTATTTGATTACCCACAACAGGCAAAGTTTGGCCGCATTGTTGCAAAGAACAAAATTTATGCTCAGGTAAAGCCGAGCAGGAAAATACAGAATGTGTTCGTATCACAGGTAAGTAAAATACTCTGGCAATATAAGCTTTCACCAAAAACAACAAATTTATCTGAAACTGATAAAGTGAAAGAAATAGAAGTTTTTGAAATAGCCCTAAAACCGGACAGACAAACAAAGAGCATAGATAAAAACATTTTACGATGTATCGATAGATCGATTGCTCACCCGATTATATTTCATCTAACTTATGCAGATAAAATAAAAGTTATTGCGACATATAAAAGACCTAGTGAAGTAGATGCAACTAAATGGGTTATAAGCGAAGAGTATTTTGAAACAGATTGGCTACCAGTGGAGTCGGAGCATAAAAAACTCCCAGTGGTACTTAACTTGTTTAATTTGTATGAACATATCTTGCGTGAGTTGATACCACTGCAAGCGCAAGAAAACGAGAGCTTAGAAAGACAAATAGAACGAATGGAGAAAATCATAGCTAAGGACAAAGCATATGAAAAATTGGAAGCTCGTATGAATAGAGAAAAACAATTTAATCGCAAGGTGGAAATGAATGCAGAGCTACGATCATTAAATAATGAAATAGAACAATTAAAGCATGGCGAAAAAGTATAAACAGGGGCATAAAGAACGATGGAAAAACTGGATTTAACAACACCGAATTTCACCAATGAGAATATTGCTAAGCTGGCTGAATTATTCCCCAGTTGTGTGACTGAAAAGAAAAATGACAAAGGTGAAATAGAACGAGCTATTGATTTTGATGCCTTGCGCCAAGAGTTTTCAGACACAATAGTTGAAGGTCAACAAGAGCGTTATAGTATGAATTGGCCAGGTAAGCGTGAAGCGCTGGTTACAGCTAATACGCCTATATCAAAAACGTTACGTCCTTGTCGTGATGAGAGTGTTGATTTTGATAACACCAAGAATGTTTTTATTGAAGGCGATAATCTTGATGCCTTAAAACTATTGCAAGAAACCTATCTCAATAAAATTAAAATGATCTATATTGATCCACCCTATAACACGGGGAATGATTTTATTTATAACGATAACTTCACCGTTGATAAAGATGAATATGACGAAGAATCAGGTCAGCGAGATGAAGAAGGTGGTCGTCTTGTTGCTAATCCTGATAGTAATGGACGTTATCATTCTGATTGGTTGACAATGATCTATCCACGATTAAAGCTAGCGCGCAACCTTCTAAGTGAAAATGGAATTATCCTGATATCAATTGATGATAATGAGCTTGGTAATTTAAAAAGAATATGCGATGAAATCTTTGGAGAAGAAAATTTTGTCGATCAAATTATTTGGAAAAAACGATATGGAGGTGGGGCAAAAGAAAAGCATCTCATTACACTTCATGAATATATAGTCGCATTTGCTAAAGATAAAAGTTTACTAGCAGATATCCATGTTCCTCTCGAAGATGCATCTATTAAGAGGTATTACAAACAAAAGGATGATAATTTTGAAACTAGAGGTAAATACAGAACTCACCCACTAGAAGCTACTAAAAGTATGGGCGAAAGAAAAAATCTTGTTTTTTCTATTAAAGGGCCTAATGGAGAAGATATTTTTCCCAAGCGTCAATGGCTTTGGTCGAAAGACCGAGTTGAAAAGGCTTTAGCTAGTGGTGAAATAGATTTTCTAAAAGGAAAGGATGGGGCATGGAGTGTACATTCAAAACAGTATTTATATGATGAGGCAGGAAATATTAGGCAAGGTAAGTTTTTTTCAATAATTGATGATGTATATAGCCAGCATGGTACAAATGAAATTATTGAGTTATTTGGAGAAGCTCAGATTTTTTCATTTCCGAAGCCAACAGGTCTTTTAGAAAAATTATTGGATATTTCTTGCTCGGATGGCGGGATTGTAATTGATCTTTTCTCTGGCTCGGGTTCTTTAGGTCATGCGGTTTTTGGCTTCAATAGTCGTCGTGGGAAATCGGTTAATTGTATTTCAATCCAATTACCAGAAATGATTGATGAAAAAAGTGTTGCATTTAAAGAAGGTTATGTAAATATTTCAGAAGTTGGAAAAGAACGCATCCGCCGCGCAGGTAAGAAAGTCAAATCAGATAATGCCGATGAAAAAGGCATAGAAAATCTTGATACAGGATTTCGTGTATTCAAAATTGATAGTTCTAATATGGTGGATGTAACACTATCACCTGATGAAGCGCATCCTGATATGTTCGATGCTCAAGTTGGCAATATTAAAAAAGAAAGATCATCCGAAGATTTGCTGTTCCAAGTATTGTTGGATTGGGGTGTAGACTTAACTTTACCTATTGAACGTCAAGATATTGATGGTAAGGAAGTATTCTTTGTGGATGGCAATGCTTTGGCTGCTTGTTTTGATAAAGACATTAATGAAGATTTTGTTAAAAAACTCGCCGAGAAACAATCCTTACGCGTTGTTTTCCGTGATGATGGCTTTGCTAGTGATGCTGTGAAAATCAACATCGAGCAAATCTTCAAACTTAAATCACCAACAACAGATATTAAGGTTATTTAAGGGAAAGAATCGTATGAGCATGAAAAATCTAAAATTTAAACAGCTTCCTTATCAAACCGAGGCTGTAGAGGCTGTGGTAGATTGCTTTGCGGGACAACCAAAACTTTCTGCTTTGTCGTATCGTGTTGATCCGGGCAGAGAAGAAAAAAAAGGAGAAACGATAAGGCAAAAACATGATGAGTTGGACGGGTTTAAAAACTCTGATCTTATGTTGATTCCTGCGCAAATCTTTACCAACATTCAAAATGTTCAGCAAAAGCAGAATTTACCTATTTCTGATGAGTTAGTGAAAACAAAATCTTGCGCTATTAATCTCGATATAGAAATGGAGACGGGTACAGGAAAAACTTATTGCTACATCAAGACCATGTTTGAAATGAACAAGCGTTACGGTTGGAATAAGTTCATTGTTGTAGTACCGAGCATTGCGATTCGTGAAGGCGTATATCAATCGTTTGATAGCATGGCAGATCACTTTTTAGAAGAATATGGTAAGCGAGTTAAGGCATTTATCTATAATTCAAAATCACTGCATGAAATTGAAAATTATTCATCTGATGCTGGTATAAATGTCATGGTGATCAATGTGCAGGCTTTTGCCGCACGAGGAAAAGATGCTCGCCGTATTTATATGG
>CAZYZD010000126.1:0-3539 GCA_964651755.1 uncultured Sulfurospirillum sp. | reverse complement strand
AGAGGTAATACAAAAATTCTATAATTTCCATATCTAAAAGGTCGACCTTTAGATAGTTTAATCTCATAGAGAAAGGATAGATCATGAAAAAGTCAATTTTACTAGCAAGTGTTCTAGCGATGAGTCTATGGGCTGTCGACTACTCACAAATGACAACTCAGCAACTTATAGAGCTTAGAGGTAGCGTTCCTATAGAGGATAGAGACGCATTTAGAGCGGAGATGCAAAGCCGTATGCAAACGATGACTGCCGAAGAGATAGCAGCATTCCGCGCATCTCGACAAGCTACAGGAATGAGAATGAATCAAGCAGGTAATCAAGGGGCAAATATACCGACATTTGCACAATTTGATACTGACGGTGACGGTAAAATCAGCGAAGCAGAACTTGAAGCGGCAAGAAGTGCAAGAATAAAAGCACAAGCTGCCGATGGCAGACTGCTGAAAAATGTAGACAATGCTCCGTCATTTAGCACACTTGATGCAAATGGTGATGGTTTTATCGATGCTAGTGAGTTCCAAACTCAGCAACAGATGCATATGCAATCACGTATGCAAAATATGCAGTCAAAAGGTATGCGTCAAGGTTCTCAAGGTATGCTTCAAAATACGCAAAGTATCCAACAAAGAGTCCAGGATGGTTCAGCAGCCGGACAGATGCTTCGCGGTGCCGGGCGTGGACACGGTAGACCGTAAAGTTAAAAAGAGATAAGAGATCGGTATAATCCGATCTCTTTACTGAATAAACTTATACCCTATATGTTTGATATTAACTAGTTTGTTTTTACGCATATATTTTTTAAGTCGATTGATATAGACACGTATCGATCCTTCACTAAAATCATCACTCGCACTCCATAAATAATCGATTATCTGATCTTTGGTTACAATCTTATTTGCATTGGAAACCAGCAACTCCAGCAATAAAATCACTTTTTTAGGCATTTTTACCTCTTTACCATCTTGATAAAGCGTCCTTGATAAAGTATCAAAATAGCAGTTGTCATGCAAAAAAACCCGCTCGCCTCTTGGATGCAAATGTCGAAAAATATTTTCTATTCTGCAATAAAGTTCATCCAAATCAATAGGTTTTTTCAAATAGTCATGACACCCCTCGGAAAAACACTTTTTCAACGTCTTAATATCTTTATACGATGTTATAAAAATAGTAGGAGTCCGATCCCCACTCTCCTTAAGATCGATAAAAAGGTCGATACCGTTTTGATAGGGAACATTGATATCAAAAATACACAGATCAAAATTTCGAAAATACTTCTTTGCCAAAACATCATGTGCATCATATGCTAAAGTCACTGCAAAACCGCACTCCAGTAGAAAATCCTCCAATGTCTGTGCAAACAGTTTATCATCCTCTAGCACCAATATCTCTCTTTTCGCCATATTGAAATTATAGAAATCAAGTGTTAATTATTTGTTAAGAAGAAAATATTATTTAACAATGAGTTAACTTTACTATTTTAAGATGCTACCATGCATTTTTATAAGGAGGCTCATATGCATAAACAACTTTTTACACTTTCAGCCATAGCGGCAGCGATCATTCTTTTCAGTGGATGTGGAGGAGATAGTGATAGCAGTACCCAAAGTACAGCTAAAACACTCTATAAACTTGATCCTCAAAGTTCAACACAAAAGTATCTCTTTTATGGAGACGTAAATCCAAAAGCGCTAGGAGGCTTAAATAATCTTTGCGTCATCGAAAGTAAAGCACCTCATAAAACGCTTTTAGATGCCAACACCAGCGCTATACGTTACAGCGTCATCTCAACAGGTTTTGATTATAACAAAACTACAAAACAGTACACAAATCTACATTTGCAAAATATTCATTATGTCTCAAACAACAAGGCGTATCGTTTCTCTATGCAAGATGGCAAAGCTGAACAAAGCAGTCTTGAAAACAATCTTTCCAATCCGGCCTATACCGCAGTTGAATATCTGGGAACAAAACAGTATCTAACTGCAAAAAGCGGTAATAAATCGATATTGATTACTCCAGATATGGGACCAAATGATACACCGCTCCCTTTTGACAATAAAGAACTCCTAACAGTTACATATCAGGATTACGGATTGGACATTGACGGCTATCTTACCTATGATGAAATAACCAAAACTATTCAGAAGTGCACCCTTTCGATGGATTCTTGTACCGAAATATTAACGGCTGGCTCAAGAGATTTTGAGGGGGATATCCCTGCATCAACATATAGTGTTTTTTTAACAGATGGAAAACTTTATAAAATAGATAAAAAAGATGGCTCAAAGTCCGAAATATCTCTTGAAGGCAAAGCCATAAAATCGGGACACGGCACAACCAGCTTTGAAGGCGGAGACTTTTATTTTATAGCTACAGATGGAAACCTCTACCGTGTTGATCTAGCCAATGAAAAAATCATCAAACTAACACAACAGGCAGATAATCGATTGGAGCGTATTCGTGCAGTTATCGACGGTTGGATTATAGCCGGTAGTGATACTTTATTGATGGCTTTTAAAAAGGATGGCAGTACCCAAAATCCTATAGTATTAATTGAAAACAGTAAAACAGAAGGTTACAAATATGTCACACTTGGTATCGGTGACTCCTTTTTATATGAACTTTACGCTCTTGATCCCAAAAGTGGAGATACTACCTACCGTGCATGTATCTTTAAAGATGGTAACACAGAGTGTAAAACAGATAGTTTTTGGGCTGGTATCAGTGCAAAACAGGAAGGTACACTTAACACGACATCAGATTATCCATATACCCCATATGCCTACGTTAGAGTTGATGAAACGGATAATTTCGGAGGCGGTACACTTAAAGCAATCTCTCCTCAACACCCTTTTGACGACGGTATCACGATGGGTAAAGTGGAAAACTACAATTTTCAAACCTTTCTTTCCAACTCCAGGTATCTCACCCAAACAATAGATAGTGACGGTGGTATCATCCTTTTTGCAAAAAATGACAACAATTTCCACGTCGATGCCTTCTATATGAATCTACTTAAAGAGAACTCCCTCGTACAACTCACCAATGATGATCCGGGTGCAGCTATTCATCAAGGGCGTGACCACTGCCACGGTAGACACTGTATGATATGCCACAATTTTGCTGGCGGTAAAATTTATGTCGATAAAAATGGAACCAGATCCGCCTACGGTTATAGAATCAGACTCGACTTTGAAGATGGAACGCAGTTATTAGCTAATATTGCAAAAGGAAAAGGAGAGAACTTTAGTATACCAATAAAAAGTATCACAGGAAATTTCAAATCAAATGTACTCGATGCTAACGGCAATGTTGTCAATCACTCCAGCAACTACTATCATCAAGGACGAGAATACTCGAATTGTAACTATTGTCACGCCAGAAACGGAGTAACACGTTTTGATGCACCAGGTACCATTTCAATCACACCCTAAATAAACATAAGCGTAGAGGATAACTTCCTCTACGCTTTTTTATTCAAAATGTATAATCACCTTTTCAACAAAGGGCATCTCTTGTTTGATTTTATCCTCAATATC
>CAZYZD010000125.1:0-3573 GCA_964651755.1 uncultured Sulfurospirillum sp. | reverse complement strand
TGAAAGTTGTATGGATAATACCCGTTCTACCACCGCCAATTGCACTTGCATAAGATTTTGCAAGTTCAAGCGCATTTCCGCTGGCATCCTGCGCTACAGCCACAAGATCAGGAATACCTCCGCCTTTTGTAAACTCGCTTCTTACTGTATGTCCGGGAGCTTTTGGCGCGACCATGATACAGTCAATTCCTTCAGGAGGAATAATCTGACCATAATGGATATTGAACCCGTGCCCAAATGCAATCGTATCACCTTTGTTCAAATTCGGTTCAATCTCATTTTTAAAGATAGTCGACTGAATTTCATCCGGAAGCAAGATCATAATCACATCTGCCTGTTTTGTTGCTTCGCTTACGCTCATCACATCAAACCCTTTTGCAGCAGCTTTTCCCCATGAGCTTCCACCCTCTTTCAAACCTACGATGACTTCAACACCGCTGTCTCTGAGGTTTTCTGCATGTGCATGCCCCTGGCTTCCAAAGCCGATCATTGCTACTTTTTTACTTTTAATGATATTCAAATCACAATCGTTATCATAATATACAGTAATTGCCATATTCTATGTTCCTTGTTTAAAATGTAAGCGATTTTACAACAAGATTACTTTAGCAACGGTAAAGCTTTAAACTAATTATAAGAGCTTATCTGCATAAGAGTTTTTATATTTAAAAGAATTTTTTACGTGTTTGTAAAATAGTTTTAGTATTAAGAGGAAGGGTTAAATCTTTTTGATTCATTTTCGGACTTTGAGAAGTTAATATTTTTGTATTGGAAGGTGACAGAAAGATATTTTTTTTATTTTTTATAATAAATGCATCAGGTATCAACTTTTTTACTTTACGAAACATCGCTTTTTTATATTTGGGATTACTAACCACATAAACTTTAGTGATACTCCCCTTTTTCCCCAGCCAAAGAGGAAAACGATGCAATTTTTTCTGAATTGCTTCCACACTTTTTTGTTGTGAAAATGCACCCACTTGTATGTAAAGTTTATCTGAAGAAAGTTGTTTACTATCTATCATATAAGCATTTAATTGTAAACTAAAAAACAAAATTAACAAAAAACTCTTTTTCCATCTATTGACGCACATTATTTTTAACTCTTTCAAAAACCAGACAAAATTTACAGCCAGTGTATGTTATATTTTCACAATCATAATATAGGTTAACTTAATCCATCAAAATAAAAAGATTTTAATATTAATATATCTTTAAATCAAATAATTGTATTATTTTTTAATTGCTATTAGATTTCATTATCTGTATAATCGAATGGTACTAGAAAATTCAAGGAGAAAAAAATGAAAGTTTACAGACTCTCGTCCGTTGTAGCATTATCATTAATTGCTGCTTCAACGTCATTAACTGCGGAAGCAGTGGAATCCAGCATTATCCCAAATGCACAACCCGGTGAATGTTATGCAAAAGCATTAATTCCTGCCAAATTTGAGACACATACTGAAAAAGTACTTGTCAAAGAAGCTAGCGAAAGACTGGAAGTTATACCCGCACAGTTTGGCACAGCAAAACAGAAAATACTTATCAAAGAAGCTTCTGAAAAGTTAAGTGTTATTCCTGCAACATTTAAAAATATTACTGAAAAAGTATTGGTTCGTGATGAAGAAACTTTCTGGAGAACAGGTCTTAAAAACAATATCCCTGTCAGCCCTGAAATTCTTGCAGCTGCAAAAGCAGGTGGTGCACCGATTGATACTCTAAATGCTGGAGAATGTGTCAGAGAATATTTCCAGCCAGCAAAATATAAAACCGAAACTGAATCATATATTAGAAAAGAGGGATATGACAAACTGAAAATCATCCCTGCAAAATATGAATATGTAGAAGAAAAAGTTCTAGTAAAAGAAGCTTATCAAAAACTTGTTAAAGTTCCTGCAACATATGAAACAGTAACAGAGAGAGTATTGGTAGAGCCTGAAAAAACTCTTTGGAAAAAATCTCAATGTAATGGTACAGATGATTGTGGCGTTATGTGTCTTGTAACACTGCCTGCAAAATATAAAACAGTTACCAAAAGAGTTGTAAAAACACCTCCTACAACCAAAGTAGTTGATGTTCCTGCTGTATATAAAACTATCAAAGTAAGAAAGCTTGTAGAACCTGCACGTGTTGAAAAAGTACCTGTAGCTGAGCAAACAGCAACATATACAAGAACAGTTAAAGTATCAGATCCTGTATTTACATGGTCTAAAGTCGGCAACAAAAAACCTGCAGGTTATAAATATACAGGTCATCAAATCTGTAAGCTTGCACGTCCGGCAGCATACAAAACACTTACAAAAACTGTAGTTAATACACCTGCTACAACAAAAGCGGTTGAAATTCCGGCAGTTTACAAACCAATTACCGTTACAACTGTTGTTAAGCCTGCTGAAGTCAAAAGAGTTGAAATTCCAGCAGTTTACAAAGAGGTTACAAAACGTGAAATGGTTGCACCAAGTAAAGTGGTCTGGAAACGTGTTGTATGTAAATCAAGCATTACAAATGCTACTATTGTAGAGTTACAGAAAAAACTAAAAGAGTTAGGTCTTTATAAAGGTCCTATCGACGGTATCGTTGGTAGCCAGACAAGAGCTGCTGTTAAAGCATATCAAAAACAAAAAGGTCTCCCGGTAGGAGGTATCACATATCAGGTACTTAAATCTCTGGGTATTTCCAAATAATCTCCATCCAAAAATTTCATGAGTAGCCTTTTGGTTACTCATGAACACACATATCTTCAATTACCAGATATATCTTTTCTATAAGCTCTTTTGTATCAACAGGCTTTACAAGGAAGTGGTCAATATCGCACTGATTCAATTTACTCAAATAGGCAATCTCACTATAAGCTGAAACAATAATCACTGCTTGATCCGGATTAATCTTTTTCATAGCTTTTATAAAATTAAAACCATTCATACGAGGCATATTGATATCAGTTATTACAAGATCATACTTTTTATTCTGATATAATGCCAGTCCCTCTTTCCCATCCAATGCACAATCTACACTTTGAAATATATCCTGGAAAAAAGATAGATATGTATCACACAGTGCTTTATTATCATCTACATATAATAGATGCATATGTTTTGCAATTTTTTCTAATTTTTTGATCATCTTGTTTTCTACTTCCTTTACCTGTATCTCTCTACTATCGAATAAAACAAAAATAGCTTTGATCATACAAGAAAGCACTATATTGAAAAAAGAGAAACAATTTCTATAAAATTACAAAAAGATACAATAAAATATAAAAAGCGTTATCTATTATAAAAAAAAGAAAATAGCCCGAGATTACCAAAAGTATCATGAAGCCGATCATAACGGCTTCATGATAAAGAAAAAGAGGTTACGAAGCGTTTTTTACCGCTTCCTGAATTTTGGCGACAATCGTCGGATCTTCCAGTGTTGAAGTATCCTGTTTGATCTCCTCACCTTTGGCGATAGCACGAAGAATTCTTCTCATAATCTTTCCGGATCTGGTTTTCGGCAGTCCCGGTACTTCGACAATATCATCCGCTTTGGCGATATTTCCAATCTCCTGAGCCAGAAGATCATTGATATGTT
>CAZYZD010000124.1:0-3698 GCA_964651755.1 uncultured Sulfurospirillum sp. | reverse complement strand
CCGATACCGCTGGCATAGAGAAGTTCGATGTTGATATACTCTTTTCCCAAAAGTTTTCTACCGGATCCGATGAGTGCACTGAAACCGAGTTTTGTACGGTTGTTGAAGAGGAGGGTGGTCTGGGTGTAAGCTCTCCATCTTTTTTGCATTTTCTCTTTACTTAGTGTACCTATGCCTACGGTTGTACCGATCTCTGTAAAATCTTTTGGGAAGAGGTTTGACGGGTCATCTTCATAGTGTTGTGAAGAGAGGAAGAGTTCTGTATAGATATCGGGATAGCCGAGGCGGAAGTAGTGTCTGTAGTCAATTTTTCCTAAAAAACTTTCAATTTTTTCATGAACGAGATGGTGCTGTGATGTTTCAAAAGTCAGACCGATTTTTTGATGCCGGTTCAGATGAAGAGCAGTTTGCAGCCGGAGACTGTTTTTGTAACCGTAAAGTAGTGTTTTTGTATTTGTTTCATCTTCTTCATGAAGGGCGATCTCTCCTTTGAGAGAATACTTTTTTATCCTGTATCCCAGGGATGTTTTTAAAAATCCGTATCTTTTATGATCTTTGCCAGCTCCGACTTCAAACCGGATTTCACTCTTTTTGAGGGCACGGTAGAGTTCGAGCGATGCAGTTTTGCGGCTGGATTTTGATCTTTTTTGGTGAAAATTTTCATAGTTTAGATGCAGGGTGGCTTTTGCTTTATGCGGCAGGCGAAGTGTATGGGAGAGGGTGGTTTGTTCAACTTTTAACGCCCCTCTTGCAATATGATTCAGAGAGAGGGTGGTTTTGGGTTGATTTATATCGGTTTCTGCCGGATATGGAGAGTTCTCTTCTCTCAAATAGTTGGCATATAGCTCTCTGAAAGCTTTTTGCGAAACTCTTTTTTTTGCAGTGGTGAGGTAGTGTAAACTATGCTTTGGATCAAGTTTGAGTCCCAGCCGCAAATAGTCAAAGCAGCCACTCTCCTGCTTTTGGCAGATATTTGGTATTTGATTTACTTTTTGCCATGCTTTGAGATAGAGATTGTATGCCTGCTGCGGTTTAGCGGAGAGTGAAAGGGTGTCGGCATAAAGCAGGAGTGCCTGCCAGTTTTGGGGATCTTTTCTGAGTGCTGTTTTGGCAAAAGTACGTGCCTGTTGCGCCTTTTGCATTGTGTAGTATCCTACTGCGGCAGCAGATGGCATCGCTTTGGCAACTGCGGGATAGTGCGTAAGAAAATAAAGCTCTTTTTGCAGTCCCTCTTTATCCTGTATATCGATAAGATACCATAGGTAACTTTCATGAAGGCTCTGATTCATTGGTGCCAGCATCAGTGCTTTGCGGTAATAGTGCAGGGCGTTATTTTTCTCTTTGGGAAAGTGACGCACCGTTTCCGCCCGGATGCGCCAGTAGTCCGGATTGTTTCGGAGTTTTTGGGAAAGTGTTGCTGGCATCTTCTGTAAGTGTGATGCAAGGAGAGGGTATGCTTTCAGCGAAATTGCCTGATAGGCAAATTTGAAAAAGTGCTCTTTGTCAGGTTTTTTCAGGAAGGTTTGCTCTGCCAAAAGAAGTGCTTTTTTTGGGGCTCTTTTTTGCAAAAGGGAGAAGAGGAGCGGCTCTTTTTCATGAGGAAGTATGCCAAGAAGGGACATCTTTTCCAGTATCTGCATCAATTTCTCTTCATGTTGTGTCAGGTAGGCTGCATTTGCGTAAAATTTGTAGAGGTTTTGATCTTTGGATGTGAGTTGGTCTGCATAGCGGTCAATTTCATGAAAGAGGTGGTCATAGGCTTTTTGGCTGAAAAGAAGTACTGCATATTGTTCCAGCAGGCTTTTATCCAGACCATATTTTCTCTGAAACAAGCTGTATGATTTTTCTATTTTTTGCGCTTCTTCACAGTTAAAGGCAAGCAGCAGTTCTCTTTTGTATATCTCTTTTTGTGGATATTTTTTCCTCAGTTTTTGGAAAAAGGAGAGACCTCTCTCCAGATATCCCAGATCATAATAGAGTTGGTAAAGTTGTTGCAACTCTTTGGGGTTGTATTGGGTTTGGAGGCTCTCTTCCAGCAGTGTGACAATTTTTCGCCGCTCTCCTGATACATTTGTAAGAGTGAAGAGTTTTTGTTTGTATTTGGGAGACTTTGTCCGGGTGTAAAGAGTGCTGTAGTAGTTTTGTGCATCATCTGTTTTACCCAGCCAGAGTGCAATTTGTGCTGCTTTCTTTTGCCAGTAGAGATCCTTTTTAAAACGTGCTGCTCCTTTTTGTGCGATGGTGTATGCATTTTTCAGGTCGTGGTTGTAGAGCATCACTTCCAGACTCAGACGCATCAGTTTTGCATCTGTTTTTTCTGCGGGTAGGGGTGTATCCGCCAAGATGGCGGAGAAGAGGAGGGTAGAGAGTAAAAGGAAGTGTACTAGTTTCATGGAAGTACCTTCCTGTGGCGCATCACTTTGAGGGTGTAGTTATGCGCTTCTTTGAGTCTGTTGTGTGCCAGATAGAGTTCTATGATCCGGCGGGCGTATGCGGGTGTGTCCAGATAGTTTTCTTCATACTTTTTCAGAAGCTTGAGTGCTTCTTTTTCCTCTTTTGCCTGAAAAAGATAATCGACAGCTTCGAAAAGAGATTCCGGTTTTTTTGTTTTCTGATAATATACACTAGAGAGTTTTCCTGCTTTGGCATATGCTTTTTGTGCAAGATAATGGTTTTTTAGCAGTGTATAGATTTTTGGATCGGGTGACTTTTTGAGGTAGTTTTCGATAATCCGGCATGTCTCTTTTTCATGATGGAGAGAGCGTCCAAGATAGAAAAAAGTTTCAATCTCTTTTGCCGTGCAGAGCGTTGTATGGGCGATACGTTTGGCAAATGCTTCATATGCTGTTTCTTTAAAAGAGAGTTGCTGTGCTTCTTTGATGGTGATCATCCAGAGGGTGGGTTCATCACTTTGGAGAAATTTTTGAAGTCTCTTTTGCAAAATAGCTTTAAGCTGCTTTTTTTTAGCGGCTGAGGTACTCTTTTCATACTCGGTTCGAAGCAGTTCATAGCTGAGTATTTCAAGATAGATCTGTTTGATGCTGGGAATACTCTCCAATTTTTCCAGTACTTTTTGTGCCTCTTCCGTTTTTCCCATTTGTAATTCTGCTTTGATGAGTCTGAGCCAGTTATTTGGATCGTCCGGATAGGCATGGGCGATACTTCGCAGGTAGATGAGGGTGAGGTCATAGTTGCTTTTTTCCTGACTGATCGCCTTTTCAATGCTCTGTTTTGGGAAAATGAGAATCATGAGAACAATGGTGATTATGACAATACCTGACAGTTCCGTGAAGGTAATGACGGTCGGTTCTTTGGAGTTATCGGCGTACAAAAGAGATCTCCGCAGTTTTTTCTGCATCAGTATGCAGATAGAGAATATTGCCTTTTTGGCTGGTTTTGGCATTGCGTTGTACGCTTTTCCATCCTTTTGGCAGGTAAAATTTCGCTTTTAAAGGCAGATGTGCCTGAAGTTGGATAGTGTAATGTTTTGGATTTTGATCAAATGCTGTCACCCTGCCGTTTGATTCGATGAGGTAGGGAGATTTCGGTTTTTTCTCTGTCAGCGGCAGATGGTACGATCCGCTTCCGTCAAGATGAACATAGCGTACTTTACCAACGTCTCTGAATCCGACGATCCCTTTTGTCCGGGAGAAGTCCGGGTAAAGATTTTGCGGGATTCTGAGGGTACGCAGATTTCC
>CAZYZD010000123.1:0-3718 GCA_964651755.1 uncultured Sulfurospirillum sp. | reverse complement strand
GGTGCTAAAGGGTATGAGAGAGCCAAAGAAGTTGCACTGGAGTACAAAGAGATATTTGGAGATGATTTTTATCTGGAGATCATGAGACATGGCATTAACGATCAGCATTTTATTGATGAACCATTGCTGAAACTCTCTCTTGAAACAGGTATCAAACTGATAGCTACAAATGATACGCACTATCTTGAACAGCAGTATGCAGATGCACATGAAGCGTTTATGTGTATTGCGATGAATAAAGAGTTTGATGATCCAAACCGACTCAGACACAGTGTGCATGAGTTTTTTGTAAAGTCTCCTGAAGAGATGGCGGAACTCTTTGCCGACATCCCCGAAGCGATTGAAAATACACAGGAGATTGTCGATAAATGCAACCTTGAAATCAAACTGGGAAATCCGACACCTCCGAATTTTAAATTTGTCAAAGAGTATGCTGCTGCTGAAGGGCTTGATTTTGACAACGATGCGGACTATTTTGTACATAAATGTAAAGAGGGTCTGAAAAAAAGGCTGGAATTTGTTCCGCCGGAAAGACATAAAGAGTATGAAGAGCGTCTGGAGTTTGAGATGGATATCATCAACTCCATGAAGTTTCCGGGATATATGCTTATCGTCTGGGATTTTATCCGTGATGCGAAAGAGAAAGGAATTCCTGTAGGTCCGGGGCGTGGTTCGGCTGCGGGAAGTCTGGTGGCATTTTGTCTGGAGATTACCGATATCGATCCTATGAAATACAACCTGCTTTTTGAGCGTTTTTTGAACCCGGAGCGTGTAAGTATGCCCGATATCGACGTCGACTTCTGTCAGAAGAGAAGAGGGGAGTCTATCGACTATGTGGTACAGAAATATGGACGTTACAATGTTGCGCAGGTTATCACTTTCGGTAAGCTTTTAGCGAAGGGTGTTATCCGTGATGTTGCCAGAGTTATGGCAATGCCTTATGCCGAAGCGGATAAGATGGCAAAACTGATTCCTGATGAACTTGGAATTACATTGGAAGAGGCGTTTAAAAAAGAGCCGAAAATCAAAGAACTAATCAGTTCCAATGCACAGGCGAAGAGAGTATGGGAGTTTGCACTGGCTTTGGAAGGACTTAACAGAAACTCCGGTATGCATGCTGCCGGTGTTGTTATGAGCAATGAAGAGCTTTGGCACAAAGCACCGCTTTACAGACCGTCAGGTGAAGATCATCTTGTAACACAATACTCTTTGAAATATCTTGAAGATGTGGATTTGATCAAGTTTGACTTTCTTGGACTTAAAACCCTGACAGTGATTGATGATGCATTGAAACTTGTCAAAAGAAAACATAATGTTGAAATCAATTTTAACAAAGTAGACTTTGATGATCCGAAGATTTATGAGTTGATTCAAAGTGGTGCAACAATTGGACTTTTCCAGATCGAGTCCGATGGTATGCAGAGTTTGAATGAGAGGCTCAAACCGACTAACTTTGAAGATATTATCGCGGTTTTGGCACTTTATCGACCGGGTCCGATGGAGTCTGGAATGCTCGATGACTTTATCGACCGTAAACATGGGCGGGCGCAGATTACCTATATGTTCCCTGAACTTGAACCGATTCTCAAACCGACTTACGGTGTTATTGTCTATCAGGAACAGGTTATGCAGATCGTACAGACCATCGGTGGTTTCAGCCTCGGCGGGGCGGATGTTGTTCGTCGTGCGATGGGTAAAAAGATCAAAGAGGAGATGGACAGGCTCAAAGGTGAGTTTGCCGATGGTGCTGAGAAAAAAGGATTTAACAGAGCCAAAGCTGAAGAACTCTTTGATTTGATTGTGAAGTTTGCGGGATACGGTTTTAACAAATCTCACTCGGCAGCCTATGCGATGATTACTTTTGAGACAGCGTATCTGAAAGCGTACTATCCGCAGGAGTTCATGTCAGCGCTTTTAACTTCGGAAGCGGACAATACCGACAAAGTTGTCAAGTATGTTGATGAGGTAAAACGTCTGGGACTTGATCTCCTGCCGCCTTCAATTACACACTCATTGATTGAGTTCAGTCCATCTGATCATGATGGAACACCGGCAATTTTGTTCGGTTTGGGTGCTATCAAGGGTGTTGGGCATAAAGCGATTGAATCTATTTTGGAAGCCAGAGATGAAAAACCTTTTGCAGATCTGAGTGATTTTATGGCGCGTATCGACAGTTCCAAAGTCAATAAACGTGTTTTGGAAGCTTTGATCAAATCAGGTGCAATGGATAGTTTTGGTTATTCACGCCGTACACTTCTGGAAAATATAGAGAAGATTGTTTCTGTAGGTGCAGAAGCGGCACGTGCGAAAAAAATGGCGGAAAATTCTCTCTTTGGCGATGCCGAAGAGATGGTTAAAATCGATATCGAACTTGATGATTTACCGGAGTATGAAAATAAAAATATTCTCCAGCTGGAGAAAGAGACACTTGGTTTTTATGTATCGGGGCATCCGCTGGATGAGTTTCGTGAAGAGATTGAACAGATGGAATATACTCTTTCTTCCCAGATTGATGAACTTGGAGACGGTTCAAAAACTCTTTTTGTCGGAAAAATAGAGGGTATTGAAACAAAAATCAGTAAAAAAGGCAATAAATTCGGCATTGTCAACCTGATGGACTTTCATGGAAATATTGAGATCATGGTATTTGAAAAGACATTGGTCGAAATTGCTATGATGGATCAAAGCCGTCCTGTCTGTTTTAAAGTAGCGATCAGTAAAGATGACCAGTTTACACGTATGAAAGTATTGAAGGTTTTACCGCTTGAAGATGCAAAAAAAGAGAAAGTAGATGTCAAAAAGCAGATGGCACCGATTAACCGGGACCCGATCTATGTAAAAGTAGAAGTCGGTAATGATCCGGATATTTTACATAAATTGCATCAGCTCGTAACAGAGTATCCCGGTAGCAGACCGTTGAAATTGATTCTCTCTTCCAAACTTCAGGATGTTGTAATTGAATCGAAAATTTCGGTAAATGAGATGATTGTTGAAAAGTTGGAGTCATTTACGGCGATTAAAGTAGCGGCATAAAAAAAGGAGGCTTGAGAAACAGCCTCCGGGAGTTAGTAGGATTGTGATGTGTAAAATAAGGAGGTTCGCTGCTTTTCCCGGAGGCTTCATTTCTGATTTCAAAGGTTGAGAAAAAAACTTACAGTTTTACTCTCGTTCGCAGATATAAGGTAAAGGAGGCAAAAATCCTTATATCCTTGATACGGTGTAATTATGACACCAAAGTGTTAATGAAGTGTTAGCGCAAATTTAAATCTTACTTAAAATGATAAAAATTCTCTAAAAAAATCTTTTGTTTCCTGATCAATTTGGTGTGGTTTACCATCCTGGCAAAGATTGACAAGTGTTATTTTCATCTCAAAAACAAGTATCTCATTTCTGAAAATCTGATGAAAAAGAGTAAAACTGGTATGTTTTATTTTTAAAATTTTTGTTGTGACGTTCAGTAAGTCTCCCAAATATGCCGGTTTGACAAAATTGGCTTCAATATTTTTGATGGCAAAATGACAACCGTTTTGGGTAGGAGATTTTCCGTGTGAAAAAAAGAGTTCGCTTCGTGTCATTTCGCAAAAATCAAGATACCTGGAGTGATAGACAATTCCCCCACAGTCGGTATCTTTATAGTAGACTCTGATTTTCATAACACAACTCCTTTTTTGTTGGGCTATTTTAGCAGTTGTTTTATCTTAGAATGCTGGTATATTTT
>CAZYZD010000122.1:0-3792 GCA_964651755.1 uncultured Sulfurospirillum sp. | reverse complement strand
GTCTGTACTCTTTTTCTCTTTTCTTCTTAGCTTCAAGACGCTTTTTCTCCATCTGAGCTGCATCATTGAGATCATCTTCATTGTCATAATGCACACTGTCCAGAAATCGTCTCTGATCATCAAACTGCCCTGTTTTCAACCCCCAAAGCAGTGCACCAAGTCCCAGTGCACCCAAAAATGTGGAAATGCCAAGCATCAGTGTCAAAATATTGCTATCCATTCATTCTCTCCTCTTTTTTAAATACATTTTTTATTCGTACAGCATTGGCAACCACCAATAAAGAACTAAATGACATTGAAAGTGCTGCTACCAAAGGTATCACATATCCTGCCACTGCCAACGGAACTGTCAATAGATTATAGGTAAGAGAAAGCATCAAATTCTGTTTGATATTGCGATAGGTAGCTTTTGAAAGTTTAATAGCATCTTTTAAAGAGGTGATTTTATCATCTATCAATACCACATCACTTACCTCAACCGATATATCTGCACCGCTTCCCATTGCAATTGCAATATCGCTTTTGGAGAGAGCCAGAGCATCATTGATACCATCCCCCGCCATAATCACTATTTTCTTCTCTTCATGGTAACGATCTACTATTTCTGCCTTTTCATGTGGGAACAAACCGCTGTAAACTTTAGGGATTCCTACTTCAGAAGCAATTTTTTGTGCAACTTCTTCGACATCTCCTGTCAGCATTACCACTTCCAGCCCCATCTTGCGAATCTCACTAATCGCTTCTTTTGCACCCTCTTTTGGACGATCTTTAAGATAAAAATAAGCTTTCAAATCCCCATTTACTACAAAAGCAAAAAGTGTTTTATCCTCTTCTAAAGAGATTTTAATTCCCATTTCATCCAATAATCTGGCACTACCTCCAACTATTTTATCTTTTTTATGTTGTGCACGAATTCCTCTCGCTTCAATATTTTTAATCTCTTCAAGCGAAATTGTTTCAATATTTTCATATTTTTTTTCAAGATATTGTTTTACCCCTCTACTCACCGGATGTTTGGAGCTTGCAACCAGTGTATAGAGTACATTATAATCAAAAGGTGCCACTTCATGAAAACCGACAACCTGCGGCTTCCCCTCCGTAATAGTACCGGTTTTATCCAGCAAAAGTATATCACTCTTTGCCATTGTTTCCAGAAAACTTGCCTCTTTAAAAAGAATACCTCTTTTTGCACCTTCACCAAGACCAACCAATGTCGCCACCGGTGTTGCCAGACCAAGCGCACAGGGACAGGCAATCACAATAACCGAAATCGCCACAATCAGAGCATGTTCAAAACTCCCTTCAAAATAGTACCATCCCAGAAAAGTCCCCAGTGCTATCAGTAAAATAGTCACCGAAAAATAGCCCGAAATTTCATTGGCAAGCTTTTCGATTTTCGGTTTTTTAGTCACAGACTCTTCCAACAGTGTTACGATCGTACTTAACATTGAATTTTCAAAAGATTTCAATGCTTTGTAACGGATTACACTCTCCAGAGAAACCGTACCACTGATGATATCATCCCCCTCTTTTTTAAAAACAGGATGAGACTCCCCTGTCAGACTTGATTCGTCAAAATTACCCTCGCCGCTAAGAATCACTCCGTCAATCACAATCTTGTCACCAGGAGTTACTTCGATAATATCCCCTTCTGTTACCTCTTCGACATTTTTAAGCTTTTTTTCATCCCCTTCGATCACAATCACTTCCGTGGGCAAAGCACCCGTCATCGAATCAAGCGTATCGACAGCTTTTTTCTTGCTGAGAACTTCCAGATATTTACCCACAAAAATAAAAGTAACAATCATCGTCACTGAATCAAAATAGACTTCACCATGATGTGTTATCATCGCATAGATAGAGTAGATATATGCCAGTGTAGCTCCGGTTGCAACCAGAAAGTCCATATTGATATGACGGTTTTTCAAACCATAATAAGCACCCCGGAAATAGACCCATCCGGTATAAAATAGTGTAGGTGTTGCCAGAATAAACTCGGCAATATTGAGAATATTTTTATAATCCGCCCGCATTCCTGTAAAATAGCCTACATACTGCGCTACGGCTATCCACATGATATTCATTGTGGCAAAAACCCCCACCAGCAGCCTCGCATAATAATCCCGCCGGGTTTTGTTAATACGCTCTTCCTGTATCTTCGCGTCATAAGGATAGGCATTGTAACCGATAGACTGTATCTTGGCAATAATATCCGAAAGTTTTAAAACCTCCGGATCCCAGACAATTTTGGCTTTGTGGTTGGTATAGTTGATACTGGCTTCAATAATACCTTCACTTTTGTGCAGTACCTTTTCATTCAGCCAGACACAGGCAGAACAGTGGATCCCCTCGATAATCAAACTCACTTCATGCAGACCATCAACTTCTTTGACATATTTCCGGATAAAACCTTCAGTATCAAACTTTTCCAGATTGGTATCGACATTGAGTGCCGGCTGTAGTTTTGTATCGCCTACTTTTTCGTAAAATGTGTCCAGCCCCTCACTTTTTAGAAGATGATATACCCCCTGACACCCTTTACAGCAAAAAAACAACTTCTTTTCACCATCATTTTCTTCTATCATGACATTCTCATCAAATTCAAGATGACAATGATCACACGCAATTTTTTTCAATACTGACCGTACCTTAAATTTTTTTTCAATTATAGAGCAATAATGTTTAGGAACAAAATTTCTTTTCCAATTACTTGACATTTTAACACTTTTTTTACTACAATATGCTCACTTATTATTTTCTTCTGTATTATTACATTTTTATCTCAGATAAACGCAGAAGCAAACAAAACTACGAATATAAACTTCCAAAGAAGGCAAAATGGATAAACCATCAAACAACCACAATCAGAAAAATAATAAAACAAGAACCCATGTTCCTGTTGAAGGCTACACTATCGAAGACCTCCGCGTCAAACCTCTCGAAGAACTTCTTGAACTTGCAGACAAACTCAATGTTGAAAACCCTCATCAACTTAAACGTCAGGACTTGATGTTTGAGATACTCAAATCGCAGGTCAAACAGGGTGGATATATCCTTTTTACAGGTATTCTGGAAATTGCAAATGACGGCTACGGCTTTTTAAGAGCACTCGATGCCAACTTTTCCAACTCTTCCAGCGACGCCTATGTCAGTGCAACACAAATCCGGAAATTTGCCCTCAGAACAGGTGATATCGTCACCGGTCAAGTCAGACCCCCGAAAGATCAGGAACGCTACTATGCCCTCCTGAAAATCGAAGCAATCAACTATCTACCTATGAAAGAGAGCAGAAACCGCCCTCTTTTTGACAATCTCACACCACTCCATCCGACAGAACAGATCAAACTTGAATACCAGCCGCAAAGACTCACGGGACGCGTCATCGATCTCTTCTCCCCTATAGGAAAGGGACAAAGAGGACTGATCGTGGCACCTCCGAGAACCGGTAAAACAGAATTGCTCAAAGAACTCGCACACGGTATTACCCATAATCATCCGGAAGTAATGCTTCTGGTACTGCTTGTAGATGAGAGACCGGAAGAAGTAACCGATATGCAGCGCTCCGTCAAGGGAGATGTGTACAGTTCCACTTTCGATATGCCTGCCCAAAATCATGTACGCGTTGCAGAACTAGTTGTTGAGAGAGCTAAAAGAATGGTAGAAATGGGTAAAGATGTTGTCATCCTGCTCGACTCTATCACAAGACTTGCACGTGCCTACAATACGGTCACCCCATCAAGCGGTAAAGTACTCAGCGGTGGAGTCGATGCCAATGCACTGCATAAACCCAAA
>CAZYZD010000121.1:0-3810 GCA_964651755.1 uncultured Sulfurospirillum sp. | reverse complement strand
AGTTTTTCTTGCTATCATGATTAAATAGTTTAAAAAACTTGGTTGAGCAAAACCGTTCATTCATCAAGTCCACCGTTAACCTCTTATTTTGAATATCTATTTGGTTAAAAATATTATATCTCTCTCTTCTAACTTTTCACCATTTGAGAGTTTTAATATAATGTTTTAGAGTTAGCTTTAGTTAGAGTAGGAAGTCAATGCACAGTTTTGTCCACCTCAAGAAAAATTAGCATTTGAATTACACGAAAATGAATTTGACTTGCCAAAAATATATAAAGAACCTATAAAAATTGTTGTAGAAACACTAAAAAAATATAAAACATATAATGAAATGATTAGCAATTTTCCAGATATTGAAAGTTTTTAAGCAGATAACCAAAGCATAGTTTTTCCTTGAAAATATGGTAAATAAATCTCCCTATCGGAAACTTATTTGCTATGGTTATCTTCCCATGATTTCCTGCAAAATCTTCTGAATCTTTCCCTCTTCATCAGAAGAGAGTTTTGTCAGCAATCCACGTTCTGGTATGAGACGGTTACTCCCCACCAAACCGATGGCATTGCAAACTACTTCGCTGGTTTTTGGAAGATTGTCCCGCGCTTCTATACGAAACCGATAAGCCCCTCCGTAGAGCCTGGAACTGAGCGGCAAAACGATGATACTATGGTAAATACCCAAAGTGACAGCACGGTTCAGTTTGTCATTTTGAAAAATAAGTACAGGTCTGATTTTCCCTTTGGCTTTGGGATCGAGATCGGCAAAATAGATTTCGCCTTTGTGTATTTCAACACCTTCAAGTCCCGCTTCACAATTGCATTCTGTCTCCAGCGCTTCAAGCCAGGCTTTTTTCTGTGTTCGGGGGCGGGTGATAAAAACTTCTTTGTTTTCGAGAAGCCATGCTTTATATACCGGATCGCGTTCCGCCTCTACCGCTTCCCAGAAACGTGCTTCGCGTGTCGATTTCATCTCTGACACAAAACAGCCCTGGTAATTTTATCGAAACGGCACATTGGTCACTCCTTTACCCATCTATCATCCCTTTTATATCAAACCAGAACTTAGAACCCAGATGTGGTTCACTCTCTATCTCCAGATGGCTATTGTGCAGTTTTAATATATACTTCACAATATATAGCCCCACCCCTATGGAGTTGTCCCAGCTTAGTGAATCAACACGGAAAAAACGTTTGGTAATATTTTGAATATCCTCTTCACTGATGCCGATCCCTTTGTCAATCACTTCTATTTTATTCTCATCAACCCGCACAAAAACCTCATCTTCAGAATATTTCAGGGCATTTTCAAGCAAATTTGTTATGAGGTTTTCAAACATACTGCGATCTGCTTTGAGCTGGAGATTTTCATCCGCTTCGATGCGAATCTCCCTGTTTTTATATTTTTGCAGCAGATTTTCCCTAACCTCTTCCAAAACAGGATATAGTTTGAAAGTAGTATATTCCGGTTTGAAGTTTTCATTTTCAAGTTTGATCGCCAGGGCAAGACGGTCGATCATTGTCGATATTTTCTGTGCATTTTTCAGCACTTTATCCAAAAACTTCTCTCTGATCTGCGGACTGAGATGGCTATCTTCCCTGATTGTCTGTGTATATCCCATGATAGCAGCAACCGGATTTTTAAACTCATGAGAGATAGCGGAGATAATATCACTCTGCTTTTTACTGAGCATTTTCAGATTTCTGGTATATTTCGCTTTCTGGCGCGCTCTCTTTTCAAGTTTTTTACTCACTTTGGTAATATGCTTTGCAATAGTATCAAACTCACGACAGCAGCTTACCTTGTCAAAACTGACTTTATACTTTTTATTGAGCATATTTTCCAGACTCGTCTCAATCTGCTCAAGATCCTTTGAAATTCTGCGATTGATCTTCAACGCCACCCACAGTGCAACTCCCATCGCCAGCGCGAAAAGAAGAATCGCTTTGAGCCAGAATTTCAGAAACTTCTCCTTAATACTATCCAGTGCATATGCCATCCGGACAAATTGACCGGCATCTCTTTTGGCAACATACAAAAAATTCTTCCCCACACTTTTTGAGTGACGAATCGCATACCCCATGCCATACTCCAACGCCTGCTGAATTTCAGGACGATTAAGATGGTTCTCCATCCCCTCTACCCTGCGGTTACTCTCAAAAAGTACTTTCCCGTCACGCTCTATAATCGTCACACGTACACCTGTCTCTTCTTTGATCTCTCTGATAAAATCAGCAATATTATGAAGATACTTTTCAGCAACAATATACTCATCGATCATATTGGTAAGCATTGTTTTATGGTTGTTGATTTCGATACGTTCCAGCAGAAAATAGCCGCTGAGTCCTGTCACCAGCAGTGTGGCAAAAAAGAGAATGGAAAAGTTCCGGAAATAGAGTTGATCAAGTCTTAACATAGTTTATATCCTACACCCCGTACCGGTTCGATATACCCCTTGGATTTATCGGGATCGATCTTTTTGAGAAGCCGGTTAATCGTGACATTGACAGTTTTTTCCTGCTTGTTTTCATCATCTCCCCAGACTGCATCAAGCAACTCTTCACGGTTGAGTACACTGTTTTTGTTGCGCACAAAATATAAAAGCAGTTCAAACTCCAGCTTGCTGACTTTAACTTCCTCTCCCCCGATATAGATTTTACGTTCATCAAGTTCAAGGGTTATATCACGGTAGATAAGCCGACCTTCACTGTTTCCCATCGTACGTTTGAGAATCGACCGCACACGAAGCAGAAGTTCATTCATGTTGAAGGGTTTGGTCAGGTAATCATCGCCACCGCGTAAAAAACCCTCTTCTATCTCTTTGTCATGATCTTTGGCACTTACAAAAATCACCGGTATCTGGTAACCAATATCCCGAAGTTCTTGTACAAACTCGCTCCCTTCCACACCGGGAAGATTACGATCTACAATCAACAAATCCACATCCTCTTCCGCCAGCAACGCTTCAACCTTTTTGGTCGAAAGAAACCCCGTTACTTCATAGCCCGCTTTTTGCAGATGGTACTCTTCCAGCTCCAGAATATCCTCTTCATCCTCTATGATGACAATATGTGCACTTTTCACAGTTTCAGCTTTCCACCTTTATGGGCAAAATAGGTAAGTTTGACGATATTGACACTTCGATCGGAAATTCGTTCGAGTTTACGGATACTCTTGATAAACGCCACCATATCTTCCGCATCTTCCGGGTTGACACAGATTTGCTGTAAAATATTCTTCTCCAGAATCGAGATGATATCATCACATTTGCTCTCTTCGACGTTGACTTTTCGGTAAAGATTTTCCAGCTTATCTTCACTCTCTGCTTCGATTGACTCTACTGCAGCCTGAAGTGACTTTCGCGTACTCTCCAAAAAAGAGTTCATGTCATCTCTGAGTGTTGAGAGTTCCACTTCACCGCTGATTTGCATCTTCACTTTTTTGGCAAAACTGCGGACATAGTCAGAAATCCGCGTCAATTCGCTCGCAATCTTCAGGTAGGCAATCACAACCCTCAAATCCCGTGCTTCAGGAGAAAACAATGCCAGCGTTTTGATGATTTCATTGTCAATTTTGCTGTTTCTGTTATGGGCATCTTTGAGCAGCGCTCTTGCTTCATTTGCCTTTTCGAGTTTTTCTTCAACAGAAGCCTCTACAGCGAGATTATACGCTTTTAAAACATCCGCCGCAAGTTCAAGTACCCTTCTTTGCGACTTTTCCAATATTGCTTTATAGTTTGTCAGCATTATCCAAATCTCCCTGTTACATAATCTTCTGTCAATTTCTCTTTCGGGTTTAAAAATATTTTATCTGTT
>CAZYZD010000120.1:0-3892 GCA_964651755.1 uncultured Sulfurospirillum sp. | reverse complement strand
CGTTTCGCCACTCCTACGCGACTCATCTGCTTCAGGCGGGGATTGATTTACGATCTATTCAGGAGCTTTTAGGACACAAAAGTGTCGAGACGACGATGATCTATACTCATGTCGTCGCCGAGATGAACAAGGCAAGGGTTGTAAGCCCCCTGGATTTATGAGTATTTGCCTTGCGTTACCACTTGATTTTTTCACTATATTTTTGCGTATGCCGGTAAAGATACACAGCATACATGAGATGATAAAAAAGCCATCCAAAAGAAGCTATAGCAAGCAGACCTGCTATCTGAAAAAAGAGTGGGTGCATAAAGCCTGCCAGCCAGATTACAAAAAGTGTTGTATGCAGATAAAAGTGCTTTTTGACACTTTTGGGATGGATGATGTCATGCATCAGCGGTGCTTTCATGTAGCCCTGGTTGGAGAGGTGGAACCAGACCAGGAAGGGGACGATTTTATAGGTCATCGCAAAGACGACACTTAAAGCAAAAAAGACAAAAGTGCCGTAGCTTAGTGCGGAGAGTATCTTAAGCTCTGTAAAATGGTCTGCTATCCACAGCAGCATCGTAACGATCAGCATCGCCATCCCAAAACGCCATAGCCAGACGGTGGCGTCGGAAGTGGGGCGTTTGCGTTTGTAGAGTCTGTGGATGGTGACAGCAGCATAGAGTATGAAAAGAAGTGCAACAACGATATCGATGTAAAAATCAATATTTGTAACTAATAAAATTGTTTTGAGTATCAGCAGGATAAATATGGCTGCTGTAAAATAGTCTGAGATCACTTTGGGGTAGGCGGGTGTGACGTAAAACATCTCTACCACTTGAAAAGAGATAGAGACTATCAGCAGTGCCACCCAGCCAAAGAGCGCAAAGGAGTAGTGTGCCTCTTTCAGTGCAACGAAGTTTTCTCCTCCATGCAAACCGCCCAGTGCTGTCAGCAGATAGAGTGCGAAAAAGAGAGTCAGAAGAAATCCCAGAAGGGCAAAGAGCATTCCTTTTGAAGAGCTGGAGTGGTTTTTGAGTCTGAAAAGGTGATAGAGCATAATCCCTGCGGTATAAAGCAGGGGAAGTCCCAGCAGGATAGCTGCTGCGAGGTAAAAGCTTTGTTCGCTGTTCCAGAAAGCATAGATCAGTAAACAAAGTCCGATGCTAAAAGCAGTATGTACAAACATCGCCTTTTTGGTAGGGGTTGGGAGTACTACTCCTGCTATGACCGGAAGCATCTGAAAGAGTGCACCCAGCATAAATGAAGCCATAACACCCAGTGCCAGCAGATGGGTGAGTATCAAAGCTTCTCTGTTTTGCGGGGTGAGTACACTCTCCCCAAAGAAGAGCATCACGCCTCCGCCGAGTATGCCAAAAAGCGCTCCGGTGATAAAAAAGCGAAGTACGACGGATATCGGCGGTGCCTGTTCGAGTGAAAGACCTCCCTGGTTAAACATCGAGCAGTGCCTTCAGGTCGATCTCTTCTGTTTTGCTGATGAGTATATGCCATATACCGTTTTTATCTTCATGAGAGAGTGTCTGGTACGCTCTCTCTTCTGCCATCTTCAAAAGCGGGAGAGGATTTTTACGATGTATCATGTAAAGATAACTATCTTCATCCATTTCCAGGAGATGTTTTACACCTCTTTCCAAAGGCTGCGGATGTTCCAGCTCCCTCGCATCAAATAAGATTTTTTGCATATTTATGCCTTTTTGAGTTTTTCAACTGTCTCCTCTTTTGTCTGCTGCGGGATGACACGGTCGCACATAGCATAAAGCATCTGCTCTTCTTTCATGTTGTGTTGCTGCAAAAGAATCATCATCGATTCTGCGATAGAAAGATAGGCATCTTTGTCTTGCTCTTCCACTGCCCCAGCCATACGACCGATCAGATCGCGCATCTGTTCATGTTCGTAACGCATCATGTTGGTTGGTCCTTCTGTCGAGCCGGTGACCTCTTCAAATTCTGGAAATAATATCTCCTCCTCTTTTGCAAAGTGTCCGAGTGTATCTTCTGCAAATTTGACAAAGAGTTCCTGTGCTTTGTCGAAATCACCTTCTATGACAGCTTTTTCCGCTTCGGCGAAGTGTTCGTCGCATGCTCTGTGTTCGCCCTTCATGTAGTGTGAAATGATCATATCTTTTCCTTATAGTGTAGTTGGCAGAAGTATAAACAAAGTTGATTGAAGATATGTTGATTACGATCAATTTCAGAGTGCTTTTACGTGTACCTGAACAACTTTTTTCCCACTTTTAATCTGAAAGTCATCGCTGTTTTGTGTTGTCAGTTTTAGTTCTATTGTATTTGGGTCGAGAAATTTTACACTGACGTCTGCCGGAAATATCAAATCTTCCAAAATATCATGACCGTTTGCAGGTACAAAATAGAGCTGGTAGGCAGTATCTGGTTTGATGGTGATTTCAGCCTGGTTTTTTTGAATGACAAAAAATGGTTTACGCAATGTTTTTGTCCGAAAATACCATGTTTTGGTACCGTTTTTTCCGTCGGCTCTGTAGTGTACGACTACTTTGTACCGGGTGTTGTAAGAGAGTCGTTTGAGGGGGAAAAGTGCGAATTGTGTTTTGTTGAACTGTCTGTTTGGATCAGTGGCGGCATCAAGTATCCGGGCTGGAACTTTTCTGTTTTTGCTGTCAAAAAGTGTAAAGGAAGTGACTCTGACATGTTTGTAAAAATGGTCGTTGAACTGGATACTGACAGGAAAACCGCTGACATCATAATCCGGTAAAGGATCGGGAGTTTCTTTGTAAAAAGCGGGCGCAACCTCTTTTTGTTGATGGTAGGGATAAATGACGATCTTTTTGGAAAGAGATTTGCGAAGAGAGATGGCTTGTTTAAAAAGTGTTTTATCTATACGCTGATTGGGATTTTTACATACTTTATAGACATATTTTCCTGTTCCACTGTAGCTTTTCCGGGAGCAGAGGTCGTTTAACTCGTAGATTCCCATATCGTATACATAGGCATTTCGGTTGGTATTTTTGTGATCCTGTGCAATACCTATGCCGATTTCATCACTTTGAAAATCCAGAAATCCGAAACGGTGGTAGATAGCAGAGAAAAGTCCATCTATGGAATCTTTGTATCCCAGTGTATTGACAGAGACGTTTTCTGTGACCATGGCGACATTGTATCCTGCCTGCAACGCGCGTTTTGCGGGAGTTTTACCGGTAAATCCGGATTGGGAGGAGTTTTCAAAGTGTCCTTCTGTATGGTTTGCTATAAGGTAGTTTGTATGGGCGAGTGCTGCTTTTTCAAGTATAGGAGAAGGCAGATAAGGGGACATTCCTGCTTTTTGCCGTAAATTGTTGAGATACTCCAGTGCCATTGTTTTTTCGTATTCTATATCTAAAGGGGGTGCTTTGATTTCGATTATTTTCGGTTTTGGCTTGCTGAACCAGAAAGCATACAGCGGTAGTAAAAAGAGAAATAAAAGTGTGATGATTCGCATAAAAACTCCTTTGTGGGTATTATAGCCAATCTCATCGGGACTTCAGAACTTTCCAAATCTGCCGATATGCGAATAGGTGTATTCTATATAAAGGAGCGCGAGATGCAGGTAAGTCAGATGAATCAGTACAGTATGCAGTATAAATCTATGAGTTTGAGTGTCTCTTCACAAAGCAAGACAGAAGAGGGTGCGTTAAAAGAGTCCTTTTCGCTAAATGTAAGATATATGGAGTTTACATTCCAAAGCAGTGAACTCTCCATGAAAAATACCGACGCCCAGAGTGCGCTCTTTGAAATGGTACACAATCATGAAGATATCAAAGATTTTCTCAGCGGTATCGAAAAAGAGGGAATGCTCTCTTTAAAAGATCTGGGGTATGAAGGAAAATCTATTTTGGATCTTACGCCTTCGGAAGCGGGTGCGTTGATTTCAGACGGT
>CAZYZD010000119.1:0-3946 GCA_964651755.1 uncultured Sulfurospirillum sp. | reverse complement strand
ATTCTATCGTTAAAATCAAAAAATTGTCTGTATTTAGGATCATAATTAATAGCAGTCTGTAAACTTGCCAGATATTTTGAAAAGGAAGTTCTGTTTAATTCAAAGATTCTTATAAGATCCAGCATCCATAAAGGTACTTGGTGTGGATAACATTTTAATTCAAGTACAACATTGCTTCCAGCCGGTCTGTTTGGTTCTTTGACATAGACCAACTCACTATCATAGTTAACTAACTTTTTATCATCATGAAGTAGTGTAAATTCCTCTTCAAGGTAACACTTCATGTCTATATCCATTGTTACTCGGACATATTCATCCACTTCAGAAACAAAAGCCCTGCGTTTATATTGGGTGTAAATGATAGGAGATGCATTATATTTCATTGCAGTTCTGTAAAAAAGTTCTTTGTTCCTTAACTCTTTAGGATCACCTTGTAAATTGGTTCTATAATTGGGATCGGTGAACATATAGGGCCATTCGTCATCACCAACTTTAGCCCGGTATTTATTGACAACGTTGCCATCTTTAACTTTTATCTCCAGGAAATAAGGAGGTTTTGTACCGTCATCGTATGCTCGTGCGCGCATATTGAACCTTGGAGAACGAACATAGAGTCGATTTGTGGCGAAGGTAAGATTTGGTGTATCAAAATATAAACTGTTGACTTTGTAAAAAGAGTTTGGTGCAATTTGAGAATGATAATCTAGTGAACAGTATGTCATTAAAAAATCTGTCATTGGTTCTACCATTTCATATGGTATGATATATTTTAGCTCATATCTATCAAGTTTGGATAAATATGCACCACCTAAGCCTGCCATAGTCTATTACCTTTATTTGTTATGTTGAAATAGTGTATAAAAATTTGTATTTTTCAAATTATTTGACCAGTAAAGAAAAGATATATATTTTTCTATAAGTTGATAAGCAATTTTACTTCGTTCTTTTTTAAGCTTGATATTCCGTTTTTCCATATTTTCATATACTTTATAGGCATACATACCGTTTTTACGAGGGGCTGTCTCATTTAACTGGGCATCCACCTTGTGAAAATATTGTAAAAGCTCTTTTATCTCTTGTTGTAAAATTGAAATTTTATTTTTTATTTTTGCACGATTTTTCAATACTCTCTCTTTTGATTTGAGTAGTTTGATTTTTTCATTAACAATTTTTTGTGATTCATGAGAAATAGGTATTTCTACTGCAACATCAACTGAAAATGCATTTTTACTTTTTTTAGAATCATCGTATTTGAAGCCTATATAATCAAGTTTGATATTGTTTTTATCTTCAATTGCTTTTATTTTTTGTTCTTCTAAGCGTACTTTATCAAAATTTCTTTCCAGTATGGGATGAGATTCCAATATATCAGAGTTGTTTGGATCTATATTTTCAGAGATAAAGGTGATAACTGAATATGGAGACAACAAGAGTGATAAGTTGATTGCATTTTCAATATCTTCTCTTTTCTGATCCTCGAGTAGTTGCTCTATTTGAGATAGAAGGTTGTTGTATTGTAAATGTAGTTTAGCTTTCTCAAGTTTCATATCTTGAAGCTTTTCTTTATTTTTGTATACCTTCATAACATCTGATTCATTTTCTATGTAATATGCAGATTTCTTTAAAGAGTTTTGTTGAAATTCAATTTCAGCATCTAGTAGGGTTATTAGGGAATATTTATATATAAGCTCAGATAAAAGTTGATATCTTTCTCTTATTGTACTAAGGGTATCAATATTTTTTTCATTTAAATTAAGTTTTTTTTCAATATTAAATATCTTTTTTTGATTTTCAATATCAATTGGATTGTTAGTATATAGACGCAAAGAGTAATCTCGTTCTACATCACTGAAATGAGAATGTTCAATACTTACTCTCGCTTTATCGATATAAGAGCTTTTAAAAGCATTACTTTGATAGATAGATTCCAATGTTTCATTTTCTTGAAGAGTAATATTTTTAGTAGCAGATAAAAAATCTGCTACGATTGAATTTGCATACAAATGGGTCGATAATACAGAAGCGAGCAGTAAAGTTTTTGTTGAAAATAATTTCATATAGTTAATTCCTTTTTTACCTTTAATGCAACTCAATTGAATCTAACATATTAAAAAACTTCGCACCTGTTCTATTGTGGTCTACTTCTTTTGTTACAGAAACTTTTTGCCCAAGTTTTAGACTGTTTTTAGGAATCTTAATCAGCACTTTGTAGCCCCATAAAGGAACCACTTTAAATTTTTTCAACCTTACAGGAAAGCTTACAATCCTTGTACTAATACTTTGTACGACACCTTCAATAGGAGCTATATTTTTATATAGGTCTGATAAAGGTTCAATAATCACTTTTTCACCTATTTTGATATCAGTTTGTACATCTTCATGAATATATCCAGTAACATATTGAGGGTATACCGGATGAATTGTTAAAATAGGTGTATATGCTTTGAGGGCTTCTCCACTGGTACAGCCAATAGAACCGATATTTCCATCATAAGGTGCATAAATGGTGATGATTTTACTCTCTTTCTCCAGTACTTTTTCTTTACTCTTGAGTTGTTTAATCTGGGCATCTATTCGTTTATTTGTGTTGACTAGCATTGTTTGCAAATTTACTTTTTTGGTACGATAGAGTTCTTCTAAGTTCTTTTTTTCTTCCAGTAAAGCCTCTATTTTATAGTGAACAGAACTTATCCTGGAGTTATCTGTATATACTGATTGCATCAATGCAGCATTCATTTTTTCCTTTTGTTTAAGAGCTTTTATTTGCATCTCTATTTTTGAAATATCTTTATGCATTCGCACTTCCAGAGATTGCAGATCACCTTTGATTTCATCTGTTTTCAAAACCCTTTTGGTTTCCAGCTCATTTATTTTTGCATTGATAGTAAAAGATTTGTCTTTCGTATCTATTCTAAGGGCATCTGCAAGTTTTTGCCCCTGTTTTACCTCTTCCCCGATAGCAACATACATTTTTTGCACTTGTACAGGGAAAGGAAAGTTCAATGTTCTCTGTTTACTTTGTGTCAGTCCCATAAAACTGTCAACTTTTTCCTGATTGTAGAGTGTGATTATTGCCAAAAGTCCAACTGCTATTATCCAAGCAATATATATTAATACTTTACCTGATCTCATAGTTCTACCGTAGCCTCTTGCATCATAAAATTAACACCTTGTATAGATGGTATTTGGTTTAGTTCACCGACAAAATCATCTTTTCTAACATTTCTTTTTAACTTTACCTGATAGGCATAATCAAGTCGATTTCCCTGCGCTAAATCTCTTAATGTAATTAATGCAAATGATTTGCAATATTTTTGCATTATCTTTTCCAGTGCTTGTTTACTTTGTGGGTCATTTTCCATATTGAAACGTAACATTCCATCAAAATAACTACTTTCACCAAACGGGGAAAAATAGAGTAAAAATGCTGCTATTATAAATGATAATGCACCTACAATTGCTATTTCAAAACCGTTTACACCGCAGGATACACCGACAGCAAGTGAAGCAAAAATAAAGACAATATCTCTGGAGTCTTTAAAATTGGTTCTAAATCGTATAACAGCCATTGCTGCCATAATACCAATACCTCTGGCAAGAGAGTCTCCGACAGCTTCCATAACTGTTGTTGAAACCAATGAAATTAAAATCAATGACTGGACATAGTTTCTTGAATATGAAAGTGCCCTGTATGTTTTTTCATAGGTAATAGCGATAAGAGTTGATAGAACAAATGCCAAAAGCACTGCATATATCAAGGTAATGACACTTGCATGACTGGTCATTGTTTGTAAAGTTAGAAAATCGAGCAATGATTCCTCCTGTAAAAGTAGTAAACGAATAATCTTAATATAAAGAATAGATAATATATATAAAGTTAGATAAATATAAGATAAAAATTTCATCTTATCTTAAAACATATAATTATATAATCTAAGAAAGTAAC
>CAZYZD010000118.1:0-3983 GCA_964651755.1 uncultured Sulfurospirillum sp. | reverse complement strand
TGCTTTTGCGATATTTCCTATATTTGCAGATATAAGATCATTGATATGTTTTTTGATATCCGGATTAACATGCCCCTCTTTTGGTACCACATAGATAAAGATCGACTCTCCCTTAATATCATGAGGTCTTCCCACCACCGCAACTTCAGCAACATGATCATCTTCCGCCACTGCAGCTTCAATCTCGGCTGTACCCATTCTGTGACCAGAAACATTGATGACATCATCCACACGACCGGTGATAGTGATATATCCATCTTTATCCATCATCGCACCGTCACCTGAAAAGTAGACAGGTTTGCCATCTTTAACAGCATCACCGAAATAGGACTTTTTAAATCTCTCAGGATCACCCCAGATTGTTCTGATCATACTCGGCCACGGTTTGGTAATACACAAAAGTCCTGTTTCATCTATCTCTGTCGGCGTACCATCACGGTTTATCACTTCTGCCATGATACCCGGTAATGGAAAAGTTGCACAAGAAGGTTTAATCGGTGTCGCACCCGGAAGCGGAGAAATCATATGACCACCTGTCTCCGTCTGCCACCATGTATCGACAATCGCACATCTTCCGCCGCCTACTACATCATGATACCAGAGCCACGCCGGAGGATCGATAGGCTCACCAACCGTTCCAAGCACTTTCAAAGAACTGAGATCATACTTTTTAGGTTCATCTTCTCCCATCGTATGAAGTACCCTGATCGCTGTCGGTGCGGTATAGAACTGGCTGATTTTGTGATCCTGTACCATTTTCCAAGCACGACCTGCATCCGGATAGGTCGGTACACCCTCGAACATCACTGTCGTCGTACCTGCTGCCAAAGGACCATATACGATATAAGTATGCCCCGTAATCCAACCGATATCCGCAGTACACCAGTAGACATCTTCATCTTTGACATCAAATACCCACTCCATCGTCATCTGCGCCCAGAGGATATAGCCCGCCTGAGAGTGCTGTACCCCTTTTGGTTTACCGGTACTTCCCGAAGTATAGAGAAGGAAAAGCGGATCTTCACTATCCATCACTTCCGGTTCACACACATCACTCATACCTTCGATCAATTCGCCGTATTTATGGTCGCGCCCCTCAACCCATTCGATCTCTTCATTGTTTCGCTGTACCACAAGTACTGCTTCAACACTCTCGATACCACTCTCAAGCGCCTTATCCACAACAGGTTTAAGCAGGTAAGGTTTCCCTTTTCTATAGGCACCGTCTGCAGTGATAACAAGCTTCGCAGAAGCATCTTCGATACGATCTTTCAACGCTTCAGCAGAGAAACCGCCAAAAACAATAGAGTGAATCGCCCCGATCCTCGCACATGCAAGCATCGCATAAGCCGCTTCCGGAATCATCGGCATATAAAGCACAACACGATCACCTTTTTGAACACCAAACTTCTCTTTTAAAAGGTTCGCAAACTTGTTGACTCTTTTGCTAAGCTCTGCATAGGAAATCTTCTCCACATCCCCGCGATCCCCCTCAAACAAAATAGCCGTTTTATCCGCCTTGTCTGCAAGATGTCTGTCAATACACTGAATAGAAACATTGAGCTTACCATTGGTAAACCATTTGTAAAAAGGAGCATCCGACTCATCAAGCACTTTATCATACGGTGCAAGCCACTCGATCTTCTCATCCGCATACTTTTTCCAAAATCCCTCATAATCCTCTTTCGCCTCATTCATCAAAGCATGGTACTCATCCATACTCTTAATACGCGCCTGCGCAGCAAACTCCGGATTTGGTGGATAGACTTTGTTATGTTCATGCATTGGTAACCCCTTGTTATTTAATTTTTTCAACTTTTTTGTAAAACTATTCCCTGAGCTTGAAGGAAAAAAGTTTTCATGAAGATTCAAAAAGAGGCTCAGACCAACGGGAGAATTTGCCCTCTTTTTTAACCTTCATGAAAACTCTGCCAACAACTGCAAATCAACCTGCTCCTTTCAATTTCAAAAACATCATCGCCGTCATCAAAGCATCATTCAATGCATTATGCTTCGCCATCAACGGTAAATCAAGTTCCTTCATAATTGTATCAAATCTTAGATCGACATTCCCTTGCGGAATCCTTCCAATCTTATAATCATAATAAAGCGCAGAAACCTCAACCTGAACATTCGGTAACACAATCCCAAGCTTCGGACGCAAATATTTATTGACCATCGCCACATCAAACTCCAGATAATACCCCACCAACGTCCAGTTCTGCACAAATTCCAGAAAATCTTCCAGCACCTCATCCATACTACAAGCATCTACAAGATCACAACCACGAATCTGATGCACCCGGATACTCTCTTCTCCTATCTCCCGATCAAGTCTGACAAAACGCTCAAACCTCTCACTCGCAACTATCCGATTCTCTACAATCTTTACCGCCGCAATGGAGATAATATCATCCCTCTTCACATCAAGTCCCGTCGTCTCCACATCAAAACAGACATAACACCCCTCTGGAGCAGGATCGAAAAGAGCAGCGTAACGTTCATCCTTCAGCCGTTTGCGGTTCAAATGCTGTTTGATCTTACGCAACATATAAATTTTACCCCAATAAGTTTAACTTATAGTGGTAGATTAAGAACTTCTTAAATGTACCCACCGTTTTAAAAGCATCCTTGAGTAAATCTTTCTCAATCCGCGAAAGCTTTCCAGGATCAATATAGTTACTCACCGCCTCTTTTTTCCGGACTCTCTCCAGATTTGCCTGAAGCCGCAATGTCATAAAATAGGTAAAAGACTCAATCAAATCTGCCGTCAACTGTTTATCCAAAATCCCCATATCGTTGAGCAATTTCAAACGCGAAACACTGTTTGTCTCCGTTATCCCTTTCTCAATCGCCAGAGAGCGCACCCCGTGCACAATCGTAAAGATACCCCCTTTTTTGATATCGAGTTCATTTTTATGTTCTCCTCTCTTCTCCACTACAAAATCGCTGAAAATCCCCAAAGGCACCTCAAAACTCTCTATCGCCCTGGCAAAACGGGCATAAAAAGCACTGTCATCTCCCAGCGTATACAACAGATAACTTCTCAAATCCTCCAGAAGATGAAGATTCCCCGCTACACACATGGCATCGTAAAAGATCGCCGTATACATCATGTCATCACTGTTTTTACGTTCCAGCCAGAGCCCGATCCGCGCTTTAAAAGCAGATTCACGCATACGCCACTGCGGATTGGAAAGCATAATACCTCCCGGACACTCCGGATACCCAAAATCGATCAAATTTTGCGTATATCTTTGACAAAACTCCTCCAGCTCCGCTTCCCCAATCTCGCACTTATCGGAAATAATCAAAGCATTATCCTGGTCAGTCTTGAGAATCTGCTCCTCCCTTCCCTCACTGCCCATCACAATCACACACGCCTCTGAAACAAGTTCCTGCGGTGCCAGGAAAAGAAAAAGCTTCTCAAAAATCTTTGCATTGAGTTGACTGATCAAACGCGCGATATAGCGCACCTTCACCCCTTTTGCAAAAAGCGCCCGGGTAATTTTGATCAAATCCTGACTCGCCTTTTTCAATGCTTCCAAATCTTCCGCACGCTCTATGGCATTGGCAATAGCATAGGTATGCGAAGCAAAAAAACTCGCCAGAGAGAGTTGGTCGAGGATACCCGCAATCTTTCCTTCTTCATCTTCGACAACAAGATGTTTGATATGATGCTTTGTCATCAAAATCTGCGCATTAAATAAAAAAGCGCTTTTGGATATGGTAATAAGGGGCATATGCATCAAAGTAGAAACCCGATCTTCAAAACTCCGTTTTTGAAGAATAAACTTCTCCCGGAAATCACTGTCCGTGACAATACCAATCCCCGCATCGCTTTTCACCAGAAGCGCATTTGCCTTTTTTTGATGCTGCATCTTTACTGCTTCATAGATTGTTGTTTTGCCATCTACTATCAGAGGTTTCTGCAAATAGGCATCTTCCACCCGTGCCATCATGAAATCTGCCAGAACAGCGTT
>CAZYZD010000117.1:0-4287 GCA_964651755.1 uncultured Sulfurospirillum sp. | reverse complement strand
AATTTTTTTACCTTTTTTGAAATTATTTCATTTTTATTTATTATAACAGATATCCTGAGAAAATAAAAGTATATTTTTATTTCCTTTTCTTATCAATTTAGATATAATTTGTTATGGAAATTTCAAAAGCACAGTTGCATATTACCAGGAGCGGAACAAAATACATTTTAAAAAATGAAGGGGACTGGATTATTGCTACTGTTGCTCCTATTGAAAAAAAACTCAAAAAACTACTCAAAACTTTACAGCCTCGTACTGAAGTTGTCTGGGACTTTGCAGAAGCAGGTCAGTTCGATTCTGCCGGAATGATGCTGGTAATCGAATTTGAAGAACGTTTCCAAAAGAAAAATATTACTTTTCAAAAAATTGGATTTTCTCCATCACATGAAAAAATATACCATCTTTTACGTGAAAACATCACACCAAAAGCACCTGCCCGTAAAGTACACAATATTATTTCAGACTTTTTTGAAAAACTCGGCAGGCATTTCCTTTCCCTCCTACATGATATTCTGGCATTTATCGCTTTTATGGGTGAAGCTACTGTGCAACTGGGATACTATTTTCGACACCCCTCCTCCATCCGCTATAAAGCCATTGTCAAATATATTAAAACCTCTGCCATTGATGCACTGGGTATCATAGCACTGACTGCTTTTCTCATCGGTGTGGTCATCGCCTATCAGAGTGCTGTTCAACTGGAGAAATTCGGAGCCAGCATATTTATCGTAGATATGATTGGAATTTCGATTACCAGAGAGCTGGCACCATTGATCACAGCCATTGTTGTAGCAGGACGGAGCGGTTCTTCCTATACTGCACAGTTAGGTGTCATGAAACTCACCGAAGAGCTGGATGCTATGCGTACAATGGGTTTTGAACCTTTCCGTTTTCTGGTACTGCCGCGAATCATTGCACTGATGATTGCCATGCCGCTTTTGATCTTTTTTGCAGATATTATCGGGATATTCGGCGGTATGGTTGTTGCAAATGCCCAGCTCCATATCTCTTTTGACTCCTTTCTGGAGCACTTGCAAAGTGCACTGGATACCAAACACTACTGGGTAGGACTTTTCAAAGGTCCTTTTTTCGCATGGCTGATCGCAGCAGTGGGATGTTTCCGGGGACTCCAGGTTTCACGAGATACAGAAAGTATCGGCTACTATACGACAAAAAGTGTTGTCAACGCTATCTTTCTGGTGATCGCCTGTGACGCACTCTTTTCGATTGTTTTGACGGAGCTGGAAATATGAGCCGGGTCATTATCGAAGTCAAAGATGTTGTTACAAAATTTGGAAGCAATATAGTACATGATAAAATCAGTTTTAAAATCTATGAAGGAGAAATTTTCGGTCTCCTGGGAGGAAGCGGCTCCGGAAAATCAACACTATTAAAAGAGATTGTCATGCTGTTGCAGCCCTATAGCGGAGAGATTACAGTACTGGGGAAAAATCTCAAACATCTTACCCTTGAAGAAGCACATATACTTCGTACAAGGTGGGGGATGCTTTTTCAGGCAGGTGCCCTCTTCTCACCATTGACAGTAGCAGAAAATATCGGCGTTGCGCTGCGTGAATATACAAATCTCGAAGAAGATCTCATTGAAGA
Organism: uncultured Sulfurospirillum sp.; assembly: GCA_964651755.1. Taxonomy (GTDB): domain Bacteria; phylum Campylobacterota; class Campylobacteria; order Campylobacterales; family QNZT01; genus QNZT01. The sequence goes on along the minus strand of CAZYZD010000117.1, from coordinate 2,679 downwards.
TTTGATCCGGCTGAAAATAGATATGGTAGGACTTCCAGAGTATGCCGCAAATCTCTACCCAGCCGAACTGAGCGGCGGTATGAAAAAAAGAGCCGGACTTGCCAGAGCACTGGCGATGGATCCCAAACTTCTTTTCCTCGATGAACCTACATCGGGACTCGACCCCGTCGGTGCGCAGGAGTTCGATGAACTTATCGTCAAATTAAGGGATTTACTGGGATTGACAATAGTTATGATAACACACGACCTTGATTCGATTTTTACTATTGTCGACCGCATGGCAGTACTGGGAGATAAAAAAATCATTGCACAGGGAACAATAGAAGAAATTTTACACTCTTCTCATCCCTTCATAAACTCTTTTTTCAAGGGAGAACGCGCAAAAATAAGAATGGAGCAAAAATATGGAAGGTAGAGTCAATTATCTCCTTGTCGGCACATTTGTCGCACTCTTTATAGCTGCTATATTTGGATTTGCTTTCTGGCTCATGAAATACAGCAATTATGAAGAAATGGATCGTTACGTTGTCTATTTCAGTGAATCGGTTTCCGGGCTCAATAAAGATGCCTCCGTCAAATATATGGGTGTAGATGCAGGTATTGTAGAAGATATCAAAGTCCATCCTCAAAACACCCAGCTTGTTGCAGTCTATCTCAAAATCAAACATGACATAAAAATCAAGAAAGATATGGAAGCAACACTGAAGTTTTACGGTATGACAGGTCTGGCATATGTCGAGATATTCGGTCACGACCCCGATGCACCGATTCTCAAACCCAAAGAAGGAGAGATTCCGGTAATCCCGTCTGCACCTTCAATTTTTGCAAAACTGGATGAAACACTTGCCAAACTTGCTGAGGAATTTTCTGTCACATTGCAAAAACTCAGCACCCTTTTAAATGACAAAAATCTACAAAATATAGAAAAAAGTATCGAAAATATCACCCTTGTTTCAAATGAATTTGAAAGTCACAAATCCGATATCAGCGCACTTATTCGTAAAGGGCACTTGTTGGAAGAAAGAGCACAAGAGACATTGCAAAAAATTGATCTATTTTTAAGTGCTATGCCGCGTTCGCTCGGTAAGGAGATGCACAACACTCTAAGAGAATTCAAAACAACTGCAAAAGAGATCAAAAAAGCAATCAAACATATGGATCTGACCATTCAAAGAGGAGATTATAATCTTAAAAAGATCAGTAAACCGGCTATCCATAAGCTCTCCGCACTGATGGATGATTTAAGCGAACTTTCCGGAAAAATGGATGAAACACTGGAGATGATTCAGCAAAGCCCAAGAGACCTGCTATTTAAAGAACAAATCAAAAAACCGGGACCAGGAGAATAACCAATGAAACAAATCTATTCTATTTTTTTACTTTTTTCACTCTTCATGTGGAATGGATGTGCCTCCAAACAAAGCAGACCGATAACACTCTATACGCTGCATATGAAAGAGATACCGCAAACAACTGCCCACTCCAGACTTCAGACAAAGACGATTCAAATCCAACTGCCCAAAAGCACAAAAGAGATCAGAGGAAAAAAGATTTGGTATGCGAAGAATCCGCTGGAACGCAACAGTTATCTTTACAGTCGATGGAGCGATACCCCTAACCGTCTCATTGCACGTTATCTCCAAAACTATCTCAATTATACCCACACATACAAAGCTGTTATCGATGAAAATTCTCTTGCCAAACCTGACTATATTCTTGAAAGTAACCTGGAAGATTTTTACCAGCTTTTTGAAAGCGAAAAAAATGCTTACGGCATCTTAAAAATGCACTTTTTTCTGATTGATGCACAAAACGAAAAAATCATTGACACTTTCTCGGTAAACTTAAAAATCCCCTCTCCCTCACCGGATGCAAAAGGGGGTGTAGAGGCTTTGCATACTGCCACAAGAAGAAGTGCCGAAACGTTACTTCAATGGTTACAAAACTCCCGAAAATAGGCTTTCTTCCTGGACTCAGTCTTTTGTCAGAGATTTTTCTATAAAATATCTCCAAAAACATAAAAGGGTCTTTTCATGAGAGGCTATAAAGTCTTTTCCGGTACAGCAAATACAGAGTTTTCCAAAGCAGTGGCAAAGTATCTTTCCATACCGCTTTCGGAAGCAACCATCAACCGTTTCAGCGACGGTGAAATCAATGTTCAGATCAGTGAGAGTGTCCGTGGGCGTGATGTATTTATCATCCAGTCTACTTGTGCTCCGGCAAATGCCAACCTGATGGAACTGTTGATTATGACAGATGCGCTTCGCAGAAGCTCTGCAAATTCTATTACTGCTGTTGTTCCTTACTTTGGCTACGCCAGACAGGATAGAAAAGCAGCTCCCCGTGTGCCGATAACCGCTAAACTGGTTGCCAATCTTTTTGAAACAGCAGGTATCGACCGTGTAGTTACCGTCGATCTTCATGCAGGACAGATCCAGGGGTTCTTTGATATCCCGGTCGACAATCTTTACGGTTCTATTGTATTCAAAGATTATCTCCAGCGTAAAAATCTGAAAAATCCGATTATCGCGAGTCCTGATATCGGCGGTGTTGCCAGAGCCAGAAGTTTCGCAAAACAACTGAATCTTGATATTGTCATCATCGATAAAAGACGTGAAAAGGCAAATGAATCTGAAGTTATGAATATCATTGGAAATGTAGAGGGTAAAGATGTCATTC
>CAZYZD010000116.1:0-4379 GCA_964651755.1 uncultured Sulfurospirillum sp. | reverse complement strand
TACACAGATGATTTAACTGATCCATTTGGTCATGCTAGTATTGAGGATAATATTAAATTTGATTATTTGTGTAAGTAGTACAGATATAATTTTAATATATATAAGCTAAAATTAATTAATAAAAATAGGTGTGATAATGAAAAAAGCAATAATAACGGGAATCACAGGACAAGACGGTGCCTACTTGGCAGAATTATTACTGGAAAAAGGTTATAAGGTTTATGGAGCATACCGAAGAAGTGCATCAGTAAACTTTTGGCGTATAGAAGAAATAGGAATTCAAAATCATCCAAATCTACACTTGATAGAGTATGATTTAACAGACCAATCAAATAGTATACGAATGGTAATGGATTTACAACCTGATGAGATTTATAATCTTGCAGCACAGAGTTTTGTAGGTGTTTCATTTGACCAACCATTAGCAACAGCACAGATAACAGGAATTGGTCCCGTTCATTTACTTGAAGCAATTCGTATAGTAAACCCTAAGATAAAATTTTATCAAGCGTCAACATCTGAAATGTTTGGAGAAGTACAAGCGATACCTCAAGTAGAGTCAACTCCTTTTTATCCTCGAAGTCCATATGGAGTAGCAAAGCTTTATGCACATTGGATGGTGATAAATTATAGAGAATCTTATGATATCTTTGGATGCAGTGGTATCTTGTTTAATCATGAGTCTCCTCTTCGTGGTCGTGAATTTGTTACGAGAAAGATTACTGATAGTGTGGCAAAGATAAAGCTTGAAAAACTTGATATACTAGAGCTTGGTAACATGGATGCAAAAAGAGATTGGGGATTTGCCAAAGATTATGTTGAGGGAATGTATCTGATGCTTCAGGCAGATAAACCAGATACTTATGTTTTGGCAACAAATCGAACTGAAACTGTAAGAGACTTTGTAACGATGGCATTTAAAGCTGTAGATATAGAGCTTATTTGGGAAGGTAAAGAGGAAAATGAGACTGCAAAAGATAAAGCGACTGGTAAGATCGTTGTGAAAGTCAATCCAAAATTTTACAGACCTGCTGAAGTTGATCTTTTGATAGGAAATCCACAAAAAGCCAAAGATGAACTAGGGTGGGAGCCAAAAACAACACTTGAAGAGCTTTGTGCGATGATGGTAAAAGCAGATTTACGGAGAAATGAAGATGGCTTCTCTTTCTAAAAAAGTTCTCATAACTGGGATTGATGGTTTTACAGGCAAACACCTTGAAGCTTTTCTGCAAAAAAAAGGGTATGAAGTTTTTGGTACAGTTTTAGGAAAAACAAATTATACAAATTATTTCACTTGTGATATTAGAAAAAGTTCTGATATTCAAGATGTTATAGCAAATGTGCAGCCAGACTATATTTTACATTTTGCGGCTATCTCTTTTGTGGGTGAGAGTGATAGTTCTCTTATCTATGATGTTAATGTTATTGGAACACAAAATATTTTGGATGCAGTGATCCAATCAGAATTAAATCCTGAGAAAATTATTATTGCAAGTAGTGCTACAGTTTATGGTAATCAAGGTAAAGAAGTTCTAGATGAGTCAATGTGTCCGATGCCTGTAAACCATTACGGAATTAGTAAATTGGCTATGGAACACATGGTCAGTACATATTTTGGTAAACTAAATATTATTGTAACTAGACCATTTAATTATACAGGAGTAGGGCAGGCAGAATACTTTTTGATTCCAAAAATTGTCAAGCATTATCAAGAGAGAGCCAAGATTATTGAGCTTGGAAACTTACATGTCGCTAGAGAGTTTAATGCTATCGATTTCGTAGCAAAAGTCTATTTAGAATTGATGCAGAGCAATCTAAGTTCTGAAATTGTCAATTTATGTTCAAGTAAAGCGATAAAACTTTTGGATGTGATAAAGATGATGAATGAGATTGCTGGATATGAGATCGAAGTGAGAGTCAATCCTGCATTTGTAAGAGAAAATGAAATTCCTATACTTAAAGGTTCTGATGAAAAATTATCTGCATTGATTGGAAAAGTACAGATGGATGATTTTAAAATGACTTTAGAACAGATGTACAGTATTCAGAGTTTTGAATGCGATTAGGAGTTGGTTCAACAGTTCTGGAAAATTGTTTTGCATCGGGACACATGGATGGTATAGGTGTATATACAAATAATCTTTGGAGTGAGTTTAGTACTCTTTTAGAGAGTCAGCATGCAGTTTCATTTGGTAATACTAAATTAGATTCATCTGAAGCACAGAAAAATTTGGGATCTATAGAGCATTTGCCAGTTTCTTATAATTATCAGTCAGTATTATCTCTTTTTACAGGAACTAATTTTATAGGTTCACATAAACTTGATAATCAAATAGATCTATTTTTTGCACCTGATCATCATATTCCCAGATTTAAAAATATTCCTGTTGTAGCTACTATCATGGATGCGATACCTTTGGCTCATCCTAAATTTGTCAGTCAGCATTTAAGGAGATTCAAAAACAGTGCATTTAAAAAGACTGTACACTGGGCTGATCATATTGTGACGATATCTGAATATAGTAAAAAAGATATAATCAAATATTTTGCAATTGAAGAAGAAAAAATAAGTGTTGTTCCTTTGGGTGTAAATGATAAATTTTTTGATAGAGTTCCAGAAATTGAAAAACAAAAAGTTTTAGAAAAATATAATTTAAAACTTAACTTTTTTGTCTTTGTAGGAACACTGCAACCACGAAAAAATATTTTACGACTCATAGAAGCATTTGAACTATTGCCATTAGAAATACAATCTACAAATCCTCTTGTCATCATTGGAAAGTATGGATGGGGAGAAGAGAAATTATTAAAAAAACTCCAAAAAACAGATTTAAATATAAATATACATTGGTTACAAAATGTAAATGATAATGAGTTGTATGCTTTATTGCAATCAGCTATTGGTATGGTTTATCCATCTTTGTATGAAGGTTTTGGATTGCCATTGCTTGAAGGATTTGCTTCTAAGATACCAGTTATTACTTCAAACTGTACTTCATTACCTGAAGTTGGTAAAGATGCCGTATTGTATGTAGATCCGTTTGACAGTAAAGATATTTCTAAGAAAATGGCAACATTGGTGTTTGATAAAACTTTACGAGAAGAGTTTGTAATTAAGGGTAGTGTCCGTGTGAAGCAGTTTACTTGGGAAGTGTCTGCAAAAAAACACATTGAAGTATTTAAAAAGGTTTTAAAAAATTGAAAATAGCCATTGTTCATGATTGGTTAGTAGAAAATGCTGGATCAGAAAGTGTTTTAAAAGCTATTAATGATCTTTATCCAGAAGCTGATATCTTTTCATTGGTAGACTTTTTAACAACAGAAGATAGAGAAGAGATTTTGCAAGGAAAATTTGCCAAGACTACTTTTATCCAAAAACTTCCATTTGCAAAAAAATATTTTAGAAATTATTTGCCACTTTTTCCAAAAGCAATAGAGAGTTTTGATTTAAGTGAGTATAATTTGATTATTTCATCATCTCATGCTGTGGCAAAGGGTATTAAAAAAACAAAAAATCAGTTACATATCTGCTACTGCCATACACCTATGCGCTATGCATGGGATATGCATGATGACTATACAAAAGATTTGCCATATTTAAAAAAGATTTTGGTAAAGATGAGTTTGTCATATATCAGAAAATGGGATATAAAATCACTTGATAGAGTTGATTTTTTTATAGCTAATTCTCACTTTATAGCTAATCGTATCAAGCGTATTTACAATCGAGAATCGATAGTAATTAATCCTCCTGTTGATACAAAAAGTTTTCAATTTTCACCAAATAAAGAAGATTTTTACCTTACAGCTTCAAGACTAGTTCCGTATAAACAGGTAAAATTGATCGTTCAGGCATTTAATCAAACCGATAAAAAATTGGTTGTGATTGGAAAAGGTGAAGAGTTTGAGGAGATTCAGAAAATTGCTAAGTCAAATATTGAGGTACTCGGTTTTTTAGAAAAAAATGAGATGATATTCTATATGCAAAGAGCTAAAGGGTTTATGTTTGCAGCATTAGAAGATTTTGGTATAGTTCCTATTGAAGCTATGTCTTGTGGAACACCAGTGATTGCATATGGTAAGGGAGGAATAAAAGATAGTGTTATTGAGGCAAAAACAGGAGTTTTTTTTCATGAGCAAAATCAAGAATCTATCATAAAAATAGTGGATAGATTTGATGATATTGAGTTTGATTACAAATATATTTCTGAGCATGCAGGCTTATTTGGTATAGAGTGTTTCAAAAATGAATTTCAAAAATATATAAATTTGCATCTAAAATAAAAATAAATTACCATTAAATATCCGTAAAACCTTCTCTTTGGAGCCACTTGCAAATTCCAAAAAGCAACCCACAATTTAAGCTAAACAGAAGTTAA
>CAZYZD010000115.1:0-4846 GCA_964651755.1 uncultured Sulfurospirillum sp. | reverse complement strand
GCATTTCTTCTGTTAAATAGATCAGCATTTGCATCAGATGCACCATCTCTATCAACTGTCTCATAATATAATTTAGCTTTTGCATATGGTTTAACAGTTACACTGCTAAGATCCATTGCCATTGCACTACTTGCAAATCCTACTACTGCCAATGCAGCTATACTAAGTTTGGTAAATTTCATTCCAACTCCTTTTTGGTTTTAAATAAATTACAAGTGAAATTATAACGCATTTTTCTTAAGATTTTTTAAATTTTGTTTACTATCTGTTTACTCTCCCTCTTTTGGTATAATATATTTTATTTATTTTAAAATAAGTTATTACTAAAATTAATACAATAAAAATTATTATTTCCTCTCTTATGCTATACATTATATATAATAGGCATTTGAGAGCTCTTTTTTAGATTTTAAACTTTCTTACAATTTTGGTTGTTTTTTGAGGCAATTCCACAAAAACTTTCTTTTAGATGATGCAGTATATATAGTCAATTTGTATCAAAAAATGTTTTTCAACTGGAAGAAAAGAGCAAAAAATACCTTTTTTTCACTCTTTTCATACTTTTCTTGGGATCTGATTACTTCTGTTTTTTCTCTTTTTTACCTACTGTAACGCTTTTTCTGCATGAATCAAAGCTACAACACCATCATACATATCCTGAACACAGGTTACCTCGCTCACCCCGAGACGACGGCGGTTGCTGATGTCATATACTCCTCCTTCACTTTCAGAATGTTCGCCGTGAATACCGCGTATCTGCAGATGGTATTTATCGGTAATCTCTTTAAACAACGTCATATCTTTGGCAAGATTCGGCAGCTTGATATGTACACTCGCACGCATGGCTGTTCCCAGATTGGTCGGACAACTGGTGATATAACCCAGATGAGGACTGTAAGAAAATGCTACTTTCTCTTCGATAGCATTGACCGCTTTGACAAGTCTTGCAAATACTGCTTCAATATCCCCGCCCTTTTGCATAGAGATAATACGCAGCTGATCTTCTTCATTGATCCAGACCAGAAATGTCTTTTCGTCATTATGGTAAATTCCCCTGCCGTCAGGCCAGTCGCGGTTTAATCCTGCCGATTCCAGAAATCTGTCTCCTGCTTTGAAAAGAAAATGATCTTCGATCAACTGTTGGCGTATCTTTTCGGACATCCCTTTCAAAGGATAATAACTTCCGGCAAGATCACCTGTCAAACTTTCCAGCGTCTGTGAGACTTTTATCTCTATTTCATCACGCTCTGATTTGCTTATTGCCGGTCCAAGAGGAAAGCCTTCCAGATTACGCCCTACCCTGATACGCGTAGAGAGGATATATTTTCCCTCAGGATCAGGATTTGAGATATGCAAATCATCCGGATTCATGTTGCTGACATGGGAAGATGTCGTCGCAAAACCGTGATAATCTTCAATAATCGGATCAAAAAGCGCTGCAAAAGTGAAATAGGACTCTTTGTCTCCTGCATATACACCGATTCCACTATCTATATTTTCCACACCGGAACGAATCGCATCATCAAGGGTAAAACCATAGGCTGTTTTTTTATCTTTCAGTGCTTCATATATCTCCTGACTAAGATATTTGCAAAGCAGTGATTTACACTCAGGGGGAAAACTCGGATAGACATGTTCTTGACTCATAATAGCTCCTTTTTTTCATATTATACAACTTTGGCGATTATCTTCGCCGGTTTTACTGTATAGAAGATAATTTTAGCCAATATTATCGCTGTACCTTCCCTTTTGATGTAAGATTCAGAGGAATATCCCTAAAATTTAAAAACTATTTTACAAAGGAGTCTTATGACAATCACCAAACGTGTTACATTTATCGCCAAAGAAGGTGCTGAAGAGAAGATGAAAGAACTGCTTTCAGCCATGGTTAAACCATCCAAAGCGGAAGATGGCTGTATTTTTTACGAGATTTTTCAGTATGAGAAAAACCCCCGAAAATTCATGGCAGTCGAAACATGGAGAGATGAAGCAGCACTGGAAGGACATAAAAATTCCCCGCATTACAAAATTTATAAATCGAGCTACGAACCCTACTGTGAAAAGAAATATACTGACGAACTAGAAGTACTCGGATGAAAAATCTCTGGAACAAACAGGAAGCAGACGCATGTCATGATGATCTCGATCTGAGGGTATACACTTCCAACCTTTTGGGCAGAGACGATACCCTCGTCCTGCACGGCGGAGGCAATACTTCACTCAAGTCTACCGTCGGGAAAGAAAAGATCCTCTTTGTCAAAGGAAGCGGCTGGGATCTTTCCACGATAGAAAGAGAGGGATTCGCACCGGTAAAACTTCATGCTCTTCAGGAGATGGCAAAGAGAGATCATCTCAGCGATCATGAAATGGTACGCCTGCAAAAAGAGGCGATGATCGACAAAACAGCACCCAATCCATCTGTCGAAGCGATTCTTCATGCAATTATCCCTTTTAAATTTGTCGATCATACCCATGCAGATGCAGTTGTCACTGTCTCGAACTCCCAAAACGGGGAAAAACACATAAAAGAACTTTTTCCAGATTTTATGATAGTACCCTACGTCATGCCGGGATTTATCCTCGCAAAAAAGATTTATGAGATGAGTAAAGATATCGACTGGGGAGAATGTAATGGGATCATCCTCCATCATCATGGTATTTTTACCTTTGACAACGATGCAAAAAAATCGTATGACAAAATGATAAAAGCGGTGGAAAGAGCGGAAATATTTCTGGAAAAAAATGCACCTTTGGATATTCCCGAAATAAAAAGCAGACCATTTGATTTTAATATGGAAAAACTTCAAAAGCTCATCTCCGACGCCAAAGGCTACCCTGTGACAATGGTATACAACGACACCCCTCTGGCACGGTATTACGCTTCGCTTGGCAAAGAGGCAGTCAGCAGAGGCGTTTTAACACCTGAACATATCATACGTACCAAACGCACACCACTCTATCTGGAAGATGAAGCGATCAAAGAAGCTATTGAAGCATATCAGAACGACTATATTGCGTATTTCAAGCAGTTTGCTACAGAGGAAATCATGCTCAATCCTGCCCCAAACTACACTGTAATCAAAGGATTTGGCACAGTAAGTTTTGGGAAGAATGAAAAAGAAGCCTCTATCATCAATGATATTATCACCCATACCATAAAAGCGGTATTGCGGGCGGACAAACTAGGTGGATTTAAAAGTATCTCTCTTCATGAAAGTTTTGAGATGGAATACTGGGAACTGGAGCAGGCAAAACTGAAAAAATAAGGATTTACATGAACTATCTTTTAGCTATCGATGCAGGAACAGGAAGTGTACGGGCGGTGATATTTGATACCAAAGGAAATCAAATCTCCATCGCACAGAGAGAGTGGATACATCTGGAAGAACCGGGTGTTCCAAACAGTATGTCATTTGATTTTGAAACAAACTGGGAACTGGTTAAAATATGCATCCGTGAAGTTGTTGCCAAAGCAAAAATCAATACCGAAAATATCCTTGCTCTCAGTGCAACCAGTATGCGCGAAGGTATCGTACTTTATGACAAAAACGGAAAAGAGCTCTGGGCAGTTGCCAATGTCGATGCAAGAGCTGCCAAAGAGGTAGCATATCTTAAAACAAATTTTCCCGGAATTGAAGAAGATTTTTACAAAAAATCCGGACAAACTTTTGCACTCGGCGCCCTTCCCCGCCTTCTGTGGCTGAAAAACAATCACCCCGAAATCTACGATAAGGTTGCATCCATTTCGATGATAGGAGACTGGGTACTTGCAAAACTGGGCGGTGTTATCGCCGTCGATCCAAGCAACGCAGGCACAACAGGGATTTTCTCACTCAAAAACCGGAACTGGGACACAACGATGGCTAAAGAGATAGGACTCAAAGAGGATATCTTTCCACCATGTTACGAATGCGGTGAAGTGATCTCCAACGTTAGTGCAACAGCAGCAAAAGAGACAGGACTCTCCACCACTACCAAAGTGGTCATGGGCGGTGGTGATGTCCAGCTGGGATCAGCCGGGCTGGGTGTCGTCAAAGAAGCAGAAGCCGCAATCCTCGGCGGTTCATTCTGGCAGCAGATCGTCAATATCAAAAACAGTATCACTCCACCCGAAGAGATGAGTATCCGTGTCAATCCGCATGTCATTCCCGGACTTTCACAGGCAGAGGGTATCACCTTTTTCAGCGGACTTGTTATGAGATGGTTTAGGGATGCTTTTTGCGAATTGGAAAAAGGAGAAGCCCGAAAAAGAGGCATCGATACATATGCTGTATTGGAAGAAAAAGCCAAAAAGGTACCTGTCGGTTCACACGATATCCTCCCCATTTTCAGCGATAGTATGAAATATGGAAAATGGTACCACGCTGCACCCTCTTTTCTCAACCTTTCCATCGATCCAGACATCTGCAACAAAGCAAGTATGTTCCGAAGTCTGGAAGAGAATGCCTGTATTGTCTCCAAAATCAATCTGGAAAAGATTGAAGCTTTTACAGATATGAAAATCGATACCCTTGTTTTTGCAGGCGGAGCAAGCAAAGGCGATCTCTGGTGTCAGATACTCAGCGATGTGACCGGATGCACACTCAAAATCCCAAAAGTGACTGAAGCCACGGCACTGGGTGCAGCGATGAGTGCAGGAATCGGCGCCGGAATTTATAAAGATTTTGAAGATGCCGCCAATCAACTCGTTGTATGGGAAAAAAGATACAGTCCAGATATACAACATCATCAACAGTACAAAACAATTCGTCACAAATGGGAAAAAGCCTACGAGGCACAGTTAAAACTGGTAGATGAGGGAGTAACAACTTCTATGTGGAAAGCACCGGGATTGTAAAAAACGGAG
>CAZYZD010000114.1:0-4931 GCA_964651755.1 uncultured Sulfurospirillum sp. | reverse complement strand
ATGGTGATCAGAAAGTAAGAATCGAATTAAACGGTAAAATCCTCAAAGAGATCGACGCACTTGACAAAGAGGTTCTGGATGCGACATTTATGTCTGCAAAAGCGCTCAGAGAGTTTATTGCCAGAACAATCGAAGAGGCAAAAGAGAAAGGTGTTATCTGGTCGATTCACCTCAAAGCGACAATGATGAAAATCTCCGATCCTATTATGTTCGGTCACGCTTTTGAAGTATTTTTCAAAGATGTATTTGAGAAGTATGCAGACCTTTTCAAAGAGCTTGGTGTCAATCCAAATCTTGGTATGGCGGATCTTGAGAAGAAGATTGCCGGTCATGAAAAAGAGGCTGAGATTAAAGCGGCATTTCAGGCAGTGGTTGAGAGTGATTCTCCAAAAATTGCTATGGTTGATTCTGACAACGGTAAAACAAACTTCAATGCGCCGAATGACATCATTATCGATGCTTCTATGCCTGTTGTAGTGCGTGAAGGTGGTAAACAGTGGGACAGAAACGGTGATGCAGGCGAGTGTGTAGCGGTTATTCCTGACAGTACTTATGCAATGTTTCATGAAGAGATGGTAGCAGACTGTGTGAAAAACGGACAGTTTGATGTTACAACAATGGGTAATGTTTCCAATGTCGGTTTGATGGCTCAAAAAGCGGAAGAGTACGGTTCTCATCCAACTACATTTGAAATCCCTGAAGCAGGTACGGTGAAAGTAGTTGATCAAAACGGTAACGTTATGATGGAACATGAAGTAGAAGCGGGTGATATCTGGAGAATGAGCCGCGCAAAAGATATACCGATCAGAGACTGGGTAAGACTAGCGGTAGAGAGAGCAAGACTTACTGGTAGCCCTGCTATCTTCTGGCTGGATGAAAACAGAGCGCATGATGCAAATATGATTAAAAAAGTAAACGAATATCTTAAAGATCATGATACTACGGGTCTTGATATCAAAATCATGGATATCGCTGCTGCGACAAGATTTACAAATGAGAGAGTAAGAGCGGGGAAAGATACAATTTCTGTAACCGGTAATGTACTCAGAGATCACTTGACAGATATGTATCCTATTTTAGAGCTTGGTACTTCTGCAAAAATGCTTTCTATCGTTCCACTGCTTGCAGGCGGCGGACTGTTTGAAACAGGTGCGGGTGGATCAGCACCTAAGCATGTGGATCAGTTCCTTAAAGAGGGTCACCTCAGATGGGACAGCCTTGGTGAGTTCCTTGCACTGGCAGAGTCTTTGAGAATGGAGTACAATAAATCTGAAGATAGTAAAATCGGTGCCCTGACTGAAGCATTGGATAAAGCAAACCAGGGATATCTTGACAATGACAAAGCGCCAAGCAGAAAATGTGGTGAACCAGATAATAAAGCATCTCATTATTATGTTGCACGCTACTGGGCAGAAGCGTTAAGTACACAGACTGCTGTACCTGAATTGGCAGAGAAATTTGCACCTATTGCAGAAGAACTTGTTAAAAATGAAGAGAAAATCCTTTCTGAGCTTTTGGCAGCAGAAGGAAGTCCAAAAGATATAGGTGGTTACTATCATCCTGATGATAAAAAAGCAGAACTTGCGATGAGACCATCTGCAACGTTCAATAAAATTATCGATTCTATCTAATATTATAATATAGAAGAGAAAGAGGGAGAGTGATCTCCCTCACCTGATAAAAATCTATAATTGTTTGATTTTGATGATCATTTAGTTATAGGTTTTTGCAACTATAAAACCAAAGGAGTGATATGAAGGGTACAAGAATCGGTATAGTAGGCGCAGGGAATGTGGGTGCGACAGTTGCCTATTCTCTTGCTATGAAAGGTGTAAGCCACGAAATTATCCTTAGAGATAATAAAATTGACAGAGCCAAGGGAATGGCTTTGGATATGAGTCAGGCAGCCAATGCCGCCAGACAGCATACTGTTGTATCCGTAGCGGAAGATATGAGTCAATTCACTGACTGTGATGTAATTGTTATTACAGCGGGAAGCCCGCGACTGCCGGGTATGAGCCGGGATGATCTTTTGATGGTCAATGCCAAGATCATGAAAGAGGTAGTTCTGGATATCAAAAAATACTCTCCAAATGCTATTTTAGTGCCTGTTTCCAATCCACTTGATGCCATGGTATATACAGCGATCCGTGAGACAGGCTGGGAAAGAAACAGAGTAGTAGGTATGGCAGGTGTTCTGGACAGTGCGCGTATGGCACACTTTATCTATGAAAAAGTGGGATACGGTGCGGGTCAGATCAGAGCTTCTGTGATGGGTGGTCACGGAGACGATATGGTACCTCTTCCAAGATTTTCAACCATTGCCGGTGTGCCTTTGACTGATTTGATGACAGATGAAGAGATTGAAGAGATTGTTGAAAAGACAAGACACGGTGGTGCAGAGATTGTCAGTTATCTTAAAACGGGATCAGCATACTATGCTCCTGCAAAATCGACGGCTATTATGGTAGAAGCGATTCTGAAAGATACCAAACAGATTTTCCCGTGTGCCGTGATGCTTGACGGTGAATATGGTTACAGCAATGTTGTTTCCGGTGTTCCTGTAGCGCTGGGTGCAAACGGTGTCGAGAAAATCATCGAAGTTTCTTTAAATGAGAAACAGCAGGCACAATTTAAAAGAAGTATTGATTCGGTACAGGCATTGATCGATACACTTAACAGAAATAATTTTTTTGGAGACCAAAAGTAATGGAAATGAGAATCGAAAAAGATACAATGGGAGAGATTGAAGTTCCAAAGGATGCTTACTGGGGTGCACAGACACAAAGAAGTATCCAAAACTTCAAAATCGGTGAAGAGAAGATGCCGTATGAGATTACAAGAGCATTTTCCTATCTGAAAAAAGCAGTGGCTCTTGTTAACAAAGATTTGGGAAAACTTGATCCGAAAATTGCCGATGCGATTGCACAGGCGGCAGATGATATGCTTGCAGGAAAACTGGATGGGAACTACCCTCTGGTTGTCTGGCAGACAGGTTCGGGTACACAATCCAATATGAACAATAACGAAGTGCTTGCCAACCGTGCAACAGAGATTTTGGGCGGAGATTTCAGAAAAGAGAAACTGGTACATCCAAATGATGATGTCAACAAATCCCAAAGCTCCAACGATACCTATCCTACCGCACTTCATGTAGCAGCAATTATCGCTGTGGAAGAGAATCTTTTACCTGCTATTGAAAAACTTCAAAAAACACTCGAAGAGAAAGCCGAAGCTTTCAAAGATATTGTCAAAATCGGTCGTACACACTTACAGGATGCGACACCGCTTACACTGGGACAGGAGATCAGCGGCTGGGTTGAAATGCTGAAAAAATCGCATAAGATGATTGTTGATTCACTCGAAGCAGTTAGAGAACTGGCTCTTGGCGGTACAGCAGTCGGGACAGGTCTTAACGCACACCCCGAACTGGGAGAGCGTGTAGCGAAAAAACTGAGTGAACTTACCGGTCATGATTTTATCACGGCACCTAATAAATTTCATGCACTTACTTCTCATGATGCGCTGGTATTTGCACACGGTGCACTGAAAGCGCTGGCAGCAGATATGATGAAGATTGCCAATGATGTCAGATGGCTGGCTTCAGGTCCTAGATGCGGTATCGGTGAGATATCGATTCCTGCGAATGAACCTGGAAGTTCCATTATGCCCGGTAAAGTAAATCCGACACAGTCTGAAGCGGTAACTATGGTTGCCTGTCAGGTAATGGGAAATGATACGACAATCGGTATTGCAGCGAGTCAGGGTAACTTTGAACTCAATGTTTTCAAGCCGGTAATTGCTTATAACTTTTTACAGTCCGTCAGACTTCTGGCAGACTCTATTGTATCGTTTAACGATAATGCAGCAGTGGGTATTGAACCAAACAGAGAGAAAATCGATGAATTTTTGCATAACTCTTTGATGCTGGTAACTGCACTTAATCCGTATATAGGCTATGAAAATGCGGCTAAGATTGCAAAAACTGCGCATGAGAGAGGCACAACCCTGAAAGAAGAGGCTGTAAGACTTGGATTGCTTACTGAAGAAGAGTTTGACAAATATGTCAGACCAGAAGAGATGATTGCACCAAAAGCATAATAAAAATCAAACTTAGGAAGGAGAGTATATGAATATACATGAGTATCAGGCAAAACAGATTTTTGCCAAGTACGGTGTGCCTACCCCGCGGGGTATAGTCGCCAATACGATTGATGAAGCTGTCGAAGCTGCACAGGAGCTTGGTGGAAACATCTGGGTAGTCAAAGCACAGATCCACGCAGGCGGGCGTGGGCTTGGCGGAGGTGTAAAACTTGCTAAGTCGATTGACGAAGTACGGAAATATGCTGATGAAATTCTGGGAATGACTTTGGTCACACACCAGACAGGTCCTGAGGGTAAACTGGTTCAGAAAGTTTATATCGAAGAGGGTGCAGATATCAAAGATGAACTCTATCTCGGTGTGGTACTTGACCGTGCCAAAGAGATGCCTGTGATTATGGCTTCTACCGAAGGTGGTATGGAGATTGAGAAGGTAGCGGAAGAGACACCTGAAAAGATTGTCAAAGTTGCTGTTGATCCGGCTATCGGTTTCCAGGGATTTCACGGTCGTGAACTGGTTTTCGGTTTAGGTATTCTGGATAAAGGGGAGCAGAGAAAGTTTATCGACTTTGCTTCAAAACTTTATAAAGTCTATATGGATAACGATGCAGAGATGATCGAGATCAATCCTTTGATTAAAACAGGTACAGGTGAATTCCTGGCACTTGACGGTAAAATGGGATTTGATGATTCTGCACTCTACAGACATCCTGAAATCGAAGCGATGAGAGATATTACCGAGGAAGATCCTGATGAGAGAGAAGCTGCGAAATACGGCTTGAGCTATATCGCACTTGATGGTGAGATCGGTTGTATGGTAAATGGTGCAG
>CAZYZD010000113.1:0-5196 GCA_964651755.1 uncultured Sulfurospirillum sp. | reverse complement strand
CTTTCCAGAATGATGATTAAAAAGTGTTTTGAACAGCTTGAAAAAGTACAGTATCCGATTACGATTAATATAGGTCTCGAAGATATACTTGAACCAAGAGTTTCTCAATTTATACTTCGTAGTCTTAAAAGGCACAAATTTGGTAACTATATAACATTTGAGATTGTTGAAAGTGAATCGATTACCAATGAAATTAAAGTGAAAAATTTCATTAAGAAAGTGAAAAGTTACGGATGTCAAATTGCAATTGATGATTTTGGAAGTGGTTTTTCCAATTTCGGGCAACTTCTTTCCCTTGATGCGGACTATATTAAGATTGATGGTTCATTAATCAAAGATATTACACGCAATAAAGATAGTGAAATCATGACACGCACAATTATTTCAATGGCAAAAGAGTTAAATATGAAAACCGTGGCGGAGTTTGTCTCTTCCCAGGTGATTTTTGATAAAGTGAAAAGTATGGGTATTGATTATGCACAGGGGTATTTTATTGATAGGGCAGATCCTGTTTTGTTAAAACAGGTAACAACTAAAAAATAGTTTTATTTACTGATTTGTGCTTTTTGCTCACTCTTCATAAGCCAGACAAAAACTTCGGCAACAGCTTTGTAGAGATTGGGTGGTATCTGTTCGTTGACATCAAGTGAGAGCAGGCTTTCTGCCAGTGCTTTGTTTTGAAAGACAGGTACTTCAAATTCATTTGCTTTTTCCAAAATCTTTTCTGCAATCGTACCTTTGCCTTTTGCAATGACTTTTGGTGCTGATGCTCCATCCTGGTCATATTTGAGTGCTACTGCTTTTTTATCCATTATTTTAACTTTATAATTCCGCAAAAACGACCGGTAACACCCTCTCTTCTGTATGAGAAGTAGTTTTCATCACAACAGGTACATACCGGAGAGATTTCGATATTTTTTTCTGGTATACCATATTGTAGCAACTGGTCGAGATTTAAAGCTTGTAGATCCAAGTAATTTTTTCCTTCACGTTTTTGAATATATTTTTCACCAAAACTCTTTTGTGTGATATCGGCTAAATCATCTGAAACTTCATAGCAGCAGGAGTGTATGCCCGGACCCATTGCCACTTTTATTGTTTCTTTCTGAGTACCGAAATTTTCTTTCATCTTTTGAATGGTTTTGGTTACGATAGATTTAAAAGTACCGTTTCTTCCCGCATGTACGGCTGCGATGACACTCTTTTGGGGATCATACAGCATGACAGGAATACAGTCCGCAACCATGACCATGAGAGGTATATTTGACTGATTGGTGATGATGGCATCACAGTTTTCTATTTTATTAAATCCTGTATGTTCGATGATTTGTATATTATCGGAGTGGGTTTGATCCATATATATGAGATTTTCAATGAGAAAGTCATATTCATCTGCGAGAATAGTTCTGTTTTTAAGCACGTTGATAGGATTGTCACCTACATGAAGTGCTACATTGAGGGTATCATAAGGTTTGGGGCTTACACCTCCGTGACGATTGCTGATTTCACAAAACAGCTTATGTCTGTAAGGCTCAAAAAGTTGAAACTGCATCAGTAACTTGCCAGAATCCCGTCGATGGTATCCCAGGTGATCTCTTTTTTCCCGGAAAACATATGGTAGAGGTAACGTGCAAACATATCGGTTTCGATATTGACTTTTGTACCTTTTTTATAGGATTTAAAAAGAGTGTTTTGCAGTGTGTGGGGGATGATTGTCAGACGGAAAGAGTCTGTAAAAACTTCATTAACCGTTAAACTGATACCATCTATGGCAATACTGCCTTTAGGGATAATGTACTTGATATATTTGGCTGGAAGTTTGATATAAAAATCCGTGGCGTTGGAAAGCTGATGGATCTTTGTGATTTCTCCGACTGTATCGATGTGCCCCTGTACGATGTGCCCTTCAAGCCGATCACTCAGCTGCATGGCAGGTTCCATATGAACTTTGCCTTTTAAATTTTCAATAGCGATGAGGCTTTGTGTTTCTGGTGAAAGTTCTACGGTAAACGTTGTGTCTGATTTTTTGACAACTGTCAGGCATGCCCCGTTAATAGCGATGGAGTCGCCGATATTGGGTTTGTAGCTACTTTTGAGTGTTAAAAAGTTGTTACGCAAATCTGTAACAGTTGCCATTTCTCTGATTAATCCTGTAAACATGAAATGATTATACCAAACTTTGCTATAATCGCGGAAAAATAGAGAGATAAACAGGTAAAATAAAATGCAATATGATGTAATTGTTATTGGTGGCGGTCATGCGGGGATTGAAGCTTCGTTGGCAGCTGCGAGGATGGGAAAAAAGACACTTTTGATTACGATACTGGCAGAGCGTATAGGTGCGACGAGTTGTAATCCTGCTATCGGTGGGCTGGCGAAAGGACATCTGGTCAAGGAGATTGATGCTCTTGGTGGTGAGATGGCAAAATGTACAGATGCTGTCGGGCTTCAGTTTCGTATACTCAATGCTTCCAAAGGACCAGCAGTTCGCGGAAGCCGTGCACAGATCGATATGGATCGTTATCCTGTCTATATGAGAGATGTTTGTCTCAATACGGAAAACCTGACAGTCAAGCAGGAGATTGCAGAAGAGATTTTGACTGAAGATGGAAAAGTTACAGGTGTCAAAACCGATCTTGGATTAACATATGAAACAAAAAAAGTGATTGTGACTGCCGGAACATTTTTACGTGGATTGATTCATATTGGTGAATATCAGAAAGAAGCGGGCAGGGTAGGGGAGTTTCCTTCTAATAAACTGAGTGATTGTCTGAAGTCTTTTGGTCTGGATGTCGGCAGACTCAAAACAGGTACCTGTCCAAGAATTGATGCAAGCAGTATCGATTTTTCGGTAATGGAACCGCAGCCGGGAGATGATAATCCTGTACCTTTTAGCTTCCAGACTCCAAAAACAGAGGATTTTGGAAAAGATCAATTACCTTGCTTTATTACCTATACAAATATTGCTACACATTCTATTATTGCAGATAACTTTTACCGTGCTCCGCTTTTTACCGGTCAGATTGAAGGAGTGGGACCAAGGTATTGTCCTAGTATCGAGGATAAAGTAAATCGTTTTGCCGACAAAGAACGACACCATCTTTTTGTAGAACCACAGACTAAAGAGGCAACGGAGTATTATATTAACGGTTTATCCACATCTTTACCGCCGGATATTCAACTGGAGATGGTGCACTCTATCAAAGGTTTAGAGAATGCAAAAATTGTACGTTTTGGATATGCAATCGAATATGATTATGTCAATCCTACCGAGCTTCGACACTCACTTGAAACCAAAAAAGTAGAAGGTCTTTACTGTGCCGGACAGGTAAATGGTACTACCGGATATGAAGAAGCAGCAGCACAAGGGTTGATGGCAGGTATCAATGCTTCCCTTTCACTGGAGGGTAAAGAGCCGTTGGTGCTTCGAAGAGATGAAGCGTATATTGGTGTATTGATCGATGATCTTGTGACAAAAGGTACGAAAGAGCCTTATAGAATGTTTACCAGCCGTGCGGAATATCGTTTGCTTTTACGTGAAGATAATGCAGACTTACGCCTGTCCGGATATGGATATGAACTAGGTTTGATTCCGGAAGACTTTTATGCAAGGGTAGCTCAAAAAGAGAGAGATATTAAAGAAGTTCTTACATATTTAGAGACACATTATATTACCCCGTCGAAAGAAAATACAAAAATCCTTGCTGAGATAGATGAACCTCCTGTTACAGATAAAGTAGAATTAAAAAGAGTAATAGGGCGTACAACCTTTACTATTGACAAATTTGACAAATTATTGCCTCAATATCAGCATCTTCCTGCAGATACTAAAGAACAGATCATGATCGAATCCAAATATGCTTCTTATATTCAGAAGCAGCAGGTGCAGATTGACCGGATGAAAAATATGATCAATATTAAAATTCCTCAAAATTTTGATTTTACAAAAGTAGCGGGGTTGAGTAATGAGATTATTGAAAAACTTCAAACTTTCAATCCTCCAACTCTTTTCGCAGCTAGTGAGATTAGCGGTATTACGCCGGCTGCAATTGATATTTTACATATTTACATTCGGATTGACCAGAAGAAAAAATAGCTAATTGGTATTATATTTAAAATATTTTCTTAAGAATTGGGTTTTTTTCTTGCGCAAAATCAATAAAATTTAACGTCTATATAGATATAATAGGTGGTTAAATTTTAAAAAAGGAGTGCGCATGGCAGTCGAAAAAGAAAGAAGAGACTTTCTTGGTATGGCGCTGGGTGGCTTTACTGCCCTTGGCGGTATTGCTGCATTGGGTGCTGCAAAACGGACTTGGGATCCCCTTCCAAGCGTTAAAGCAGCAGGTTTTACAACAGTTGATTTAACTCAAATGCAACCAAATCAGCTTACAGTTGAGAAATGGAGAGGTAAGCCTATCTTTATTTTGAAAAAAACAAAAGATATGAAACCGAACGAAAGAGATGTGGTTGTAGGTGAGGACAGATATCATGTTTCTATTGGTCTTTGTACTCACCTAGGTTGTATTCCAGCCTACTATCCTGATGAGCATAAGTTTATTTGTGCATGTCATGGTGGTCAGTTTGATGCAAGTGGAGAGGTCTTAAAAGCGCCACCTCCAAGTCCACTGGTAATTCCACCGTTTAAAGTGGATGGAACGAAGCTTGTACTTGGGGAAGAAGGACCTGAGTATAAAGAGCTTAAATCTAAAAACTTGATTGCATAAAGGAGGCGTGATGGCACATTTTGAAAAAGCAAAAAACTTGCATGACTGGCTGAATCAGCGTCTTGCAATCGATACACTAAGACGTGTTTTGGCAACTGAGTACTGGATTCCAAAAAATATTAACTTCCTGTGGGCGATGGGTATGATTCTCGCGACTACATTTGGAATTCTTTTGATTTCAGGTATTTTCCTGTTAATGTATTATAAGCCGGATGTAAAGCTTGCATTTGATTCTGTAAACTATACAATTATGAGTGAAGTTGGATATGGCTGGCTATGGAGACATATTCATGGTGTTGCTGCATCGGTAGTCTTTTTGATTATCTATATTCATATGTTTACGGGTATCTACTATGGTTCATATAAAAAAGGACGAGAACTTATCTGGATTTCCGGTATGCTTTTGTTTGTTACTTTTTCTGCGGAAGCTTTTTCCGGTTATATGCTTCCATGGGGTCAGATGAGTTAC
>CAZYZD010000112.1:0-5201 GCA_964651755.1 uncultured Sulfurospirillum sp. | reverse complement strand
TTGAAAACATATAATCTTTACTACTCCCAACATGCTCTCGCAAAACTGCCTGTAGATAAAATTAATAGTGCAAAATCCGTACTGGTACAGGTTTTCAGCGGAATATGTGATATTTCCTATCTTGAGGAAGTGATTCAAAATATAAAACATTTTTTTCCGAAAGCTGTTATCATCGGTGCTACGACTGACGGTGAGATGATGGGTACAGAGATAAGTACAGGTAAAGTTGTCGTTTCCGTAACTACTTTTAAAAAGAGTAAACTTCGTGCATACAGGGTTAAAAAGATCAGCAAAAAGGGGAGTTTTCAGGCAGGAAGAAAAGTTGCTAAAAAGCTTGTTTCTAAAAATGCTAAAGTGATGATTGCTTTTAGTGATGGATTAAATACCAACGGGGAAGAGTTGTTAAACGGTATTGCTTCTGTCAGCAAATCACTGGTAGTTTCGGGTGGGTTGGCTGCAGATAATGCTGCTTTTGAGAAAACATATCTGCTGGACAGTCAGGGTGTGTATGATGATGCGGTAGTTGCAGTGGTGATTGAGAGTAAAAAGCTTCACCTGCATACGGATTATAAATTGAACTGGCAACCGATAGGAAAAATGCTGAAAGTAACTTATGCAGAGGGTAACAGGGTATATAGTATAGACAATAAAAACCCGGTAGAAGTCTATAAACACTATCTGGGTGACAATGTAGCCAGTGAGCTTCCAAAAACAGGTGTTGAGTTTCCTTTGATTACCAAAGATAAAGGGGTAAATGTTACTAGAGCAGTTTTGATGCGCCATGAAGATGATTCACTCAGCTTTGCAGGGAACATGCAGACAGGTGCCTATTATCAGTTTGGTTTTGCCAATATAGAGATGGAGCAGGAGGATACCAAAAGAGTCAGTGATGCTTTGTCAAATGAATATATTGAAACTATTTTTGTCTATTCCTGTATGGCAAGAAGAAGGTTTTCGCAGGCATTGACTACACAGGAACTGGCACCTCTGGCAGGTATTGCAAATGTAAGCGGTTTTTTTACATATGGTGAGTTTTTTCATACCGATAAAAATACAAACTTGTTGAACCAGTCAATGACTATTTTGGCACTGACAGAGAATCCTCACAAAAAAAGAGTTCAAAATTTTTCTACAAAACATATAGAAGATAAAAATGCTGCAACGATGTCTGCACTTTCCCATTTGATTACAGTTGCGTCAAGTGAACTAGAAGAGATGAGTAAAAAAACCCACAAAACTACCAAAACAGTTTTGGTCAACAATGGACCTGTCGTACACTGGAAGATAGCCATAAAGAAGCGTTTTGAGGTTAAATTTGTCAGTTCAAATATCTCTTCATTTCTGGGATATAGTGCAGAAGAGTTACTTAGCAGAAGAGTCAGTTTTCTTGAATTGATTGCCCCTGAAGATAAAAAAGATTTTTTCAGAAAGATCAAAGAGGCAAAAACAGAGAAAAAGATCTCTTTTGAAGGGGAATTTTCTCTCTTTACAAAGAAAAAAGAGAAAAAGTTTTTTCACTACTTTATGTCTCTGGAACGGGGCAAAGAGCATCATGATATTCTTCATGGATATATGGTGGATATTACCAAGCGTAAAATTTCTGAACAACAAATCAAGTTTCTGGCTTTTCATGATGCTTTGACTTCTCTTCCCAACCGTACTGAGATGGAGAGAAGATTAAATGAAGATATTGAAAATGCAATCAAAAACCATAAAAAGGGTGTTTTACTCTTTCTTGATTTAAACCGATTCAAGCAGATCAATGACAAACTGGGACATCATGTAGGAGATGAAGTTTTAAAAGTGACAGCCCGTAGATTGCAAGAATGCATCGGCAATAATGGCTGGGTATCACGGCTGGGAGGAGATGAATTTGTTGCCGTACTGCCGGAAGTGGATTCTCAAAATGAATATGAAGATGTCAAAAAACTCTCTGAAAAACTCTATGCCAGAATTGAAGAACCCATTTTGTTTGACAATGAAGAACTTTATGTCTCCACCAGTATCGGTGCCGCTGTTTTCCCGACAGATGCAACCAGACCGGATACTATTTTAAAGCTTGCAGATTCTGCGATGTACAATGCAAAAAAAGAGAAAAGTAACTGTGTAAAATTTTACAGTATAGATATGGATGAGAGTATCAAAGATGGTTTTGTGATAGAAACCCATCTGCGTAAAGCCATTCAGCAAGAGGAGTTTACTCTTTTGTATCAGCCTCAGATCGATATTACAAGTGGACTTATTGTCGGTGCGGAAGCGTTGATCCGCTGGCAGAGTGGTACACTTGGAATGATGTTGCCGGACAGGTTTATTCCCGTGGCAGAAAATACCGGGCAGATTGTGGAGATAGGAGAATGGGTTTTACAGGAAGCTTGCAATAAAATCAAAATGTTACAGTCTTGTGACGATCTGCCCGATACTTTTCAGAAAATATCTGTCAATATCAGTGCTGTTCAGTTTCGCCAGGAAAATTTTGTTGATAGAGTCTGTACAATTATTGAAGAGAGTGGAATCGATGCTTCTTTTCTGGAGTTTGAACTTACAGAAGGTGCATTGATCGATTATATAGAAGAAGCAATTGAAAAAATCAATATATTGAAAAAAACAGGATTGACGTTTTCAATAGATGATTTTGGAACCGGTTTTTCATCTCTGGCATATTTAAAGAAATTTCCGATTGATATTTTAAAGATAGATAAATCATTTGTTCAGGATATGGATATCGATATGGACGATGCCATTTTGACAGAAACGATTATCCAAATGTCTAAAAATCTTAAACTGGGCGTTATAGCCGAAGGTGTTGAAAAAGTGGAACATCTTGACTTTTTGAAAGAGAGAGGTTGCCAGATGTATCAGGGATATTTTTTCAGTGAGCCGATTGATTTTGACCTTTTTATAAAACTTTTACTTAATGAAGAAGAGAGTATTTCCAAAACATTGCTTGTGAAAGTGTAGAAATAAGATTAAATATCTAATCTAAAAATAGCTATTTAAATAAACCTCTGCTTGGATAAAATATCCTGAATAAGGAGATTTTATGGCGAAGTTTATTGTCTTAAAAGATATTGCGATTCTGGATCGCGGCAGAGGTGAGGAAAATCGGTTTGTTGCCATTGATGGCGTTTCGGTGGATGAGTATGGTGCGCTTACTTCTCAGAGTCTTCAGGCTGCCAAACGTGCCCTCTCTAACGAAGCTGTCAGAGCAGGAGCAACACGTATTCATGAAAGCAACTGTGTCGATATAAGCGGTGGTGGGCTGGAGGCAAGTGACGATATGGTTGTTGCCTATAACGGAGGAGATATTGTCTATACCTCTTTACAAAGCGGGTTTGCGATTGAAAAGTTTATGATTATGAACTATTTACTGATGCCTGCAACAAAATTTCAGGTACCTCGGATCAGTGTAGATGGACACTATCCTGCTGCATCACCGCATGATGTGCTGGAAACAGCAGAAGAGATTGTACGCTTTCTACCTTCACCTTCTCTTCATGAAGCAAGAGAAATCATCGAAATGATTCTGCGGGAGAGCAGGGTAGTCTACTTTACCCATGAAGATGTGGAAGCCGTTTTGCGTCTTTTAGTATAAGGAGTAAAAATGCGAAGAGCAAAAATAGTGGTGACAATTGGACCGGCAACTTCTGAATTGCAAATGATAAAAAGATTGATCAAAACAGGTGTGAACGTCTTTCGTCTCAACTTTTCCCATGGTGATCATGAAACACATGCGGAAAACATTCGTAAAATCCGGCAGGCATCTGAAGAGATGGAAAAAGAGGTGGCGATTTTACAGGATATCTCCGGTCCTAAAGTGCGTATCGGGGAGGTCGAAGGTGTGTTGAAACTACACAAAGGGGATATTGTGGTACTGGCAAAATCTCCCGATCCTGCAAATCCGAAAGTACTTGATATCTCCTATCCTGCAATCATTGATATGGTCAATATCTCAGAAGAGGTTTATTTCAGCGACGGTACGATTCGTACTGTTGTAACAGATAAAAAGGCAGACCGTCTCTATCTGAAGCTTTTGACAGATGGGGAATTGAGTTCTCACAAAGGTGTCAATTTTCCCAAAACCAAAATCATGATCTCTGCAATCACTGCCAAAGATGAAGCAGATCTGGCATTCGGTGCGCAGCATGGAATTGATATTGTCGCACTCTCTTTTGTGCAGACAAGAGAGGATATCCAAAAAGCAAAAGAGATCATGCATACACTTGATTTCGAACCGACGATTATTGCCAAAATAGAGACAGGAATGGCACTGGAAAATTTGAATGCAATTATGGCAGAGAGCCACGGTGTGATGGTCGCCAGAGGGGATCTTGGGGCGGAGTTTGGCGTAACAAAACTGCCGCGTATTCAAAAGCGGATTATCGCTGCGGCAAACAGGGCAAATAAACCCTCCATCACTGCTACACAGATGCTTACTTCAATGAAAGATCACCCTTTCCCCACCCGCGCAGAGGTGAGTGATATTGCCAATGCAGTTTATGACGGTACCGATGCCGTAATGCTCAGCGATGAAACTGCGGTAGGAAAATATCCCGTAGAAGCAGTCCAGGTACTTCATGATACGATCAAAGATGTGGAAAGAGAGTATCCCTATTTCAAAGATTTTACCCCTGAAAACAGTTCAGATGCCATTGCCAAAGCCGCTGTCGATTTGGCTGAAAGTTTGAAAAAAGAGGCGTTGGTTGCTTTTACTACATCGGGCTACAGTGCCAAAGCGCTTTCACGTTACCGCCCTTCGGTCAATATCTACGCTGTATCACACTCTTTGAAAACACACAGACGCTTAAGTCTCATCTGGGGTGTGCATCCGCTTTTTGTTATGCAGGAGAGTGACAATCCCAGTAAACTCCTTTACCGATTTGTCAAAAAACTGCTTGATGAAAACCGCATCAGACCCAATAAACGCTTTGTCGTAACGATGGGAAGTGCAAGCGGGAAAAAAGGAACGACCAATTTGGTGCGCCTGTTGGACAAAGAGGGGATGGCGTCGGTGTTGAAGTACAAGTTTTAAAGTGTAAAAAAGATATAGATCGCCCCTGTGACAAAGAGTATGACTGAAATGGTTTGCAGTTCACTGTCTAGCAAGAGAAGAAAAAAGGCACTCACTATCAACAACAATCCCCTCCCCAGCGGTTTAAAATAAGCCTTCTGTTTTTCGACAAGCAAATCCAGGCTGTCAGGGT
>CAZYZD010000111.1:0-5257 GCA_964651755.1 uncultured Sulfurospirillum sp. | reverse complement strand
AAATGTTTCAAGACCCGCATCATGAAACACTTCAATTCAAAAGGAGTGTTGAATGAATTTGTTTACTCTGGAAGTATAAGATACCAGAGTAAACAAACAGTTAACACTCTTGTAAATCAGATCATAATGGGTTGATTTTTTCTTCGATTGGTACTTTTATGGATGATCTTTTTCTCTTTTTATATCTTCTTTTGACAGGAACAGGTTTTGTATTTTCCAAGTCTGCAGTGGTAGATTGTTGATAACTTCGATTGTCATTGATCTGTTTATATGTGATGAGATAGTTCCCATTGACTACTATTCTGTAATCACCGTTATACTTTTTCTGCTGAATATTTTTGTCATAATAAAAAATAACAGGTTTTTTAGTTATATGATCAATAAAAGTGTAGACATATAAATTGAAATCCCGGTCAAAATGAACAGAAGCAATTTTCCCCCTGTAACTTACAGGCTTATTGTCATTTAAAGCTTTTTTTGTTTTTTCTTTTGTAGTGAAAATTGGTGTACCGGGATCTCTTTCAACTGTTCTTTTATATTGTCCTTCTGCTTTTATAACATGATTGTCTGCAAAAAGATCTTCAAAGAGTTCAGATGTTTTATAACTGCATCCACTCAATATCAGAACGAATACTATTAAAATATATTTCAATGATTATCCTTCATCAAATTTTTGAACCATCCTATTGTATCAGAAGAACTTTTGAAACAATGTAAACTTTTTAAATTAGCATCGAGATCTATTTTTTTGCCTTTGCGAAATTTTTCTGATGTAAAAAGAAGATAATAATCAACAATAGATTGTGTATGATGAAACATTCCTTCGCCTCCTTCTATCATAATATGACGGTATTCTTTCAAACGTTCAAATGATTTTTCAATAAAAACTTTACGGTCTGGAACTTGAAAAAGAGGAATAGTACGATCTATCTTGGAATCACTGCTGTATATTAAAATATCCGGTGAATTTTTCTGAGAGACCAATCTGGTGTCAAGAGTAGGTCTGTCGATGCGGACGGTATCGCCTCCTATAACCAATAAATCAATTTTGGTACGGATTTGGTGTACCAAAGTTCTTGATTCAATCGAACTGACATGTTTGCCGCTGATAGTGCCGTTTTGAAATTTTGCGAGTTTGAAAAAAATAAAGTTTTGATTTTCCTGCCACTTCCTGAAAGGATAGATGAGAGCATCACAAGACTCTTTTAATACTGGTGTGATAACAGAAATGTCTGCGTTTTGTAAAAATGTGATGGCACCGGATGCTTCAGTATTGGGATCAGTAGTACCTATGACGACTTTTTTGAAACCAAGTTTTTGCAGAAGAAGAGAGCAGGGAGGTGTTTTTCCGTAATGCATACAAGGTTCAAGTGTCACGTAGATTGTTGCACCCTGAAAGTAGTTTGTAAAGTGTTTGAGTAAATAATCATGTTGTGCGAGTGGAGAGGAAACTTTTTCTATTTCAATATTTCCCAGAGCTTTTACCGCTGCTACGCATGCTTTGAGTTCTGCATGTGCTTCTCCCGCTTCATGATGTGCTTCTATCGCAAGAATCTGACCATTTTTATCAAGTATTAATGCGCCGACAGGAGGATTTGGATAGGTTAGTGCCTGATATTTCCACGCTTCATTCAGCGCGAGTTGCATATAAAAAGCGTGATTGACTACCATTCAAAGTAGGTTTTTGCCTTGATTATCTCTGAAAAAGGAATCTCTTTTTCCTCTT
This sequence comes from uncultured Sulfurospirillum sp., assembly GCA_964651755.1. Classification (GTDB taxonomy): domain Bacteria; phylum Campylobacterota; class Campylobacteria; order Campylobacterales; family QNZT01; genus QNZT01. Next base: position 3,531 of record CAZYZD010000111.1, on the reverse strand, counting down.
TATCGCTTTTATCGTATAGTTTGATTTTATCCCCGTCAACACCGAGAATTTTCGCTTTAAGTTTTGTACCGTCTGCAAGTTTTAACTTGACCAGGTCTCCAGTAGAGTGTTTAAAGTGTTCTATTGTTTTTAGTTGTCTGTCAATACCTGGAGAACTGACTTCCAGAAAATATTCTCCGGAAACAGGTGGTTCGAGATCCAGTATAGGTGATATAATTCTGGTAACTTCTGTACATTTATCCAATGTAACAGGCTCATCAGAGATAATATAAATACGGTAAATTTTGTGCTCATTTTCAGTGACGAGTTCTGTGTCGTAAAGTGAAACACCACACTCTTTGAGAAGATTTTGCAGGGTAGTTTTATCCATCTGATTTTCCCAACTCTTTTTCAATTTGTTTAAAGAGGTCATCCATTTTATTCTGCTTTTGTAAAGAGTGGTCAAATTTAAAGTGGAATTTTGGACAACGATACCACCCCTCAGCCTGTTTACAGTAGTTTTCAATATAACTGCTGGCTTTTTTTAGATGTGTAAGGATATATTTCTCCTCTTCTTCATCTACAAATGAAGGGTCGAGATAGACGTTCGCATCATATTTACCGCGGCTGCATTCAACATCTATGACAGGTATATTGTTGATTCGTTCATCTGATAGACCGCTGATAGCTTCAGGAACCAGTTCCTTGAGAACAGATTCCACTCTCTGGAGTTTGATACTTTTTTGCATATCTTACTCCAGTGTAGCTTTCTCTTCTACAAGTTTGAAACTCTCAAGGTAGTCCCCTGGTTTGACGTCATTGTAGCCTTCAACACCGATACCACATTCATAGCCTTTTGCCACTTCACGTACATCATCTTTGAAACGTTTTAATGAAGAGACTTCACCTTCATAGATTACAACACCGTCGCGGATAACACGGACTTTTGCGCCTCTGTTGATGACACCGTCTGTAACGATTGCACCAGCGATAAGACCAAGTTTCGGCACTTTGAATACTTCTCTAACTTCTGCCTGTCCAAGTTGCTCTTCTCTGATAACAGGAGAGAGAAGACCTCCGAGCAAGCCTTTTACATCATCGATGAGATCATAGATAATATTGTATGTTTTGACGGTAACGCCTGATTTTTTTGCTTTCTCTTTTACACTACCTGTAGGTCGTACATTAAAACCTAAAATGATGGCATTTTCACTAGCCTCTGCAAGTGTGATGTCACTCTCTGTGATACCGCCGACACCAGCACTGATAATATTTACTTTTACTTCGTCGGTTTTAAGTTTTTCAAGTGATCCTTTGATTGCTTCAAGACTTCCTGCAACATCTGCTTTTAAAATAACAGGAAGGTTTTTAATCTGTCCTTCCGCAATTTTTGCACCAAGTTCTTCAAGTGTTACTTTTGTAGATTTTGAAAGCTCTTTTTGTCTGATATATTCAGCTCTTTTTTGTGCGTATTCACGTGCGATTTTATCACTTTCTACTGCCATCAATGTATCACCTGCATTTGGTACTTCACTCAATCCTACGACAACACCAGGCATACCCGGATAAACCTCTTTCAGGTTTTTGCCTTCTTCATTCAGTAGTGCCCTGACTTTACCGTGTGCTGTACCACAAACGATAGTATCTCCTACATGAAGTGTACCGTTTCTGACAATAACAGTTGCAACTGGTCCGCGTCCTTTTTCAAGAGCACTTTCAATAACAAATGCTTTTGCCCTGGCATTTTTATCTGCTTTCAGTTCAAGGATTTCAGCTTGCAGCAGTAACACTTCCAGTAGTTCATCTATACCTTCACCGGTATGGGCAGAGACATTGACAAATTCATACTCACCACCCCAGTCAACAGGTGTAACACCCAGTTCTGCAAGTCCCGCTTTCGCAAGATCGGGATTGGCGTCAGATTTGTCTATTTTGGTCAATGCTACAATAAAAGGAACATCTGCCGCACGCGCATGTTCAATAGCTTCTTTTGTTTGTGGTTTAACACCATCATCGGCTGCAACAACGATAATAGCAATATCAGTTACCTCTGCACCGCGTGATCGCATTTCTGTAAATGCGGCGTGACCTGGAGTATCGATAAAAGTAATTTGCTGACCATCTTTTTCAATAGTATATGCACCGATATGTTGCGTAATACCTCCATGTTCACCTGCTGCTACTTTGGTAGAGCGGATTCTGTCAAGAAGGGAAGTTTTACCATGAGCAACATGCCGCATAATAGTAATTACTGGAGGTCTTGGTTCTGCACCTTCAGTGTCTTCTTCATACTCTTTTTCATAATCAAACTCATCAAGAGGATTGATTGTTGTTACTTCTACATCAAATTCATCGGCAAGGATTTCAATGGCATCTTTTTCAAGAAAGTCGTTTTTGGTAACCATCATACCCAGTGTAAAGAGTACTTTGATAACGTCGCTGATAGGGCGTCCGAGTTTTTCTGCAAACTCATATACCCTGATATCTTCCGGTATTTCTATATGACTCACGTTCTGGGTACCTTCTTCCTCTTTTCTTTTTCTTTTTTTACGTTTCGATTTTCTGCTGATACCTCTTTGTTGTACAAAAGAGGTATTTCGGGTAGTACGTATATTGTTTGCTTCAAATTTCTTCTTTCTTCTTTGCTGCTCTTTTTCTTTTTCCTCTTTATCTTCAAGATCGAAACTGAAATCATGTAGAACGACCATATCTTCTTCGCTCATTATCTCAATGTTTGCGATATCACCTTCGGTAAAGATGTCGAGTTTGGTAGAGTCGGATTGTTTTGCTGTTGCACTTCTTTTGACTTTTTTCTTTTTCTTACTGACGCCTTCGACAATTTCAGGCATGATTGCTTTTGCAGGGGTGGAACGTTCAGTTGTTTCTTTAACAGGACGCTTTTTCTTGACAATCATAATACCACGACGTTTTTTCAAACTTTTTGCAACAGGTGCAATTGTTTCTTTCGCAGCGGTTTCTTTGGTCTCTTTAATACTCTCTTCAACTTTTGAAGTCTCTTCTTTTACTTCGGCGGGAGTCTCTTTTTTCTTTTCTTCTGCCGCTACCGGAGTTTTTTGAGTAACAGGTGCTACAGCAGTTTCTTTCTTCTCTTCCTCAGCTGTTGCAGCTGCTTCTTTAGCTGCTTTAACAGGGTTTACTACCTTTTCAATAGTTCTTCTTTTTGGTTTAGCTGGTTTGGTTGCTGGCTTTTCTTCTTCCGCTACACTCTTTTTGGGTGCTTCTTCTTTTTTTTCAGGAGCACGCTTCTCTTCCGTTGGCGCGGGTTTTGTTGCTTTTGTTTCCGGCTTTGAGCTCTCTTTGGATTTAGGTGCTGTTTTGACTTCAGGTGCTTTACCTGTCAATATATAGTTAGCCAGTACTTCGGCATCTGCGATGGTTATTGCGCTGTTGGCGGCTTTTGCCGGTAACTTTAATTCTTTTGCTTTGGTTAAAACTTCTTTTGTTTCAATACCAAGCTCTTGCGCAACTTCGTTAATACGAACTTTATCCATTTAATAAACTCTCCAAATTTGTAATTTTAATCTCTTTTTT
>CAZYZD010000110.1:0-5530 GCA_964651755.1 uncultured Sulfurospirillum sp. | reverse complement strand
TTTTAAGTTTAAAAAAGATATTCTTATTATAATTTATTTTCAAAAGGTTGGGTAAAATATTGAAATATTTTATAGAGTCACTTTTTATTGTAATATTGCTATCTGCTTTGGTAAAGATTGATATATTTGCAGATAACTTACAGTCACTTCAAAAGTGGTATTTAGAAGAGTTGCAGGATACAAAAACTTTGTCTGAAACAAAAACAGAAGATGAAACTAATGTTACCGAAACAATTGTTGAAGAGCAAAATGATAAAAATCAGACTTCTATTTCAGTTTCTGCAGAGGAGAAAACACTAACAGCAGATGTGAATATCACTTTACCTGAAAATAAAACAGTTCCAATGCCGGAGACAGAAGAGATTGTATCATCTATTGAACATGATCAAAATATAACGGCTTTAATTGGGAAAGATAACAATATTACCAAACCGATTGTAATTGTAAAATATTATGGAGATGATAGTTCTCAGGAGCTTTGCAACAGTTTAAGCAAAGAGTATATAGATTTTTGGAATTTACTGGATTTAACGCTTATTAATGCAACAGCGATAATTTTAAAAAAGCATGATATTAAAATCAGTGAAGAGAATATGGAAATTATTCGAAGTGAATATTATCCAAACCTTTCTATTGGTTATGCTGGTGAATATTATCATGGATTTGCCAGAACTGCACAAACAGGGGTTGGGGGGAGATTTTATCCTTCGACATCTGACTTCAGGGACTCTTTAAGTTTGAATTTAAATCATGAGCTTTACCATTTCGGTGCAACCGATTTAAAAGTTGAAATGGGTGAAAAAGACATAGAGATTGTCAAAAGTGAGTTGGCTCTTCAGGCAGAGGATATTTCAAGACGTCTGCTTGAGTATTATACTACAGCGTTAAAAGCACAAAATTTTATTAACTTTAAGAAAAAAATAGAAGATATTTTAAATAGAATTTTAGAAAAGAAAGTTCGTTTATATGAAATGGGTCAAGTTGCAAAAATTGTATTGACAAAAGATAAACTTTCAATTGTTTCTTTACAAAAAGAGCTTTCTCAGCAAAAAATGAGCTATTTACGGGCAATCAAAAATATTGAAATGCTTGCCAATATCAGCATCGATACGAATCGTAGTAAGTTCGCTATGCTAGAGCCTAAAAACAGTAAAATCAAAACATTTGAAGAGAGTGCCGGTGCAAAGTATCTGAAACTACAAATTGAAAAAAAATTGAAAGAACTTGCTCTTGTTAGAAAAGAGTATTTACCTACTGTATATGCCAGCGGTGATTATGTAATGCTGGGAAGTGATAAAGCACTTTTAGAGGCGATTAAAGGTTTACAAAAAAATAACTGGGATGTAGGATTAAATATCAAATGGGATCTTTTTAATGGCTATAAAACCAACAAAACAATAGATAAAATCAAATATGAGTTGCGAAAATTGGCAGAAAAATATCGTTTAGCAAGGATTGAATTTGAATCAAAAGAAGAACAGCGGAAAATGTTGCAGCAATCTATTGAAAAAGTATTAAAAGTTGAATCGGAACTGTATGAGCAAACATGTCAACAGGGAGAGATTATGGCAAAGTTGAAAGGAGCAGGGTTGGTAGATGATTTACAGTTGGATTATATAGAGATAAATAAAATACAGAGCGAACTGGAGTTTAGAATGGGTGTTATAGACAAAGTCTATCAAACAATCTCCAGTGAGTTAATACAATAAAGGATTTTTAATGCATACAGCATTAATAGCATTAGAGATTGCAGGAAGTCTCAATCAGATTAATATAGATAGTATAGGTATTGCAAAAGAGTATGCTTTAGAAGATGGTAAAGAGCCTACTATACAGGAACTTGCCAGAATCGCAAAAAGGCAGGGATTTCGCATAGGGATTAAAAAACTTTCTCTTGCACAATTGATCAAAAATTATCCTATGCCGATTATTTGTGAAATGGACAATGGCGAGTATCGTGCCATTATCAGTGGAAGTGAAGAGAAAAAAGAGGTTCTGGTTTATGATCCTCATCAGAAAAAACCTCTCCTTATGAGTTTCCAGGACTTTAACAAAGAGTTCAGTGGTAAAAGTATGGTAGTCAAACACCGTGTTTTCTCTGATAAAATAAAGTTTGGATTCGGCTGGTTTCTTAATGAAATGCTCCATTATAAAAGAATTATTTTCGAAGTATTGCTTGCATCGTTTGTAATACAGCTTTTTGGATTGGTAACACCACTCTTTACGCAGGTGATTTTGGATAAAGTGTTGGTGCATCACTCTATTTCTACACTTGATGTATTGGCAATCGCTTTTCTTGCGGTGACGGTATTTGACTTTTTATTGAATTTGATGCGTAATTATGTATTTGTGCATACGACATCCAAGATAGATGCAAAATTAGGTGCTAAACTTTACAGTCATCTGGTCGCATTGCCATTTGGGTATTTTGTGGTAAGACAAGTTGGTAATATTATTGCCAGAGTCCGGGAACTGGAGCAGATACGGAGTTTTATTGCAAACAAGTCTGTTACTGTTTTATTGGATGTTCTCTTTAGTTTTGTATTTTTGTTTGTAATGTTTTTGTATAGTGTAAAATTGACACTGATTTCTGTCTCTTTTGTTTCATTGATGGCACTGATTTACTTTTTTGCAACACCAAATTTTAGAAAAAAACTGGAAGAAAAATTCCAGATGGGTGCTGAACAAAACTCTTTTCTTGTAGAGTCGATTACAGGTATTGAGACAGTAAAATCTCTGGCTCTTGAAGGTGCAATGCAAAAACGCTGGGAAGAGAAACTTGCTGATTATGTCAGTTCCGCTTTTAAACTGAGCAATTTTGGTTTTGTGATGGGCGGTTTGACAGGGATGCTGCAGAAGCTGATGACGATTTCTATTTTATATTTTGGTGTTTTGATGGTAATTAACAATGAGCTTTCAGTAGGACAATTGATTGCTTTTCAAATGTTTGCCAATCAGTTCAGTGGACCGATTCTCCGACTGGTTAACCTTTGGAATGAGTTTCAGCAGACACTATTGTCTGTGGACAGACTTGGAGATATCCTAAATACACCGACTGAGCAAAAAAACGATAAAGCGATCACACTGCCGGGTATTCGGGGGCATATACGGTTTGATAAAGTCAATTTTGCCTATAAGCCTGGGGGGTCAATGGTTTTGAAAGATCTCTCTTTTTCTATTGAAGCAGGTATGAGTGTAGGAATTATTGGACGAAGCGGTAGTGGTAAAAGTACGATTACAAAAATTATTCAGCGGCTTTATAGTCCTACAGATGGAACTGTATTTATCGATGGGGTAGATGTACGGCATTTTAATCCTAAATGGTACAGAGGTTTGATAGGTGTGGTACTGCAGGAGAACTTTCTTTTCCGGGGCACGATTAAAGAGAATATTGCTATGGCAAAACCGGATGCTCCGATGGATCAGATTATTGCAGCAGCACGTATATCCGGTGCAGATGGGTTTATCTCCGAGTTACCGGAAGGATATGACACGGAAGTGGGTGAGCGTGGTTCGACACTTTCCGGTGGACAGAGGCAGAGGGTTGCAATTGCGAGAGCTCTTTTGACTAATCCGCGTATTTTGATTTTTGATGAAGCAACATCGGCACTGGATTATGAGTCTGAAAAGATCATTAATGCGAACCTTGAAAATATTAAAAAAGGTCGAACAACGATTATTATTGCACACAGGCTCTCTACCGTAAAAGATTGTGATGTAATTATTGCAATGGATAAAGGTCAGATCGTTGAGGCTGGTAAACATGAAGATTTGATAGAGAAGAAGGGATATTATTATCATCTCTATACACAGCAGGAGATATAAATGACAAATACTGATGATAAAAATAGTTTTAAACCCCATTTAGTAGAGATAGAGGAGAGACCGGTAAGCCCGATCGGGAGAAAAATCCTCTGGTCTATTCTGATTATGATGGGATTGACTCTGTTGTGGTTGTTCCTGGGTAAAACAGATGTAGTAGTGAGCGGTAGGGCTCAGGTGATGCCAGTGGGAGATGTCAAAGCTGTACAGGCACTCTCTGTGGGATCTGTGAAAAAGATCTATGTAAAAGAGGGGGATTTTGTCAAAAAAGGCGATCCTTTGATAGAAATCGACCCGACAGTCGAAGAGACAAATATTGAAGCGAAAAAGAGAACGCTGGCACTGCTTGAACTGGAAGTTGCGAAAATAAACTCTTTACTTAATAATACTGAATTTGTTGCCCCCTCAAATGTTGATCCTGCTCTGGTATCTATGATCCGGGGGATGTATGATGCAGAGAAGAGATTGATCGTTGAACAGGAAAAGCAGATAGAACAGCAGATAAAACAGATAGAACAGCAGATTGAGATTACGCAGATAGAAAAAGAAAAGGTTGAAGAAGTATATCGACTTGGGATGAAAGAACAGAGAAGGCTGGAAAAGGTTTTGGATCTCATTGCAAAGTCTCAGTATTATGAGTTGAAAAAGAAAAATACACAACTTCGTATTGAGATTACCAAACTTGACCATGAATTGTTAAAATATCAGGAACAGCTTCATGAAACAAAGATGAAAAAAGATTTACTGATTCGAAGTTTTCAAAATAAGTATTATGAAGAACTGGCAAAGAAAAAGAAAGAGACTGTCGCTCTGCGTTCACAGATAGAGACTATAGAGTTTAAAAGAAAAAAACAGGTTATTGTTTCACCTGTAGATGGGATTATTGCAAAAGTGGGGATTACGACCATTGGAGCAGTGGTTCAGCCTGCACAGGCTTTGATGACTATAGTGCCTGAACATACACCGATTGAGTTAAAGGCGAAAGTGGCAAACAAAGATATAGGTTTTATCAAAGTGGGTATGCCTGTAGCGATTAAAATAGATGCTTTTAATTTTCAGCGTTATGGATTGATTGATGGCAATGTAACAAAAATCGGAGCAAATGCTATTAATGATAAAAAGTTTGGTTTGATATATGAAGTTTATATTAAACCAAAACAAGTCTCTTTAATGGTAGAAGGAGAAGAAAAATATCTTATACCTGGTATGACTGCAACAGCAGAATTTAAAGTTGGCAGCAGAAGAATTATAGAGTTTTTTGTATATCCGCTTATCAAATATTTTAATGAAGGAATTAGTGTCCGTTAAAAAATTAAAAATATGGGGAGGTTGTTTTAAACACACCTCTCCGTTTCCTGCACAGAAACTCTCAAAAACGTTTAAATCCCCCAAACTTAAGCATTTTATAAATATTTTTTTTGTATTATTGCGCACCTTTATAGACAGGTCTGTCAAAGAAGGAAATTTAAAAAAGGAAAACATGTGCCAACTATTAATCAGTTGATTCGTAAAGAGAGAAAAAAGGTGATTAAAAAGTCTAAATCACCGGCACTTGCCAAATGTCCTCAAAGAAGAGGTGTTTGTACAAGAGTTTACACAACAACTCCAAAGAAACCTAACTCAGCGCTTAGAAAAGTTGCAAAAGTCAGGTTAACAAGTGGATTTGAAGTGATCAGTTATATCGGTGGTGAAGGTCATAACCTTCAAG
>CAZYZD010000109.1:0-5559 GCA_964651755.1 uncultured Sulfurospirillum sp. | reverse complement strand
ATCGGGATCTTTTTCAAAACCAATCCATGGATACAGGAAGAAGCAAACAGATACACTTCTACCGAGTCGACCGGTATAAAGCAGGCAAAAAAAGAGTTGCGGTATCTGTTGAGAACCAGTCCATTCTCTTTACCAAAATCTGTTCTTTTTTCATTAACCAAGTTTATAGCCTATAAGTTTGGTTATAATTATCATAAATTACCCAAAATGATGGTTAAAAACTTTTCTTTACATAAAAATTTTCATGCCTAAATCTCCTAAAAGTTCCTTTTTGCTATAGTACGTTTAAATATATAAAATTTTATGGACTAAATGTGCAATATTCACTATTAAAACTATCTATTTTTACTTTTCTTTTACTGATGAACCTGGTATTGGCACTGTTTATTTCATATACGTATATTGATAATCCGGGGAATCATTACCTTTTGAAATATCTCTGGATGGTGCCTGTCTATTTGCTTTTTTATGCCTACTATCGCCTTCTTTCCAAGAGAATGGTGATGTCGATGGAGTTTACGTATATAGAAAAAGCCAATTTTCTGGCTTTGATTGTGATTTCGTTGATAATATTTGCTTCGCGTTCATCTGAGCACTATTCACGTTCTGTGGTACTGCTTTTTTTTCTGATGAATGTTCTCATTACACCGGTGGGTGTATATCTTTTAAAGAGGCGTTTCATGCGTAATGATCTTTTTCGTGAAGATATTATGATCATATGCGACAAAGAGGGTGAAGAGGATGTCAACAGCTGGTTTGTCCAGGATAACTCTTTTGGTTTCAATGTCGCAAGCAAGATCATGGTAGACGGTATGAGTGATGATGAAGTACAGGAGCGTATCAAGTATCTTACTGATTCGTATGACCATTATGCCGTGGTGGTTTCTTTGGCCGGGCAGGAGACAGACAAAGCATTTCAGACGGTGAGTTATGTTCTGCATCGGGTGAGTCGTGTTTATGTGATTCCTCAGCTTTCAAAGCTGCCGTTGATCAATTCGGAGTTTTTCAACTCGATCAATCACAAAGGGATGGCGCTTTATGTCAAAAACAAGCTCCTTCATGAAGGAGAGCGAAATATAAAGGCGATTTTTGACAAAGTTCTTTCGATTACGCTTTTTATTCTCTTTTTGCCTATTATTTTGATTTTATATGTAATTGTTTATATCTCGACAAAAGGTGATCCTGTTTATAAGCAAAGGCGGATTGGTAAAGATGGTAAATCTTTTCATATTTACAAATTTCGTACCATGCATGCAGATGCGGACAAGATGCTTGAAGAGATGCTTGAGAACGATCCTGAACTTAAAGCCGAATGGCAAAGAGAGTTTAAACTCAAAGATGATCCGCGTATTACAAGAGTAGGAAAGTTTTTGCGGAGAACCTCTTTAGATGAATTACCGCAGCTGTATAATGTCTTTCAGGGGAAAATGTCGCTGGTTGGACCCCGTCCTATCATTGCTGATGAGATTCCGAAGTATGGAGAATATTTCAAGTATTTTACAGCAGTGAAGCCTGGTATCACAGGGCTTTGGCAAGTAAGCGGGCGCAATGATATATCTTACGAGGAGAGAGTGCGTCTGGATGTCTGGTATGTGCGTAACTGGTCACTGGAACTTGACATCATGATTTTGGTCAAAACAGCAGCGATAGTCCTTTTGCGCAGAGGAAGCTACTAAGCACGGTTTCTCTGTGTGTAACAGAAATGTTTCTGTTGTGCAGAGGAAGTTACTAAGCAAATTCTCTGTAAAATACCTTCATGATATTAATGATAGATAACTACGACTCTTTTACATATAACATTGTACAGTACTGTTTGGAACTTGGTGCAGATTTGAAAGTGATCCGCAATGATGAGATGGATCTAAAAGCTATTGATCAACTTAATCCTGAGAAGATTATCATCTCTCCCGGTCCTGCCACTCCGAATGAAGCAGGTGTAAGTCTGGATGTGATCGATTACTTCAAAGGCAAGAAACCTATTTTGGGTATCTGTCTGGGGCATCAGAGCATTGCGCAAAGTTTTGGAGGAGAGATTGTTCGTGCAAAAAATCTGATGCATGGCAAAACTTCGCGCATCGAAGTGACACAGCCTACGACAGTATTTAAAGAACTGCCTCCCGAATTTACAGCTACACGTTATCATTCACTGGTTGTCAATAAAGAGAATCTGCCTTCTATTATCAAGCCGACAGCATACAGCAAAGATGATCATGAAATCATGGCGCTGGAGATAGAAGGGTACGAGATCTACGGTATCCAGTTTCATCCGGAATCGATCATGAGTGAATATGGTCATGAAATGATCGATAACTTCCTGAAGATATGAATATACGGCTTGTTTTAGCGCTTTTACTTTTTGTTGATACACTTTTACTTGTTTATGGTGCAAGTACACTTTCGATCAGTTATAAGGAAGCTCTGGTCTATTTTGAACAGGAAAATTTTATCCATTATCTTGTGAAGTTTTCTACCTCTTTATTTGGGCAAAATGATTATGCACTGCGTTTGCCGTTTATCCTTTTTCATCTGGGCAGTATATTGTTGCTTTATAAGATTAGTCAGTTTTTTCTTCATGAAAAGGTTGATCAGTTACTGGCGGTGATGAGTTTTATGTTGCTGCCGGGTATAGTTGGATCGGCTTTGCTGGTCAATGCCGCGGGTGTTTCGATATTTTTTACACTGCTTTTTATATGGCTCTTTTTAAAAGGCTACAGGGTGTGGTATATGTTACTGCTGCCGCTGCTGCTGATTGTCGATAACTCTTTTATGGTATTGTATCTGGGACTTTTTACCTATGCAGTTTATGTTAAAGATCGCTGGTTGAGTGCTGTCAGTGCCGTTTTGTTTTTGGCTGCGCTGAGCATATATGGTTTTCCGATGCACGGAAAGCCCAAGGGGTATATCATAGATACGCTGATCTCCTATAGCCTGATCTTTTCTCCGCTGCTTTTTCTATACTTTTTTTATACGTTGTATCGTATTCTCATGAAAGAGAAGAAAAATGTGATCTGGTTTATCTCTTTTATTGCATTGGTATTTTCCATACTTATTTCCTATCGACAGAGAATTTTGATTGATGATTTTGCGCCGTATGTGGTAGTCAGCGTACCATTGATGGTGAAAATGTTTATGTCGAGTTACCGTGTACGGCTTCCCGAAAACCGGCGCGGTTATAAGATCATGTTTGTTATCGTTTTTATGATTTTGGCTGTAAATTTTGTGGGGACATATACCTATAAGTTTTTATATTTGACTGTAGACAATCCTAAAAAACATTTTGCCTACAAGTACAATATCGCCAAAGAGTTGGCGGAGAAGTTAAAGGAACTGGGTATTCAAAAAGTAACAGCAGATAAAAAAATGCAGTTACGTCTGCGTTTTTACGGTATAGAAAAGGGAAATCTCTACAAATTGAGTGAAAATAAGATTCATGATAATGACCAAAAGGTTACGATTAGTTACATAAAAAAGCCTGTAAAAGTCTATTATGTTTCGAAAGTAAACAAATAAATCAGGATATTTTAAATAAACAATCTAGTTTTAGCGCCATCTCATCTGGCGGCTGATAGAATTGGGCAAATTTTTATAAGGAGAGACAATGGCTCAAAGGGCTATACGCGAATACGACGGAAAAGCGATTTTTTCCAAACACTGGAATGAATACTTTGATGGGTTTAATTATCCGTTTAAATCAGTGCTTGTTACAAGTGGTGATGAATTACTGGAGAAAGCGAAAGAACCAGGATACGAGTGGTTAAATAATGAGCCTTTGGTAGCCAAACCGGATATGTTGTTTGGTAAAAGAGGTAAGAATGATTTGGTATTGTTCAAAACCAATAAACCAGGTGACGTAACACTTGAAGAAGCTGCAAAATGGATCAATGAAAAACAGTCAGGTGAAGTAACACTGCTTTCAGGTGAAAAAGGTGAGTTGACGCACTTTATCGTTGAGCCGTTTACTCCGCATACACAGGAGCAGGAGTATTATATTTCAGCGACAACTGTCGGTGAAGATGATGTACTCTATATGTCAGCTGAAGGTGGTATGGAAGTAGAAGAGGGCTGGGATGAGAAAGTAAACGAAGTACATATTCCTATCACAATGAGTGATGAAGATATGGAAAAAGCGATTGCTGAAAATGTACCTGCGGATATTCCTGCCGAAAACAAAGAAGCATTTACAAAATTTGCTATCGATTTCTTTAAATTTTACAGAGATATGAATTTCGCATATCTTGAGATCAACCCTATCGTTCTTGTAGGAAACGATGCGTATATCCTCGATCTTGTTGCAAGACTTGACGATACCGCAGGTTTCATGATGAAAGATAAATGGGGAGATGTTGAATTCCCGACAGCGTTTGGTATGGAAGATCAGTCTCCTGAAGAGAAAGCGATTGCAGAAGCGGACAGTAAGTCAGGTGCATCACTGAAACTGACTATCCTTAATCCTAAAGGTAGAATCTGGACAATGGTTGCCGGTGGTGGTGCTTCTGTTGTTTATGCAGATACTATTGCAGATATGGCAGGTGTTGAGGATCTCGCAAACTACGGTGAGTACTCCGGTGGTCCGACAACTGGTGAAACTCAGTTCTATGCAGAGACTATTTTTGATCTCATGACAAGATATGACGATCCAAGAGGAAAAATCCTTATCATCGGTGGTGCGATTGCAAACTTTACAGATGTTGCAAAAACATTTACCGGTATTATCAACGCTTTTGAAAAATGGGCGGATAAACTTAAAGAGCATAAAACAAAAATCTATGTAAGACGTGGCGGACCAAACTACGAAAAAGGTCTCAAAGACATCAAAGAAGCAGCAGACAGACTTGGTCTTGATATCGAAGTATATGGACCAGAGACCCATGTAACTGATATTGTAAGAATGGCATTAGAAGGAGATAAGTAACAATGGAAAGATTATTTACAAAAGATACTCAGGCAATTTTTTGGAACAACAATAAAAGCGCAATCCAGAGAATGTTGGATTACGATTATGTGATTGGCAGAGAGACTCCTTCTGTTGCAGCGATTGTAGCGCCTACGAGTAACAATAAGTTTGAAAAGTTCTTCTGGGGACCGGATGAAGTGATGGTACCTCTTTTCAAAACAACAGCAGATGCAGCGGCTGCACATCCAAATGCTGATGTACTGTTGAACTTTGCATCTTTCAGAACTGCTTATGATGTAACGATGGAAGCGATTGGTATCGAAGGTCAGTTCAGAGTGATCATGGTAACTGCTGAGGGTATTCCTGAGAGACTGGCACGTACGATGAATCAGGCTGCGCGTGATGCAGGTGTTACGGTTATCGGACCTGCAACGGTTGGTGCAATTGCTCCGGGTGCGTTCAAGATCGCAAATATCGGTGGTACTATCGAAAATATTATCAACTCAAAACTTCATCGTGCGGGTAGTGCAGGGCTTGTAACAAGATCTGGTGGTCTTTTCAATGAGCTTTGTAATATTATCGCTATCAATGCTGACGGTATTGCCGAAGGTGTTGCTATCGGTGGTGACAGATTTGTTGGTTCGGTATTTATCGACAATATGCTT
>CAZYZD010000108.1:0-5759 GCA_964651755.1 uncultured Sulfurospirillum sp. | reverse complement strand
GCTAAAGGAGTAGCACATGGATACAATCACAGCAAATCCAGTTCATATATCAACAGTAAGTGTATCACCCATGCATATCCAAAGCAGCATTGCATCAAAAAGTGAAGCCTCTGTACAAAATACAGAGGCTTCCATTTTAAAACAAACTGAAAAAAACAATAATCTTTCTTTAGAAGATCAAAAGAAAATTCTACATGAAAGTACTGAAAAATTCAATGAAATGAGTGATACACTCAACCTGGATATAAAATTTGCCTATAACGATAAAATAGATCAGGTATATCTCAATGTTATAGAAAAAAATACTGGTAGAGTTATACGAAAATTACCTAGCGAAGAAGCAATGAAAATTAGTGAAAGTATGAAAGAACTAGTCGGCAATTTACTGGACAAAAAAGGATAATAAATGGCAGGAACATTAAGTACTCTTGGAATAGGTAGTGACGGTGCTCTTTCCTATGATGTTATCGACCAGCTTAAAGATGCTGATAAAAACGCTATTATCAAACCAATTGAAAATAAAATAGAACTTAACCAATTAAAACAAAATAAACTTGATGAATTAAAACAGTTTGTTACAAATGTAAATACCGAAGTTGTTGCTATGTCTGATCCCTCACTTTATCAGGCAAAAGAAAGTTCTCTCAGCGGCAGTTCTGTTTCAGTAGAAACTACTTCAAAAGCTGCTGTTGGAACACATACTATAAATGTTTCATCACTAGCTACACATGATATTAAACAATCTCAAACTGGCTATGCATATGAAGATGCACTCATGGGAGATGCTGGCACTATGCATCTTGAGATTGATGATAACTCTTTTGATATTGAAGTGTTAAGTACAGATTCTATTAAAGATGTAGTAAAAAAAATCAATGAACAAACAGATGGAAAAGTAGAAGCTTCTCTACTTAATGTAGGAGGGAGTAATCCTTATCATTTGGTATTAAAATCAGCAGAAACTGGTGCCAAAAACAATATTTCTATTACAGGAGATTATAATTTTAATCAAGTAGGAGAAGGTGCAAAAGATGCATCATTTGATTTTGATGGTATCCAGATTACACGCTCAAGTAATACCATAGATGATCTTGTTGAAGGATTAACTGTTAAACTCAAACAAGAAGGACAAACTACAGTCACTATCAAACAGGACAACAGCAAACTTCTGGAGGGAATGGAAAAATTTGTCAACGAATACAATAAACTAGTTCAAGGTTTTACAGAAAGTACCAAGTTTGACAAAACATCTAAAGAAGCAGGACTTTTTCAGGGGAACTCCTCTATCCGAGCTGCTGCAACCATGCTTAAAGATGCATTAATTTTAACCACTTCCAAAGATGGCAAGACCATCGGTAGTTTCGGTCTGGAACTCCAGCGTGACGGAACCATAAAATTTGATAAAAACAAATTTGAGGAAAAGCTAAAAGAAGATCCTAAGCAAGTAGAAGATTTTTTCAGAGGAACAGATGGTCGAAACGGCGCTTTTAACAGACTTGAAAGTGCAATTTTTGATATCAAGACAAGTTCTAACAGTATATTAAAATCACTTGCAAAAAATCTTGATGACGATGCTATCAGACTTCAGGAACTACAAAAAACTTCACAAAAAAGACTTGACGACCGATATAGCATTATGGCAAAAAAATTTGCTGCATATGACTCAGTTATCGCAAAGCTAAACTCCCAAGGAGATGCTCTTAGCGCAATGATCGATGCAGAATTAGCACAAAAACAATAATAATGAAAGAAGGAAAATAATGAGACAATCTGCATACAATGCATATACCCAAAACCAGACAGGAGTTTACTCTCCTGAAAAATTGATCGAAATGCTTTATGAAGGTCTTTTGAAGTTTACCTCTTTAGCAAAACGTGCGATTGAAGAGAACGATATGGAAGCCAAAGCAAAGTATATCAACCGTTCTACTGACATTTTTATAGAGTTGCTTGATTCACTCAGCAATGACGGTTCCCAAATGACAGCTTATCTAAGCGGTCTCTATATGCACCAGATCAAATCTCTGGCAGAAGCAAATCAAAAAAACTCGACTCAGGAGTTGGATACAATTATCCATGTTGTAAAAGTACTGCTTGAAACATGGAGAGAGGAGACAAGTATTGCAATTGAAATGGCTTGAAGATTTTAAAATATCCATCATTGAAAAAGATTTTGAGAAAATTGAAAGGCTTCTGAATGAAATGCCAGAAATCAAAAGTATCAACGATTTAAAAACCAGCGTTGCTTTGATCAACGAAGCCAAAAAACTTCTCGCTCAAGAACAAAATATTCTCAGAGAAAACATGACAAAGATTCAAAAAAGCAAAAAATTTCTCACACAATCATCATATAAAGAAGAAAACTTCAGTAAATCTTGTTAATAAGTACTTTTCTCTCTCCTTATTCGAGAGAGAAAGTTCAATCTAAAGACAACTCCATAATATAAAAACTTCCATTATGTGCAATATAGTAAAAAAATTAAAACCAATACTCCTATTTGTTAAAATTTATCTTCCATATTCAAATATATATTTTTTTTAACCGATCTTTAAGTGTAAACAATTTTTTCAAAAGGAGTATTAGGTGAAGAATACAATTTCTTACAAGCATATAGCATTATCTACTGTACTTATAGCCACATTTGTCGGTTGTGGTGGTACAGAGAGTACACATAGTTCCTCATCCGCAAACAAACAAGATCAAAAGAGTTCCCATCAGGTTTCACCATACGTTTCTCAAACACTCGCACCAAGTGATATGCCTCCACTGGAAACTATTAAAGAGCAAAGTATTAAACAACTCAGAAATGTGGCTATGTCAATAGATAAAAAAAGTGCTGAACAAAATGATATTTTAACAGTCAATCTTAAAAATATGCCTAAACGCTATGACTGGATAGGACTTTTTAAAAAAGAAGACAGCAGTAAAAAAGAGAATTTATTGACTTATAAATGGACAGGAGACAAAACAGTTGTAAAAATAAGAGTAGCAAATACATTACATCGCCGATACAATGTTGAATTGGATGCGGGAGAATATGAACTCAGAGCTTTTACAAAAGGTAGTGCTTATATTGAATTGGCAAAAATACCTTTTACTCTTACAAATGCAGACCAACAAGAAACAAACGCAAAAATCGTCATAAAATCACAACAAGTTATAACCGGTGAAAATATTGAACTCAAACTTACAGGAGCAACTTTTCAAGAAGGAGAATGGATCGGTATATTTCCAAAAGATACACCTAATAGTTGGGAAAATACATGGTCATGGACATATACAGAAGAAGCTGTAAATGGAGAACTTACACTTGAAGGAGTACCCGCAGGAAATTATGAGATAAGACTCTTTTCCGATGAAAAGATGAATCAAATCGCTTCTGCAAATCTTATTGTAAAAGCAGATACAAATGCTAACACTACTATTGCTTTACAAAAAAACAAGTATGCAGTTGATGAGGAATTTAAAGTTGATTTCACCGGTATGCCAGGAAATGATGCCGATTGGATCGGAATTTTTGAGAAAGGTGCAGGAAATACAAAAGATGATGCTTATGATTACTTTGAAACGGATGGTCAAACAACGGGTTCTGTTGCATTTTCGGTAGAGTATGAAGACAACTTTGAAATCAGAGCATTTCATCAAGACAATAATACCCCTGTCGCAATTGAAGATGTGACAATATCAAACGATTCACAACAAGCTGTTAAAAAAGTTGCACTTTTTGCAGATGAGCATGATCCACATAACAGACTTTTAGCCGTTGACTATGCAAATATGGATCTTATAGCTGAAATTGCAGTAGAAGGATCAAAAACACATCATGCAGATGTTGTCGGATCTGTAGATACTGCAAAATACATTCTTATGGTACCAAAAGGTTCAACTTTCATAAATGTATATGATGTCAAAACAAAAACATTAGTAAAAAAAATAGATTTACCTTTTAATCCACGTTCGGCAGATGCATACAATCCAGCTAAAAACCTTGTGCTATTAACATCATCCAATAGACCTGCAGCAGTTCTTTTAGATGCATCGACATGGGAAATTGTAGGTAAAGCAGGTATGAATATTACTTGTGATCTAAAATTTAATGAACATAACTACCATCCATGGTATTATAAAAATATCGTTTATAGCTGGAAGAACATCGATTCATCAGAATTAACATGTGTTGCACCAGACTTTGGAGGAAGCCAAATCTCAGGACATCCAAGATGGTTAGGGAAAAGACATTTTGCAATTCTTGACAGAGCGAATAGATTGATTCATGTTTATAAACTTGTTTCAAAAAATAGAAATGGTCAATGGAAACTAAAATTAACAGATTCCGTCCGTACCAGCACTTCCATTCATCAAATTATTCCATCTGGGAAAAATGACAATATTTATTATGGTATGTCAGAAGGAAATGGTAATGGTGATGGTATTGCACCAGTTATGTATAAATGGAAACTTGTCAATGGAAAATTAAAAGAGTTAAATCAAACACCACTTTTAACAGAACGTACTATTACAATTATGAAAAATGTTGATGCATATGACTTGTTTACACAATATTGGGATCAATATAAAAATGCAAAACCACACTATAAATACAGATATCCAACACATTTCCCTGAAAAATATAATACATACTATCCGGGAAATCAAGATGCATATTATAATAACTACTACGATAAAGTAAAAAATACCATTGTTAAAGATTATAAAGAAGCATATACAACACAAGTTCCTGTAGAAGTAAAACAACAATTTAATTCACTCGGTGGACACAATCTGTACATCTCACCTGAAGTAAATGGTAAAAGATATTTGTGGGGTGCTGTTGCATCAGGACAAACATTTGTCGTTGATACAGATAGTATGGATATTACAAATATTGTAAAATCCGACAAAGGTGCAGGACATGTAAACTTCCAGCAAAATGGAGATTATGCGATTATTACTAACCATAAATCAAGAAATGTAACTATTGCAAATTATAAAACACAAACTTTTATCAAAAATATCAATCTCCCAGCTGATAAATTTGCAAATGAAAATATTTTCTCAGTTCTGCAATCGCATTCTCCTTATGTAACACTAGATGACAAATATTTCCACAACTCATGGACAGATGGTGGTGTCTTTTTCAGAATCAACCTCCAGAATCTGACACTTGACAATAAAACTCTCTACACAGGAGGAATCCCAATCCAAGGAAACTATTTCCCTAATTATTCAGGAGATTAAATATCTCTTGCAAGCATAGTCTGAATTCAGACTATGCTCTCTTCAAAAAATTCAAGTTTTTTAAAATTACTATTTAAATTTTATAAATTATAGACAAAAAGGTCACTACTCCCAAATACAAAGAGTTTTGCCATCATGAAAGAGTACTATCTCCTGAAGCAGTGTAAAAGGATAGCTGCTTTGCAGAAAAAAGCTTTGATCTGATCAAATAACACATAACATAGACTCCATTGATATTTTATTGTACTCAAACACTCCAATCATATTTAAATATCCTGTTCAATAAACACTTTGTGTGTTATTTGACGATTTAACAGCTAAAAAATATCTTTAAGTTTGAAATTATTTTTATTTTTCATTATAATGTTTTAATTTGCAAATAATTTAATCTCAAAATTTCTTAAATGAACATTCTTTGTGTTTGTTAATGGTGGAACTTGGGGTTTATTTGTATAGGGTGTTTGTTATTAAATAGTTATGTTAAGTATTCCCATCTTCTTTTGAAATCGAAGAGAAAGTT
>CAZYZD010000107.1:0-5950 GCA_964651755.1 uncultured Sulfurospirillum sp. | reverse complement strand
CGATACCGCCGATGACAAAAGAGAGCCAGACCAGATTTCCGGCGATGGCTCCCGCTTGTCCGATGACGATGAAGATTCCCGCACCTACCATCGAACCGATGCCGAGCATCACGGCGCTGGTGGTGTTGAAGGCTTTTTTACTCTCTGGCATTTTTATTCCTTATTTTACAGTTTTTTTTGTATCTTGTTCCGCTTCTTTTTTGAAAACATCTTTCTTTTCAACTGCTTTTTTAAACTCTTTGTTTTCATAAGCGTTGATTTTTGCTTCAGCTTTGTTTCTTGCAATATCTTCACGTGTTTTTCCAAGCAGTTTTTTAAAGCTCTCTTTGATGTGAACATAAAGCTTTTCAACTGCATTTTTGCCTTTGATCTCTTTTTGAATTGCTTTGATTTCATGCATAATTGCTTTATATTCTGGTGCATGTTTTTTGGTATAGCCTAAAAGTACTGCTTTTTCAAGCTCTTTTTGTGCAGCCTCAAGTAGTGCAGATGCCTCTTTCTTTTTTGATTTTTCGAGTTGAGAAGCTGCAATTACAAGATCTTGTGCAGTCAAAAGTGGAATAGGAATAACTACAGTATCTATTACCATGGTGCTAAGTCCTGTCATCAGGATTGCCAGAGATTTTTCGACATTACCTTCTTCAAGTGCTTTTGCTGCATCTTTTGTTGCGATTGGGTAGATATCCATTGGGATAAACTGGGTAGCAATGACCATTTCATCTTCCAAAGGTAAAAGCAGTGCTCTTGCTGCTTGTGTATCATTGTCATGTAATAATTTTTCAGCTGTTTTAATTGCTTTTTGAATCAGATTGACATCACCGCTAAAGGCTTTTACTTCGATTTCATTGGCAATAGGAACAAGTTTGAGATTTGGATTTGCTTTAAGTGCAGCGTCAAAAGCTTTTGTTGCTGCTTCAAGATGTTTTTTTGCACTTGCAGTATCTTTATGTTCAAGTGCATTGATTGCTTCGAGTGTTTTTTGAAGTCCTTCGAATACCTCTTTAGGTGCTTTCTTGAAGTTCGCTTTTTGATAAGCAGCCTCTTTTCCTACACTGTAACGAAGTTGCTGAGCCTTGTCCTGTAAAGCTTCTTGTTGAAATTTTTGTGCATTTATTTTGCTCTCAAAGAGTAACTTGTTTTGAGCCTCTTCAATTTTTGCTTTTGCATGAACGTCACCCAGTGTCATTTTTGGGTTTGCCAGGGCAGCAGCCTCTTTTTTAGCAACTGCGTCAGCGCTTAAATGTATAGCACCAAATAAAAATGATGCAACTGCAAAAGAAAAAATAAGATTCTTTTTCATGATAAACTCCTCATTGAAAAATATGTAAAATTATATAAAGTTGTGATTTTTTGTTCTGTTAGTTGACTAACTTCATATCTGATCAGACAACTAATAGAAAAAAACCTTATATGACGTAATAATATAATAAAATTTCAACATAAACCGTCAGCTAGCTAACAGTTTGAAGATAAATTTGTAGATTTAAAGAGGAAATCGTTCAATTTTTTGAAGAAGCCGTTCAAGATTTTTAACAGCCAGATGTCCACGTTTGCTTAGTAAGATCTCTTCTTCTTTTAATTTTTTGAGTTGTGTATTGACAACGGAACGTACTGATCCTATCATTTCAGCGAGTGATTCATGAGAAAGGTTGTTGATGAGTTTAACCGGATAGTATTCAGTATCGCTTTTTTCCTTAGGCAGAGTGTGTTTGACGATTAGTTTTGCGAGTCTGGTTGCAGTGTCGTCAAACACAACAGATTCGCCAAAGGCTTCAAGCTGCCGCATCAAAGAGCCAAGATACGGAAGAAAAGCTTCGTTGAATTGTGGATGAGTTGTGATCCACTCTCGGGCTTGATCCATTGGTGCATAAAGTGCGGTAATATCATCCATAGCAATAGGAATGACTTCATGCGGTTTGCCGTCAAGAAGAGAGAATATATCGTAAATATCGCCTCTTTCAAGCAAAAATGGGGCAATACTTCTGCCTGTTTTGAGATCTATTTGTGTGATTTTAAGTCTTCCTTCCAGGATAATATGACAATATTTCATCCCTTCTTCACTATCGATTGTCTGGCTTTTTTGCCACTTTACAACATCGCATACTTCCAGGATACTCTCCCTGATCTCTTCATCCAGTTTTTGAAAGAGAGAGGCGGTTTGAAGTACTGTTTTAGCATAAGGATAAAGAGGGGAGTTTTTATCCATTATTTCTCCTTACAGGGGAAATGGTCAATTTTATGAAGAAGTTTCTCAAAATTTTTTACAGCAAGGTGACCGCGTTTGCTGAAGATTATATTCTCTTCTTTGAGTTTGTGCATCTGTGAACTGACAACCGAGCGTACAGACCCGATCATCTCTGCCAGAGATTCATGAGAGAGGTTATTGATGAGATCGACTTTACAATGTCCATCTTCGGGATCTTTTTGGGGGTGTGTATGTCTTAAGATCAGGTTTGCGAGCCTTGTTGTTGTATCATGAAAGACTAAACTACTGCTGAAGTTTTCGAGTTGTCGCATCATACTGCCCAGATAAGGGAGAAATTGTTTGTTAAATTCGGGATGTTCGCACAGACATTTGCGAGCCTCTTCCAGGGGAAGGTAGAGTGCTGTTACTTGATCAAGAGCAATGGGAAAAACTACATGCTCTTCGCCGTCTAGCAGTGCAAAGACATCGAAAATATCTCCGCTTGAAAGTAAGAAAGGAGCGATGGTTCGACCGGTATCGGGATCAACTTGTGTAATTTTCAACCGACCTTTAACGATGAAGTGGCAATATTTTTGCCCGATTTCATGGTCTATTGTTTCACTCTTTTTCCAGTGAACTATTTTGAAGTTGTCAAGGAGTTCATGAGTTGTGACATCATCAAGTACACCAAAGAGTTTACTTGATTTAAGTGCACTGTAGGCTTCCTGGTAAAATGGATCCTCTTTTCGCATCGGTGCAGACTCCTTTCCAAGGTGTGGGGTAAAATTGTACACTTTTTTCGCTATTTCCGAGATAAAAAAGCAATCTTACTTTGAATCTTCTTTAATTTTTTCAGTGACTGTATGGATCATTTGTGTGAGTTTTTCCTGAAGATGGTGTAAGTTTTTTGCAAAAATTTTATGTGTATGGTCGTGTGCATAAGCTTTAAATGCTTCCATAGATTCCAGCAGATGTGCTTTCTCCGCTTCAATAGTATCATGAAGGTGATTGATTGCCTTTTGAACATTTTTGTTTTTATGAGAGATGTTTTCTTGCGCACATCGGTGTATAACATCTGTTATCGTTTGTGAAGCACTATGTAACAGTTCCTCAACCCTGTTTTTATGCATTGTATTGAGACTCTCTTCCAAGCCTTCAAGTATTTCATATGTAATACTTTCTACTGATTGTCCTGTTTTTTTGGATTCATTCAGTGCTTTTGTATAAACAATTTGTATGGTTTTATTGATGCGAGCCTCCAATTCTCTGCTATCATTGCTGGAAGATAACTCTGCCAGTTTTGTTTTAATCTCATCTTTGTATGACATAGCAGCTCCTTTTGACAATCTAAATATATAGCTATATTAATGTAATTATAAAAGAATCAAATGAAATCTTCTGTCAGTTAGCTGACATACAGAGGCAAATCAATTGTGTTATAATTTTGTAAATAGTCTGTGTAGGAGAAATACAATGAAAACAACACAAACGCTTTTATATGGGATTCGGGATACTTTGAGTTGGAATGTAATTAAAGTGGCTTTGATCACAGGTGTGCCTTTAGCGCTCATATGGATTGTAATCGGCTATATTTTATGGAATCCTGCAATGTCATTTACTGCAATTTTTATCGGCTGGATTCCTTTTTCTATCCTCAAAGCCAATGGCGCTTTTTTGATAGGCGGATTTGTCTGGTTTGCAGCAGTGTTGATTACGTATGCGTTGATTATAGCGTTTGGAAATATGTTGATTTTCAGGCATGTAAGCGAGCAGAAGTATAGCCTTTTTTCTATCTTATTGTTGCTTCTGATTGCGTTGGGATGGACATTGTTTGCATTTTTGAACTGGGATTTTGTATATGGAGAAGTGGCAAGGGTATTGACATGGTTTCCGTTTGAAACTTTGGAAAAAGGTGTTGCCGCGATGCTTGCGGCGCTGATTTTTTACAATCTTTTTATCGTGACGCTTGCTATAGTAGTTTTGATAATGAGAAAATCATTTTTACATAAACTCCAGGAGAGAGATTATCCTATTGCAAAAATGATAGAGAAAGAGGAGAGGGTAAAGTTTTTACCTATAGCCTTGCGTGATGCGGTGATTTTCTTTGTATTGCTGGCACTATTCTTTCCTCTTTTGTTTGTACCTTTTTTCAATATCATGGTACAAGTGCTGCTTTGGGCGTGGTTGATTAAAGAGTCCTATTTTCTTGGCGCTGCATCACTTTATGCGACTGAATCTGAGATATTGGAATTGCGTAAACACCAGTTTGTATTGTGGGGGATTGCTGCAACAGCTTCTGTTTTAAATCTGATACCGGTAGTGAATATTTTTGCTCCGTTTTTTGCGTTGATTATGTATTTTCACTGGATGATGCTCAACAAAGAGAGTGCATAAGATGGCTTATCTCCAATCATTTGGTGCTGCTGAAGTAGTAACTGGTTCATGTCATATTCTCCATATAGAACATGGACCGATAGTGATGGTGGACTGTGGGATGTTTCAGGGGGAAGAAGAACACCAGAATGAGCGGAGATTTGGGTTTGATCCCGGAAAAATCGATATTTTACTCATTACCCACGCGCACCTTGATCATGTGGGGCGTATTCCCAAACTGGTAAAGGAGGGGTTTCGCGGTACGATTATCGCAACTGCTTCTACGTTTGATTTGATGGAAGTTGTACTTCTGGATGCGGCGCATTTGATGGAAGAAGAGTATAAAACCAACTTCAGAAAAGCGCAGCGACGTGGTGAAGAGAAGAAGGTTACGAAACCGCTTTATACAACCGAAGATGTGGAAGCGGTATTTGATTTGCCAAGTATTTATGCAACATATGGAGAGAAGATCAAACTCTCCAAAGATGTTTACGCTATCTTCAGAAATGCCGGACATATCCTCGATTCGGCGACAATCCAGATACACTTTATCGAAAAAGAGATGCATAAGACGATTGTTTTCAGCGGGGATCTCGGTAATCGTAACGATATCGTTATGCCTGATCCTGTTCAGGTTAAAAAAGCCGATGTGCTTTATATTGAGTCAACATACGGCGATCGTAACCACAAACCGCTTGAAGAGAGTGTAGAAGAGTTTAAAAAGGTGATCTTCGAGACACTTATGTCGGGAGGGAGTATTCTTATTCCTTCGTTTGCGATTGAACGTACACAGGAGATACTCTGCCTTTTGAAGCGGATGTATCTGAATAAAGAGCTTCCCGTATGTAAGATTTTTCTTGACTCTCCCATGGCAATCCGGGCTACCAATCTTTATAAAAAATACCATCAGGAACTCAGTCGTGAATGTAACGCCTTTTTAAAAAAAGATGGCACGATTTTTGAGTTTCCTTATTTGCAATATACGCTAAAAAGCAGTGAATCCAGAAAGATCAACGATGAAAGCGGCTGTATTATCATCGCGGGGAGTGGTATGTGTACAGGCGGGCGGATACTGCACCATTTCAAAAATCGTATCTGGAATCCGAAAAATGCTGTTATCTTTGTTGGTTATCAGGCGAAGGGAACCCTTGGGAGGAAAATTGTAGAGGGTGCCAAATGGATCAATATCTATCATGAAGAGATCAAGGTCAATGCAAAAATCCATACTATCAACGGATTTAGTGCGCATGCCGACCAGCATGAACTCATAGCGTGGATGGAAGGTTTCGAACAACTTGGCAAGATTTTTTTAATCCACGGGGAAAAAGAGAAACAGCAGATATTTTCCAAAGTGATTCGCCACAGAATGCCGGAAAAGAAAGTGCATATTGT
>CAZYZD010000106.1:0-5981 GCA_964651755.1 uncultured Sulfurospirillum sp. | reverse complement strand
GCAAAACCCAAAATATGCGCTTTCTTTTGCAGATGATCCTCTGGGGATTTGTCGTCTACGGCATAGGGGTCGGACTCTACTTTCTCTTTGGCGATCGCTTTTTTTAAGACTTTCTGTTATCTAGCAAACGGAAAATGAGATTAAAATCGACTATACTTGCTTGAAAATATCTTTTTTATAGAGGATCAAATAGTGAAACAACAGAGACTAATTTGCTATACTCTTTTTACAAAAGAGAAGAGGATAAGTACATGCGGTCAATAGTGTGGATGATACTGATATGGGCGGAAATGCTCATGCCTTTAATGGGAGCAGATCTAAATAATACTATCATACACGGTAATGCCACCGTTTATAACACGCTCTACAAAAAACTTGCATCTGTAAAAGAGAGTAGTGATGAGATCAGTCTCCAGAAAACCCTTCTGACCAAACTGATCAAAATCACCAAAACCCCAAAACAAGCAGATATAAATATCTCATCACCAGCCAACCAAAAAGAGTATCTCAATCTTTTCGATACTTTTCTCGATACCGCACTGAAAAAAGCGCAACTTAAGAGCCTTTTACAGATCAACGCCAACAAGATCGAAACACTGAACAACCAAATCAAAGATCAAAACAAGACAACCCTGACAGGAGAGCTCTTTTATGCACTCTATACCAAAGAGCAGGAGTTGGCGCAAAAACAACTCACCCGGCTTCAGAAGTTACAATCTCGAATCGAAGAGATGCTGATTTCAGCCATCAAACATATCTTGTTTGATACAAAAACGATCAAAAAGCAAGAAGAGGATATCGTAAAAGAGCAACTTCATCTCCACACACAACTAGAGCAGCTACGCATCAAAAAAGAGCGCTATATCCTGCTGGAGCAATCCGACAAAGTCGAAACCTTGCAAAAACGTATGATTACACTCCAAAATCAGATTGAACAATATAATAAAAAAACACTGGAAATCCAGTTTTTGCGCTTTAGCATCGCCCTGCAAAAAAGAGATGATACCGCCTTTGCGCTGCACAAAGAGATGTTGACAACTCTTAAAACTAAAATCACCAAAGGCATGTCGATCTCCGACGACCTTGACAACCTCCTGACACAGATGGAAAAGTATACCCTTGGCACACTTGCTGCCGTCAAAGGAAAGGGGGTACAGGAGGTACAAACACAGCTAAAAAATCTTTGGCATATTGCAAATCAACCGCTCTTTACAATCAACAAAACCCCTGTGAGCATCTTCAAGCTGGTCATCTCCCTGCTGATTTTTATCTTTGGGTTTATTGTCGGTAACTTTTACAAACGCCAAATCAAAAAACTCTCTCTTAAAAATAGAGCACTTACTTCAAGTACTCGTACGATGCTGGCAAACCTGGGATACTATATCATCTTTATCATCACCTTTTTTATCGTGCTCAAAGTCCTTGGTATCGACCTTAGTTCTATCGCACTGGTCGCAGGTGCCTTATCTGTAGGAATCGGTTTCGGACTCCAAAACATCATCTCCAACTTCGTTTCGGGTATCATTTTGATGGTGGAACGGAGTGTAAAAATAGGCGACTATATCCAGCTGGATGACAACCTGAGGGGGCATGTCGTCGATATCAAGATGCGCTCTATCACTGTCAACACCAACTCCAACATCGACGTCATCGTTCCCAATCAAGACCTTATTCAAAACCGCGTCATCAACTGGACTATGAACGACAAAATACGCCGGTTCGAGATTCCGTTTGGTGTCGCTTACGGTACCGATCCGCAAAAAGTGATCGACGTCGTACTCAAAGCGGTTAAAGAGAGTAACTTCAACGATATCTATACAACACAAGAGCGCTATACCAGAGTCATCATGACCGGTATGGGAGACAGCAGTGTCAATTTCGAGCTTTTTGTCTGGCTTGTGGGACGAGAGATACTCTACCCAAAACGCACCACATCACGCTTTTTGATACTCATCTACAACGCCCTTTATGAAAACGGTATAGAGATCCCCTTTCCGCAACAAGATCTACATATCAAATCTATAGAAACAACCTTCCCTGTTTCACTGAAAAAGGAGTCTTCATGACAAATTATCTATCGATACTAACCCACGATATCATCGCACTTATCACGATCCTCAACCCTATTGCCGCCGCAAGTATCATGGTGACGATGGTCTCTCCGCCCACTCCTGAAAACATACGTCCCGTCGCACTCAAAGCAACACTTACCGTCATTATCGCATCACTGATCACACTCTATACCGGTGAGATGATTTTTAAGCTTTTCGGTATCAGTGTCTTATCTTTGAAGGTTATCGGCGGTATCATCCTCATGCTCATCGCCATCAATATGGCATACGGACAAGGCTCCAAAGCCAGACACACCAAAGAGGAGCAAGATGAAGCGCAGGAGAAAGAGGATGTCTCCATCGTTCCTATCGGTATTCCTATCCTTTTTGGACCCGGCGTTATCGCTACGATCATCGTACTGAACAACAACCATATAGAAGAGTTTCCCCTACCCGTAAGCTATGCACTTGTCAGCGTCGCCATCCTCGCTGCTTCACTCGTAGTCTACTTCACCCTTCGTTACGCCGGTGCGATCAACAAAGCGCTCGGTGTCACAGGCATGAAGATCCTGACGCGGATCATGGGGTTGATCGTCGGCGCTATCGCCGCACAGTTTCTTGTAAGCGGTATCAAAGGGTTGTGGAAAACACTCGGTTAGCCGATCTCTCCATTTTGATGTAAAAAGTAATATAAAATATCACTTTTTATATCAGAAAATCACTTTTTGGTTCGCTAACGAACCGAAATAGACTCTTTTACTCTGTTATAGTTGTACTCTAAAAAGATTTTATCAAGGAGTACACTATGAATATAAACAAGAACAAAATGCTTCACTCGATGATCGCATCTGCAATCCTTTGCGGTATGATTTCAACCGCATATGCCGAGCAAGTTGAAGATACGACAAGTCTCAAAAATTTAAGTATGACCGACTACAAAGTTACCGATACTTTTTTCGATGAAGCATATCTAAACGGACAGTTTGCTCTCACATCACCCGCAAACGATCAAAACGACACCAGTTACAACGGAACCCTTAACGCCAACTACAAACTGCGTAACATGACACTCGACTATGCACAGGATCTAAGAATCGATGCAAACTACAACATTACAAAATCAAGTGATAAAGAGAGTAGTTCAAAAGATAGTTATAATATCCTTGCAAGTGGACATATGGACAAATATCTGCTCAATATCAATCCCAATTTTCTGCTTTATGGAAGCGGTACAGTAGGCTATCGCAAACTAATCGGACAAGATGCCGACGATCCGTATCTTTCAGCTGGAGTCGGTATCGGTTACGGTCGTATCTACGATGCGACACCGTATGCCAAAGCGATAAGGGTACTGGAAGATCTGCAAAAACGCGGCATAGTAAAAGAGAACATCTCTAAAACAACTGTTATGGATTTAGCATCGGTTATCGCTAAAGAGAGCGAATATATTGCTGAATACTCTTCTAGAGAATATAAAAAGTACTGGTTTAACGATATGAGCAAACTCCTACTCAAAGATGGAGCAACAAGCAAGCCTCTGGATGCTTTTGGTATCGTTCGTATCGAAGAAATTCTTGTCAATGACAAAATTTTCCCAAGATACCACGGATGGATCGTTCGTGCAGGTGTGGGTAAAATCATCTCAAATTACAACAACCATGGTGAAGATCCGACACTTGATGTCGAGTTCGAGTACGGTTTACCTGTCGGTTTAAAAGGTCAGTTCTATGAACACGCAAAATATTCAGCCCTTTTAAACGGAGATACAGGGCACAAAGTAACCAATACAATGAGCTACTCTTATGAACTAGGCGAATTGATCGACTGGGAAAATAAGTGGGTTTACGACTATTATAAACCTACCGATGACAACCTCAACGACATCACGACAAACACCATCTCATCGACTTTTTCTTACTATCTTGCTAATCAGCTGAGTTTCGACACTTCCCTGATATTCAACAAAGTTGATGATGGTATCAAAAACAACGGCAATGATGACTGGGAAACCAAACTCTTTACCGGTATCCGCTATCGTCTAAAATAAACATGTGAGGGAGAATACTCCCTCATCTTTATATGGAGCTGGCTATGTCATACAAAAATGAGATAAAAAATAGAGTTCAAACTATTATAAACCAATACGGCACAGATAGTCAAAACCTTATTAGTATTACCGTGGTTAATGAGTTTTATCGTATTTTAAAACTTTCCAAAGCATCGGGAATCTCTTTAAAATATACTACTTACAGTGTTTTGGAGGGGGTCGATGAAGCTCTTGATGAGAAGATCACAAACAAAAAAATATTTTTACAAAATCTTAGCGCAACAATGGCTGAAATAGCCTACAAATCTGCACAGGAAAATATAGAAAAAATAAATTCCCTTTCCATAGATAAAACCTATATTGCTGAAAAAATCGAGAATGAAAAAGCCTGTCTTGAAGATATTGCTGAAGGATTTAAGGAGTATGTAATGGAAAACGGTTATCATCTTCTTGCTCAAAGCGTCGAAAAAATACAACTTGCAGCCGATACGATCAAAGTTGATTTTCATTTACGAAAATCATAGTATACTATCTCCAAAGGAGTCGATGTGAAAGAAGATTTTCCGGGAATAGATACTTGCATAACACTGTTGCAAAACTCACCTCTTTTTCAAAATCTTGAAACAACACTTTTAAAAGATATGTTACAAGAGTTTACATGTATGCATATAGAAAGATCTGATGTTCTGGCAAGTGATATCGGTATGCACTATTTTCATATCATACTGAAAGGTCGTCTGAAGATCACCCAAATTGATCCGGATACCGGAAAATCAATCACAATTTTTCTACTAAAAGAGGGAGATGGATTTGATATTTTTCCCCTCCTTGACGGAGAAGAACATATCGTTTTTCCCGTAGCTGTTGATAATCTACTAGTGCTAAGAGCCCCTCTGGAAACTGTCAGAGAGTGGATTAAAAAACACCCTGACTTTAACAGCGCATTTTTACCCTATGTCGGCAAACGTCTTCGTGAGTTGGAAGAGACCCATAAAAGCAGTATCTTTCATGATACAAAAACCAGACTTGCAAAACTGATCCTTAGACACACCAACCCCAACAAGCCGCCACATGCCAAAACCTACCATGTACATCTTATACATGATCTATCCCATGAAACACTTGCTGAGATGATCGCCACTTCACGCTCAGTACTCAGTACACAGATGAAAAAATTGAGAGAGGATGGTGTTATAGCAAGTAAACGGGGACTACTCTCTGTTAAAAATCTTCACAAACTCAAACACCATAGCGAAAAAGAGTCATCCGACAAAAAGTAAAGGATATAATCTATGCAACATATGCTCCACGAACTCATTCCATTCGTCTCACAGTATGGTCTGTGGGTGGTTTTTTTCGGCGTGATAGTCGAAGGTACGACGATGATTCTTGTGACGGGGATTTTATGCTATCTGGGTATGCTTGACTTCAAGGAGGCTCTGCCTGTGGCGATTCTCGGTGCGGTACTGGGCGATCAGTTTTGGTACTACATGGGTAGATACTACGCTCCGACACTTCTTAAAAAATTTCCAAAACTCAAGGAGAAGATCGACAAACTCAAACCCGCCATTGAAAAAAAAGGAGAGTGGTTTGCCGGCGGCGGTCGCTTCGTCTACAGCGGTGCTGTTCTCTTTCCCGTCGCGCTCGGTACTTACGGCTATCCGCACAGCCGTTTTACACTCTTTGATACGATGGGCGTCACTCTCTGGGCAACGGGCGGAATACTCTTTGGTTATCTGCTCGGATCGGGTGCGGAGCAGTTTATCGGTAAACTAGAACGCGTCTGGCACTTCGCTTTGTTGGTGCTTGTGAGCGTTGTCATCGTCTGGGCGATCAGACACTACGCAAAAAGCCGCACCAACACCAGCGGCAATTAAGTAAAA
>CAZYZD010000105.1:0-6464 GCA_964651755.1 uncultured Sulfurospirillum sp. | reverse complement strand
GGTTAAAAAAGGTGTTATCGGAAAGATAATTGACAGATTTGAGAGCAACGGATTGAGAGTTGCCGCTATGAAAAAGATTCGGTTAAGCGAAGAGACGGCGGGAGGTTTTTATGCCGAGCATAAAGAGAGACCTTTTTTCGGTGATCTTGTTGAGTTTATGACGAGCGGTCCGGTTGTCGTGATGGTTCTTGAAGGTGAAGGAGCTATTGCGAAAAATAGAGAACTTATGGGTGCTACGAATCCGAAAGAGGCTGCCGCCGGAACGATCAGAGCCGATTTTGCAGAGAGTATAGATGCAAACGCTGTGTACGGAAGCGACTCAAAACAGAGTGCTGAGCGTGAAATAAAGTATTTCTTTAGCGATATTGAGATATTATAAGAAATTATAAAAAATAATTTATGAAAATAGAGTTTCGTAAAATTACTTCAAATGCAAGTCCATTTGAAATCAAAAAAAGTACTTTCATTTCAAAAGGTACATTCAGGAAACTCTCTCAAAAACTTGTAGAGCTGAATTTCCATCTTTATGCACCGAGTATGCTGGTGTGTGATAGATGTGGAGAAGAGTATCTGCATGAAATGGATCAGAACATATCTTTAAAAGTCAGTGACGGTACTTTTGAGGGTGAAGATCTTGATGTAATAGAATATTTTGATCATCATATAGATTTTGATGCTATTATGTTAAGTGAAATTGAAGCGGAGAAGAGTGATTATCACTTTTGTCCAAACTGTATAAAACAAGAAACGATAGGAGAATAATTATGGCAGTACCAAAGAGACGCGTAAGTAAAACAAGAGCAGCGAAAAGAAGAACACACTATAAACTTACATTACCAAGACCGGTAAAAGATGCAGATGGAACATGGAGAATGCCTCATCGTGTAAACAAAACCACAGGTGAATATAAAGCTTAAGTGTTAAAATGTATACAATAGCTGTCGACGCAATGGGTGGAGATCATGGATCTTCGCCAAACGTCAGAGGAACCATACTCGCACTGAAAAAAAGCAAGAAAAAGTTTAAAGTTATTCTTGTTGGGGATTCCTCGACGTTTACACATAAAATTCCTAAAAAACTTTTACCGTACATTGAAATTGTTGAGACTAAAGATGTATTTGGTATGCATGAAAGTGCAACCGATGTATTAAAACGAAAAGAATCATCTTTATATAAAGCAATTGAACTAGTAAGAGAGGGAAAAGCAGATGCAGTAGTTTCTGCGGGACACAGTGGTGCGACAATGAGTCTTGCGACATTGCGTATAGGCAGAGTCAAAGGGGTACAGAGACCTGCTATTGCGACTTTGATGCCTACAGAGACAGGTGGAAAAACACTTGTACTGGATGTAGGTGCAAATACAGACTGCAAACCTGAACATCTTTTTCAGTTTGCTATTTTGGGTGAGGCATATGCTAAAGATGTTTTATTAGTAGAAGCTCCCAAAGTAGGATTACTTTCAAATGGTGAAGAAGAATCCAAAGGGAATGAAGTCACTAAAGCAACATTTACATTGCTCAAACAGATGAATTCGTTTATCGGGAATGTTGAGGGAAATGATATCTTCAACAATAGTGTAGATGTAGTCGTATGTGATGGTTTTGTAGGAAATATTTTGCTCAAAACGAGTGAAGGGGTGGCAACATCTATTTCCAAACTTATCAAGATGAATATTAAAAGATCGCCGCGTGCACTGACAGGTGCGCTTTTGATGCGCCGTGTTTTTAAATTGCTGAAAAAACAGATTGATTATGCTGAGTATGGCGGAGCACCTTTAATAGGTGTAAATAAACCGACTATTATATGTCACGGCAAGAGCAATCATATTGCAATCAAAAATGCTATTTATCAGGCACTTTCATTTGCTGAATCTAATATCAATGAAGATATTGCCAAAAATATAGCTTCATATAAAATCGACAGTTAAAAGGATTTCCTGTGTACGCTTCGTTTAAATCTATAGGTGCTTATGTTCCCGCTAAGAGATTGACAAACAAAGATCTCGAACAAATTGTTGACACAAACGATGAGTGGATTAAACAGCGAACAGGAATCGAAAACAGGTTTATTGCAGCAGAAGATGAGGCAACCAGTGATCTTGCCTATAAAGCTGCAAAAAAAGCAATTGAACGCAGTGGTTTGAGTCATGATGAAATAGATACAATTATCTGTGCAACGATAACACCTGACTTTTTTTGTATGCCGTCAACAGCTTGTGTAGTGGCGGATAAACTTGGTATTAAAAATGCAACGGCTTTTGATATTTCTGCGGCATGCAGCGGATTTGTATATGCGCTGAATATTGCCAAAGCATTTGTGGAATCCGGTTTGAAAAAAAATGTTTTGATTATTGGTGCTGAAAAGATAAGTTCGATAGTCGATTACACAGATCGTACTACATGTGTACTTTTCGGCGATGGTGCCGGTGCGGCAGTGATTGGTGTAACAGATAAAAAAGAAGAATCTCTTTTAGATATCCATACTTCTTCTGATGGAGCGTATCAGGATTTTCTGATTACTCCCGGCGGAGGTTCAAAGTATCCGTGCTCTCAGAAAGTGATTGATGAGCATATGCACTATCTGAAGATGAAAGGTAATGAAACATTCAAACTTGCAGTCAATACTCTTACTAAAGATGTAACGCGTATTTTGGAAAAAAATGGGTTAACAAGTACTGATATTGATTTCTTTATTCCTCATCAGGCAAATTTCCGTATTATTGATGCGGTAGGAAGAAAGCTGAAATTTCCGGAAGAGAAGATTGTTTTGACTGTGGCAAAATATGGTAATACTTCTGCTGCCTCTATCCCTATGGCAATTAATGACTGGTATGAATCCGGTAAACTAAAAAAGGGTGACTTGATGTTGCTTGATACCTTTGGTGGCGGCTTGACCTGGGGTAGTGCACTTGTATATTTTAACCAGCAAAGCTGATGAAAATTTACGAAAACGATTTGGTTTATATCGAAATTGAGAAAAGTGAAATACCCTGGCTGAAAATTTTTACCAAAGAGTCTTATAAAGAATTTTCCCAAACACCTAGAGAAGTAAAAAATGAGATTTGGCGTTTATTGGAGTTGATAGAAAAAGAGATGCTCTCATTTTTTGAGCCTGAAAAGATCAATATCGCATCTTTTGGTAATTATGTACCTCATGTACATTTTCATATTATGGCAAGATTTAAAAATGACTCTTTTTTCCCTGAACCAGTTTGGGGCAGGAAACAGCGTGACGGAAGTTACAGATTGGAAAATTTTGATATTTTTCTTCAAAAATTACAAGAAAAGCTTTAATTTCTTTATAGACCTTCTTCTATAATTCTCCATAAAAAATCTACTTCTTCATCTGAAAGAAATAGTGTTTTTTGTGTTGCAAAAAGAATTTCTATTTTGGATTTATCCAAAATGGCACCAAAAAGACAACGTTGGTGTGCCGGTAAAAAACCTCGTGTTAAAATCAAATCATTTTCGATTTCTCCATCGCAGATAAAACAATGAAAATCATCATGTAATCTTCCTTCATATGCCAGAATTTTAATATACGCTTCGACGACAGATCTTTTGGTATTTTGTTTTGCAAATTTATAGTTTAATTCATCAAGCAGTTCAAAGTAAAATGTGTCTACCTCTTCAATATCACGCAAATGTTGATAGAGAAGTTTTATAAATTGTTGCCAGATATAAAATTTTTTTGGATTGATAATCCAGGGACTACTTAAGTGTAATACATTGCGTAGCATACTGATAGTAGATTTTGGACTAAATTGCTCTTCAAAATCGATTTTATATCCCATATGAATATTTGCATGACGTGCCCCATAGAACCTGTAAAGTGTTTTTAATCTTTTTTGTGTTAAGAGCGTGACGATCAAGTCCTCTTCTTTAACTTTTACGATATTGAGTATATAGCCTTGCATAGGTGCCCCTGGCATAAATTAAACTGAATTTTACCACGATTCGGCTATAATAAGCAACTTTTTATTAAAGGTTGTTTATGGATTTACTCAGAAGTTTTAAAGACAACTGCGGTTTTGGACTGCTTGCAAATTTACATAATGTTCCTTCTCATCAAAATGTTGAGGATGCTATTATTTCTCTGGAGAGGATGATGCATCGTGGAGCGATTGCAGCAGACGGAAAAAGTGGTGACGGTAGTGGATTGCTCTTTGGCATGCCAAGAGAGTTCATGAAGAAAGTGGCAAAAAAAGAAGGAGTTGACCTTCCTGAACAGTTTGCTGTTGGGATGCTCTTTTTGCAAAATGATGCACAAAAAGAGAAGATTGAAGAGATTTGTACAAACAATGATATTCGTGTTTTGCTTTTCAGAGAAGTGCCGGTTGATACAAATGCACTTGGAGATCAGGCACTGGCATCATTGCCAAAGATAACACAGGTTTTTCTTTCTCCTAATTCTATTATTGCTAGAAAACGTTTCGATGCATTACTTTACCTGACAAGACGTGAGATAGAATATTGTTTTAAAGATGAAGCAGATTTTTATATTCCCTCTTTTTCTTCTACAGTAATTTCATACAAAGGGTTGGTAATGCCGACCCATATCAAAGAGTTTTACATAGATTTGACCGACCCTGATTTTAAAGTTGGTTTTGCACTTTTTCACCAACGTTTTTCGACCAATACTCTCCCTGAATGGAGATTGGCACAACCATTCAGATCGATAGCGCATAATGGTGAGATCAACTCTATATCTGCAAACAGATTTAATGCATTTGCAAAAAGTGAATGGATGGAGAGTCCGGTTTTTTCCAAAAAAGAGCTGGATAAATTACTTCCTATTACCAAATCAAGTCAGAGTGACAGTGCCAGTTTGGATAATATGTTTGAATTTCTTATTGCAAACGGGATGGACTTCTTTAAAGCAGCAAGAGCATTGATTCCGCCGCCATGGCAAAATGCACCGCATATGGATTCACATTTAAGAGCTTTTTACGAATATATGAGTACCTGTTTTGAAGCGTGGGATGGTCCGGCTGCTGTGAGTTTGACAGATGGTCGTTATATTGGTTGTGTTCTTGACAGAAATGGTTTGAGACCTGCTAAATATATTATTACCAAAGATGATCGTATTATTATTACAAGTGAATATGGTGTGCTTGATGTAGATGAAAATTTGATTATCGAGAGAGGCAGACTTCAGAGTGGGGAGATGATCGGTGTTGATTTGAAATTTGGGAAAATCCTCAAATCTGACGAAATTGATGACTACCTGAAATCTACAAACTCCTATGCTGACTGGTTGAATCAAAATATGACATATCTCCAGGAATTTGTAGAACTGCCGTTCAATGAGACACGTTGTTATGAAATTGAAGAGTTGGCAAAAAAACAACGTATGGCAAATATCACTCAGGAAATTGTTGAAATGGTGATTGAGCCTATGATGAATGATGGTAAAGAGAATACCGGAGCAATGGGTGATGATACGCCGCTTGCAGCATTCAGCAATAAGCAGAGAAGTTTTAGTGACTTTTTTAAACAAAAATTTGCACAAGTAACCAACCCTCCAATCGATCCTATTCGTGAAAAAGTGGTTATGAGTTTAAATACGGGATTTGGTGAGATACGTAATATCTTAGTTGAAGATCCTGAACATGCAATTCGTCTTAAAGCAATTTCACCTATTTTGATGGAAGAGAAGTATGATGTGTTACTCTCTTTTGGAGATGAAAGTCATCCCCGTTATAAAAAAGAGTATAAAAATAAAGTTTTTTCGACTCTTTTTGAAAAGGATTTGAAAGGTTCTCTGGAAAAACTTGTTACAGATATTGTGAAAAGTGTCAGAGAAGAGGATATTCGTATTATTATTCTGGATGACCGTTGCAGCGATAAAAATATGAAGTATATTCCAATGCTGATGGTGATTGGAAGATTAAATAAAGTTTTACTTGAAGAGGGCTTGCGTCACCTTACTTCTACAATTACTATTACAGCGGAAGCAGTTGATTCGCATTCTTGTGCAACACTTATCGCATATGGTGCCAATGCAATCTATCCTTATCTGTTGTATGCATCTGTGCTGGAGATTTGCAAACGTAAAGGTATTCAGGGGTATGAGCAGAAACATGCATTTAAAAATGTACATCATGCACTTGGTGCGGGACTTCTTAAAATCATGTCGAAAATGGGTATTGCAACTATTGCTTCTTACCGTAACTCTTCACTGTTTGATGTGCTGGGATTGGATGAAGAGATTGTTGAAGATTGTTTCAGTGATTCTCATGGGCTTATACCAGGACTTGGATATCAAGATATTGAAGCCAGATTAGATCGAGATTATCGAAATGCCATTGGCATAGATGAACGTAAAAAACTATTTCCTCTTGAAATTGGCGGTTTTCACAAATATATCCATGGTAACGAACATCATGATTATTCACCGACGGTGGTTAATACACTTCATGAAGCGTGTACAAGCGGTGATCCAAAAGCGTATGAGAAATACAA
>CAZYZD010000104.1:0-6714 GCA_964651755.1 uncultured Sulfurospirillum sp. | reverse complement strand
AACAGCCCTGTGGGAAGCTGTATGGTCAGCAGTGAGGGAGCATGTGCGGCGTATTATAAGTATGGGAATTTGATATGAAATATATTCTCGCCAAAGGCGAAGCTTTAGTGAGAGGGTGTAGCCCCGCAAGAATGAGGATAATTTTTGAGGAGCTTTGCTCCTTAAAAAGGAGACAATTAATATGAATAAAACGATTACCATCGCCCATGGAAATGGTGGAGCGGAAAATCATGAATTAATAAGCAAGATATTTTATAAACACTTTAAAAATGAGATTTTAGAGCGAAGTGAAGATGCCGCGGTTATAGAGGGTGGTAAACTAGCTTTTACAACAGATAGTTTTACTGTCTCTCCTCTCTTTTTTCCAGGCGGGGATATTGGTAAACTCTCTATTTGTGGAACTTGTAATGATTTAGCAATGATGGGAGCAAAGCCAAAATATCTTACCTGTTCAGTGATCATAGAAGAGGGATTTTCGGTCAGGGAGCTTGAAAAGATAGTCCGAAGTATGAAAAAAGAGCTCGAAATAAATGGCGCTATAATTGTCAGCGGGGATACGAAGGTTGTACCCAGAGGAAGTGTTGATAAACTTTTTATCAATACCACAGGTATTGGAGAGATTGAAAAAGAGGGTATCTCTTCACATGCACTTAAAGAGGGTATGTCTATCCTGGTAAGTCGTGATGTAGGTGCACACGGTGCGACAATCTTTGCTGCGCGTGAGGGAATTTCGCTGGAAAGTAGTTTGGAAACCGATTGTGCATCGCTCTATCCTGAAATAAAAGCATTGATGGATGCAGATGTTGAGATTATAGCACTTCGTGATGCAACCCGTGGCGGTGTGGCAGCAGTGTTAAATGAGTGGGCAAGTGCTTCAGATGTTTGTATTGAAGTGGATGAAGAGAAGATTCCTGTACAGGAAGAAGTACAGGGGATTTGTGAACTTCTGGGGTTTGAAGCGGTGAGTTTGGCAAATGAAGGGACATTTGTATTGGCAGTACCTGAAGAAGAGAAGGAAAGAGCTTTGGATGTGCTTAAAACCTTTCATAAAAATGCTGAGGTTGTCGGTAGAGTGACGACAGCATATCCTAAACGAGTAATACTAAAAAGTTCCTGGGGGACAAAAAGGTTTTTGGATTTGCCGACTGGAGAGTTGCTGCCCCGGATTTGCTAGAGTGTAAATGATGAAATAAAAGCTTTTTTTGTAGAAAATTGTAGCAGAAAGGTATTTATATAGACTTTTTTCGTTTGTGTAGATATTTTTTACCTTAAAAGTGTCGATTCTTATTGTAGAGAAGTTATGTGTGCAATAGGAATTTATGATGTTTAAGACATTTATGACACTTTTTATAGTTATATTTGGTGGATGTGGTGGTGCAGGAATCACCGAAGTAAAAGATGATTTTATTGCAGATAGCAATAAAACACAGATACAAAAAGCTGACCCCCGTGATAAAAAATCTGAATTTGAAGAGATGGCTGCTATTACAGCGGGAGATGATCAGCATGTTTTGGAAGGAAGCAAGATTATGCTTTTTTCCAGCAGGCTTGATAAATCAAGAGTATTTACAGAATATCGCTGGAAAGAAAAAGAGACACTTTATTCAACAGATAAAGCGTGTTATCTTGAGCCTTTAGATAGTGGGGAGCATAATATTATACTTGAAGCGGTTGATACCAGCGGAAAAGTGTTTAAAGACAATGTCAAAGTTGTTGTTAAAAGTATTGAGGAAGGAGAGCATTTACCACAGGCACAGGAACTATTTTTTACAACACCCGAAGATACTTTATTTAAAGGTGCACTGCAAGGAAGTGATGCTGACGGTGATGCACTTAAGTATTTGCTGGTTTCACTTCCCGAACATGGTACATTAAGCGGTACAGCAGCACATTTGCAATATATTCCTGATCCTGATTTTTATGGTGAAGATAAATTCTTTTTTAAAACAAATGATGGAACTATTGATTCCGAATATGCTTCTGTAACTATTAAAGTTGAACCCAGAAATGATGCACCCGTCGCCCAGTCTCTTTCCTTCTCCACAGATGAAGATCAACCGCTGCATTTAGATTTGATTGCCAGTGATAAAGAGAATGATACTCTAACTTACACAATCGTCACTTTGCCTGCACACGGTACAGTTTCTTTAAGTGGTGATACTGTTCTTTATACTCCTAATCCAGGTTTTAGTGGATCTGACAGTTTTTGGTATAAGAGCAATGATGGGGTAGAAGATTCCAATGTTGCTGTTGTAAATATTGATGTTCATCATGTTAATCATGTCCCTGTTGCTGTTCCTTCTGCTGTAGAAACAAATGAAGATATGCCGGTAGATATTTCATTGCAGGCAAATGATCCAGATACAATGGATAGCTTATCTTACAGATTGGTTTCTGCTCCACAACTTGGAAGTGTAACAATTACCGGTAACATACTGCACTACATACCCTTTACGAATCAGCACGGTATAGAGACTTTGCATTTTGTTGCCAATGATGGTCAGGTAGATTCTGAAGAAGCGACCATACGTATTACTATCAATGCACAAAATGATGCACCTGTTGCAAATGCTATGATGATTGAAACAGAGGAAGATACGCCAAAGGATACAGTGATCAATGCAAATGATGTTGATGGTGATGCTTTGAGTTTTGAGATAGTACAACAGCCTTCTCATGGTACAGTAACAGTGATGCAGAATCAGGTACGTTATATTCCTGAAATAAACTTTTATGGTACAGATAGTTTTACCTATCGTGCAAATGACGGGAAGGTATATTCATCTGTAGCAACAGTGGCTGTAGATGTGACTGCGGTAAATGATATACCGGAAGTAACAGCCAAAAATTATTCTGTAATGGAGAATAATACGTTAAATATAACGCTTTCTGCGACTGATATAGATGGTGATACATTGACATATTTTCATGATAGTCCGGCGCATGGAACAATAGGCGGCAGTGGTAAAGATCTGGTTTATACACCTGCTTCTGGCTACAGAGGAGAGGATTCTTTTGACTATTGGGTAAATGATGGAACTGCAAATTCTGAAAAAAGGAGTGTTACTATTACAGTAACAGAATTTCCCAATACCGCACCAACAGCTACAAATATAGATCAAAATCTTTCTGAAGATGGTAGTATCGATATTACATTGACAGCTTCAGATGATGAGAATGACTCTTTAACATTTGCGATTGATACTTTTCCTGCACACGGAAGTGTAACATTGACGGGCAATATAGTGCATTATACTCCGAATGCAAACTATTTTGGAGAAGATAGTTTTACTTTTATCGCCAATGATTCCAAAGCAGATTCAAACAGTGCAACTGTGACATTAGATATTTTACCGGTGAATGATATGCCGGTTGCAGATGCAAATAGCTTTTCTATCAATGAAGATCAGTTACTTGATTTTACATTAACGGGTAGTGATATTGACGGTGATAGTTTGACATATACAGTTTCACAGCAACCTGTACATGGTAGTTTGAATTGCAGTGGTGCTGTGTGTCAGTACGTACCGGAAGCTAATTTTAATGGAACGGATACTCTCTTTTTTTATGTGAATGACGGTAGTGAAAATTCCCAGGAAGCTAAAATAACAATAGAAGTTTCCGTAAAAAACGACGCACCTGTTGCTTTTTCAGATACATATACGTTGTCAGAAGATACTCCTCTTACTTTTACGCTTAGAGCAAATGATGAAGATAACGATACTTTGAGTTATATTATCGTATCACAACCGTTGCAGGGGAATGTTACTATTTCCGGAAACAGTGTTACCTATACACCTGTTGCCAATTTTTATGGATTGGATAGATTGGAGTTTAAAGTAAGTGATGGCATTAGCGACTCAAATGTAGCGGCTATTGATCTTAGTATTACTTCAGTAAATGATATTCCTGTAGCGGATAATAAATCTGTTGTTACTACAGAGGATACTATGGTCGATGTGAATTTGAGTGGTAGTGATGTAGATGGAGATTCGTTAACATATGAAATTAAAAATAATCCACAGCATGGAACACTTAGCGGTACTGCTCCAAATCTGTTTTATACACCTGCTGAAAATTTTAATGGTACGGATTCTTTTAGTTATGTAGTTGCAGATGCGCAGAGTGAGTCAGCCGAAGCAAATGTTACGATTAGTGTGACAGAAGTAAATGATCCTCCAATTGCCAATGCCGGCAATGATATAGTTGCTCCTTTTGGTACAAATATTTCCCTGGATGCATCTTTGAGTAGTGATAATGACGGAAGTATTGTTTCCTATGAGTGGAGAGAAGGGACGACAAGTCTTGGTACAACTGTAGCAATTTCCAAAAGTGATTTCAGTGAAGGAACTCACACTATAACTTTAACAGTGATTGATGATAAAGGGGCAAGTGCCACTGATACAGTTATAGTTACAATTGAACCTGTTGATACAGGATCTGCTTTTATATCGCATAGTGTTACTACACAGGCAAGCGGTTTTGAATGGGCACAAATGATTGATCTGGATAAAGATGGTGATTTGGATATTCTTTCTGCTTCAACAGGTGATTCAGGAAAAGAGATAGCCTGGTATCAAAACAGGGGAGATTTCACCTTTATAGAACATATTATTGCAACAGATGCAGCCAATGCACAATCGGTACAGGCAGCAGATTTTGATGGCGATGATGATCTGGATATTGTTTATACAGCATATAACGGTACAGATTCTGTAGTATATTGTGAAAATGACGGAAGTCAGAACTTTAGTTGTAATGGCGTGGGAAATAGTATATCAGGACTCTCTTTTGTTGCAGTTGCAGACTTGGACAATGACGATAAACCAGATCTTATTACAGCTTCATGGGATAACAATCGTATTGACTGGCAGAAGAATAATGGTGATGGTACCTTCGCTTCACCACAGTTGATTGATAATGCAAATATGAATCAGGCGGTTCATATAAGTGTGATAGATTTGAATCATGATGGCGCTATGGATGTTATAGCTTCTGCCAATGGCGAGAACAGAATTGACTGGTACTCCAATGATGGTTCCGGAACTTTTACGCCGCATTTCATAGATAGTACGATTCAGTCTGTTTATGCTACTGCTATGGGGAAAATTGATGCAGATGATGGGGTGGATCTTATCTCTGTTTCTCAGGGGAGTGATACAATTTACTGGCATCAGAATTCTCAGACAGATACACCGAATTTTCTTATGCCAAAGCAGGTTGCAACAGGACTTACTTCTGTTTACTATGCTTCTGGTGTAGATATGGATAATGATGGTGATATTGATATATTGACTAACTCGTCTGAAAGTAATGGGAAAATTGTATGGTATGAAAATATTGGCAGTGATACAAGTTTTCCTGAACATATTGTTGTCAATGGAGTAGATAATGTTAAAAGGGTATTTGCTGCAGATATTGATTTGGATGGCAATATAGACGTTGTTGCCGGAGATGCTTCCGGGAATATCATTGTATACGAAAACAGTGCTGATGATCCTGTAACACTACTTCCCAAAACAGGAGACAGTAACGACGGGGCTTATGGAGCAGATGCCAATTTGACCAGAGATGATAGCAATGAAATTGTGACAGATTTGGCAACTGATTTAATGTGGATAGATGATAATTCGGTTTTAAATTCATCTGATACTTGGAGTAATGCAGAAAATACCTGTAAC
Organism: uncultured Sulfurospirillum sp.; assembly: GCA_964651755.1. GTDB lineage: Bacteria > Campylobacterota > Campylobacteria > Campylobacterales > QNZT01 > QNZT01. The sequence continues at coordinate 1,033 of CAZYZD010000104.1, read as the reverse complement.
AATATGAATACAGGAAGCTATACAGACTGGCGTATACCAACAGTACATGAACTTTATTATCTTTTGGACAGGTCACAAAATGGTGCAAAGATCAATGGTATATTTAATAAATATGCAACAGATACAGGATACTGGGTAAATGAGCATACAGATTTTACATATGCATGGATAGATTTTAATAACGCAGATAGTGTTACAGGTTCTCTTCTTTACGCACCTCAAAAACATATTCGTTGTGTTCGGGGAGATGGATTGGTATTTAAATTTATCCGAAATGATAATAGCCAAATTGTACTTGATCATAAACATAATCTGATGTGGGATGATACAGCAGAGACTGCAACTACGACAGATACATGGACAGATGCGAAAACATACTGTTCTACTCTTTCAACAGCAGGTTACACGGACTGGAGATTGCCAAATATCAATGAACTCTTTTCAATTGCTACTGTTTCAGGTGTTAATATTTCCTTTAGAAGTGCATTTGTCAATACAAGCGAATCTCAATACTGGTCATCTACACAAAATGAGCAGGGAGATGTATATGCTCTGGAGTTTGGTGGTGAGATTGATGATGTAACAATTTCGGATACAAATAGTAATCTTCATGTAAGATGTGTCAGGAATATTCAGTAATGTGAAGATAGTGATATACTGCTTATTGATTTTATAAGCAGTATATTTGTAAAGGCTTTTGGATATAATGAGAAATAGTAATTTTTGATGTTTTGCATTATATTTAAGGGCAATAGTTGAATGTATTTGTAGTAAATGAAAAAGTATCCAAAATCTTATTTTTATTCATATATGATGAAAGTTATCGTATCGGTGTAAGCTTGAAAGGTTTTAGCAAAAAAGTATTTGGCTTTAAGAAGATGGATAAAAAACTACTCAATCCAGATAGATAAGGTTATCATGAATATCTGTCAAATAATCGATTATATCAAAGAAGCACTGCCTGAGGATTTCCCCGCGCTTAAACTAAGAAACGCTTACAAACGAAACCCCTATACCATCCTTATGGTTACAC
>CAZYZD010000103.1:0-6841 GCA_964651755.1 uncultured Sulfurospirillum sp. | reverse complement strand
TAGATAAAAAGGGTGATGCCCTGTCAAAAGAGGTGATGAATGAAGGGCATCACAAAAAGTCCTTTTTTCAGGACACTTTGTGAAACTCTTTCATATAAGAGCTTAGGTATCAAATATCTTTTTATATTTTGTTCTCAACTTCATCAAAACACGATCTGCATTTTTAAAAAGCTTATAATGCTCCTGCTCTTCACTGATCAAAGAACGATACTTTTCATATATTTTCCAGACATGTTTGGCTGCTTTGTATTTGCCTTTCTCGATCATATCAAATGCAGCAGCGCCATTGATAAAACCCTTGTAAATATCTCTCTCGCTATGGTTTTGTCCAAGTTTCTGCCACCGCGCCAGATAGAGCTGCGATGCTTCAAAATACTTGTCATGTTCTAAAGCCTGGAGAAATATACTTTGTGTCAACTCCATAAAATAATTTAACTCCGATACAGTTATATTAAATAGCTTTAATATTCTATATATTTTTCTATTAATTAAATATTAAAATTATTAAAAAAATTTAATTTTTAGAAGATATGTTGCTTTTTTGCTCTGCAACGGCTATGCATGCGTCTATAGTCTGTTTAGGACTCATTACAAATGAAATAGCTTCCGGCATATAAGAGGCTGTTTTCTCACCGATAACTATAGCAGTGTAACTTTCATCCCAGGTAAAACATTTGAAAAAACACTCTATAGTAGAGGGAGAAGAGAAGATAATATAAGAACCTTTTTCAGGGATATGCAGCTTTTCACAGTCGTTGCACTTGGTTTCATAAATCACCTCTTCATCCAGATCGACGCCGGCATCTCTTAAAATGGTATTTAAGTGTGAAGTAACTACTTTTGGACGCAAGAAGAGTACTTTTTTCCCTGCCAGGTGTGTTTTTATCTCTTCTGCGAAGTTGTCTCCGTAAGAACTGCGCGCTTCATAAACAACATTTCCACCCAGTGCTTTTACCGCTCTGGTTGTACCGCTGCCGATAGAGTAAATCTCCTTGCTTCGCCAGAGAGGGTTGATCTCTTCAAGTGCAAGCACACCATTTTTGGAGGTAAATATCAACGCATCATAAGGCGATAAATCAATCTCTTTGTCAAAATAGTCAAAAACAATAACAGGTAAATTTTCAGCGCCTGCATACTGTTTGGGACTTAAGATATAGATTTTACTCATTTGCAATATTTCACCAATTTATCGATGCTCTGAAAAACCGATGCGTATGCTCTGACACTCTGAAGATCAAGTTTCTGATACACACCAGGATCGAGAGGATTGCGCTTTTGATAGTAGAAAATATAGGTTTTTCCCCTTGTAAATGCAACAGCAACCATCTCAGATGAGAGAGGATAACACTTATCCAGAGTCTCCTGTGAAATATCACCATAGAGTTCAAAACCGTTACTTTTGCCTTTTCGAGGCATATTTGCAAAAAAAGCATTAAATTCCGGATCCATACTGGCTACTTTCTGTTTTAACAGATCACTAACCAAACCTCCCTCTTGAGAATGAGGCTGATCAAGAACAATCACAAAACCGCTGAAAACGTTTTCGGCAAAACGTTCTACAGAAGCATTTTCTTTGGTATCGAAAGTGATATCCACATATCCGAAATGAACACCTTCTTTCATAAAAAGCCCATCGTCCGCCCTGAAATCTTTGATACGCGGGGCAAAAATCTTACTCTCACTGATCTCTTTGAGGCTGATTTTACCGCCATTATAACGGTATCCGCAGCAAAAGTTACCAATAGGCGAAAGAATAAAATCCGCAAATTTCTCTTTATAGGGAGAGATAGCAGGAGTTTGTGTTTTAAGATAGTAGATACCGCCTGCAATCATCACAAGTGCGACCAAAGCACCTGTGAGTTTAAAATATTTAATAAAAAAAGCAAAAACAAGAAGTGCCAGAATTGCAGAGACGATATAAACAGTCTGTCGTTTTTGTGCATATTCGCGCAGAGGCGCTATCTTTTCATAGTTTTGTTTTAATACTTTCTCATAAAGAGATTCGAGATCACTATGACCTCCGAATCCCTCTATGCTGGCAAAGCTTACACTTAAAAACAAGAAGAGTTTGAAAAAGTTTTTCAACATCTCTTACTCCCACTCGATAGTTCCCGGAGGCTTGGAGGTGATATCATACACCACGCGGTTGATCCCGTCAACTTCATTGATAATCCGCGTAGAGATGCGCTCAAGTACATCATGAGGAATATGCGCAAAAGTAGCTGTCATACCATCCACCGACTCTACCATCCGTACACAGACAGTATTGTCATAAGTTCTGTTATCGCCCATGACACCGACACTTTTGACATTGAGTACGACAGTAAATGCCTGCCATACTCTGTCATAGTTACCCGAAGCTTTCAACTCTTCCTGCATGATCGTATCTGACTCTCTGAGCAGGCGAAGTTCGTTTGGCGTCACTTCTCCCATAATACGAATCGCAAGACCAGGCCCTGGAAAAGGGTGTCGTCCGATCATCTCTTTTGGAAGTCCAAGTTCAATTCCCAGTTTTCGTACCTCATCCTTGAAAATCTCACGAAGTGGTTCGATAAGCTCAAATGTCATCCAGTCAGGAAGCCCGCCTACATTGTGATGCGACTTGATCGTTTTGGAAGGTCCTTTTACGGAGACAGACTCGATAACATCCGTATAGAGCGTTCCCTGTGCCAGAAATTCTATACCGTCATATTTACTTGCTTCTCTGTCAAATACACGGATAAACGTCTCTCCGATAATTTTACGTTTCTCTTCAGGGTCTGTGACTCCTTTAAGTTTTTCCAGAAACTCTTCACTTGCATCTACCGTGATGAGATTGATATCATGCATTTTAAACATCGCTTCGACCTGCTCTCTCTCGCCGGCGCGAAGAAGCCCGTGATCAACAAAAATCGGTACAAGCTGCTCACCGATCGCTTCATGAAGAAGTGTTGCCACTACAGTGGAGTCAACCCCGCCGCTCACACCGCAAAGTACCTTTTTGTCGCCTACTTTCTGACGAATTTGTGCAATTTTTTCTTTGGCAAACGATCCCATATTCCAGGTACTTTCGATACCGCAGATATATTTGGCAAAGTTTTTGAGCATTTTCGCACCTTCAACCGTGTGCTGTACTTCCGGGTGAAACTGAAATGCATAAATTTTTGCCTCTTCATTGGCAATCGCCGCATAAGGAGAGTTGTCGCTGTAACCGATCATCTCAAAGTTATCGGGCAGCATATCTACACGGTCGCCGTGACTCATCCATACGATAGAACCATCTTCAACATCTTTAAATATCGGAGACTCTTTTTTCGCTATCATAAGTTTGGCTTTGCCATATTCATGATGATCCGCTGCAATCACTACACCGCCAAAATGCTGGGTGATAAGCTGCATTCCGTAACAAATTCCAAGAATAGGAAGTCCCAGTTCAAAAACCGCTTCATCCGGATGGTAAGCATCGTCCGCATATACCGATGCCGGACCGCCGCTTAAGATAATTCCTTTGGGATTTTTTGCTTTGATATCTTCTATTTTTTCATTGTAGGGAACAATTTCGCAATAAACGCCGTTTTCTCTGAGACGTCTGGCAATAAGCTGTGTGTATTGAGAACCAAAATCTAAAACGATAATCGGTACATCTTTCATCTATGACCTTTTATAAGTGGAGTAAATAAATTTGGAGCAGTACAGAGAGGGAAAAACCTCTCCACACCTTTTCTATCTCTTAGTAAAGCCCCATAAGTTCAAACTGAATATACCATATTATCATTGAAACTATGTAACCGACAAGGATTGTCCAGGCAAACTGCATATGCGCACCGAAAGTATAGATACCTCTCATTCTACCCATAACACCAACACCGGCAGCAGATCCGAAAGAGATCAGACTACCACCGATTCCAGCTGTTAGTGTTACAAGCAGCCACTGATCGATACCCATCGGAGGATTAGCTTTAAGAATTGCACTCATGACAGGTACATTGTCTACAATCGCGGAGATAAAACCGACACCGATATTTCCGGCAGTTGAACCGATAATATCATAGAGTTTGACAATATAATCCAGATATCCCAAAAAGTGCAATGCACCGACAGCAGCAAGAATACCAAAGAAAAAGAGGAGTGTATCATTCTCTACCAGACGCATACTTGCGTAGATATCAAAACTCTTCTCTCCGCTTCGTTTGACACTGTAGGAGTAAAGTTTTAAAAGTGAAAGACCGAACATCATACCCCATGCAGGAGGAAGACCAAAATACTGATGTCCCATAACTGCTGAAAAGATAGTAAATACACCAAGGTAAACAGTCATCATACCACCCTTTTTGATAACAGGCTTCTTTTCAGTCGAAGGATCAAACGGCGGTTCACCATCAGGTACTTTCATACTCAGTAAAAATGCTGTAATTCCCCATCCGATAATCGAAGGCGGGAAGAGATAGAGGAAATCTACAAATTCAGCCTTTTGTGCCTGCCAGGACATCAGGGTGGTAATATCTCCAAACGGACTCCATGCACCACCGGCATTTGCCGCTACTACGATATTGATCGCCCCCGGTACCAGAAAAGCTTTGTTTTTGGGATCAATCGTCAAAAGTACCGTTGAAAGAATCAATGCAGTCGTCATATTGTCCGCAATCGGAGAGATGAAAAATGCCAGAAGTCCCGTCAGCCAGAAAAGTTTTTTGTAAGTGTAACCTTTTGATACAAGATTAAACTTCAAACGTTCAAATACACCGCGGTCGATCAATGTTTCGATAAAAGTCATCGCAACAAAGAGGAAGAAAAAGATCTCCGCAATCTCTAAAATCAGATGTTTGACTTCAGTATGCAGCGGTGCAGTATCAAGTCCATTACTGGCAAAATAAAAACCAATCAGCATGAACATAAATGTACCGATAAAAAGCGCCGGTTTGGCTTTGTTGATATGGTATACCTCTTCCGCAGCAATAAAGTAATAGCCGATAATAAAGATAAATAACGAAGCGACACCGATCCAGGTATCTGTGTAAGTATGGTGGACTGCTTCAGCAGCTGCCGCATGATCGCCTGCAAAGCCAAATATAGACATATACATTAGCATAAATATGATCCTCATGTGTTTCCTTTTTGTATGATATAGTGTGCCCCTAAAGGCTCTTCCCTGTATATCGCACTTTTTACGATATTTCTTGAAGTATTTAAACGCAAACGTAACAATTTGCCAATATCTTTTTTCAGCATCTTCTCAATTTTCTCCAGTGCTTCTTCCAGTTTGGCTCTTTCGCGTGTGATTCCCGCGGCTTCCCACATCAGAATACGCAGTTCATTTTTTAATGTTTTGTCTATCGGTTTTTTCAGGACATCCTCTTCCAGAGGAAACTCTTTGATTCTGAAATAGGGTTCGCGTCTTAATATATCATTTACCGCACGGCGTGAAAAGACAAGCCCCTCCAGCAGAGAATTACTCGCCAGACGGTTGGCGCCGTGTACTCTAGTAGAAGCAACTTCACCTACAGCATAAAGATTTTCAACACCGGGAACTTTACCGTTGATATCTGTCTCGATACCGCCCATAGCATAATGAAATGCTGGAGAGATGGGTACTTCGTCATTGGGCAGATTAAAACCGAGATCCCGCAGGTTAAAATAGATAGTCGGAAAACGATTCCGGAAAAACTCTTCATCGAACATACTGAAATTCAGATAAACTTCCAGACCGGTTTTCTGTTTCCAGTCATTGATGGCATGGCTCACCATACTGCGGGGACTCAATTCTCCTCTTGGATCATATTCAAAAAGAAAACGTCTCCCTTTTTCATCCACAATATGCGCTCCCTCTCCCCTGAGCGCTTCTGTCAGAAGCTGTTTTCTGGCACCTTTGTTATGTATGAAGACAGTCGGGTGAAACTGCATCATCTCCATATCGCGCAGATCACACCCTTTTTCTATACAAAGTCCCTGCATATCGGCGCTGATAGAACTGGCGTTGGTATGGTACTCATAAATTGATCCCACACCGCCGCTGGCGATGATGACACTTTTGGCATAATAATTTCGAAACACATCTTTATGAAATACACGCACCCCGTGACAGTAGCCATCCTCAATAAAAAGATCTGTAACAATAGAGTTATACAAAAGTTTGTGAGGATTTTCTCTCATGAGGAAGTGGTGGATATAACGCCCGGTAGCATCTCCGCCTGCATGGAGTATACGGTTTCGGGAGTGTGCTGCTTCTTTGGTATAGAGTAAATTTCCTTTATCGTCTTTGTCAAACTCCATACCGCGCTTTATCAGATCGTCGATTGCTTCCCGTCCGTCACGGCACATAATTTCCACTGCTTTTTCATCACAAAGTCCCGCGCCGGCATCGAGCGTGTCCTTGATATGAACAGCGATATCCTCTTCATCTACTGCAACAGCGACACCACCCTGTGCATAAAAAGTATTACAATCCCAGGAGTTTTGCTTACAGATAAGCAGTATATTTTTCTCTTTTCCAAACGATGCAGCTGCATTCAACCCCGCTATACCGGTACCGATGATGATAGCATCGTAAACATTATGAGGCTGCATCATTGTGTATGACTCGCTTTGGGAACATAGACAGGATCTGTCTTATATCCGCACGCAGAGAAAAACAGCAGTACAGATGCTATAATAAGGACATGAAAAGTTCTGAAAAAATAATCGCGCATATTACAGGTAAACCTTTATTTCGTAAAATTGGTCAAAAAAGGTGTTTTGAGAAACTGATCTCTCTTCTTCCACCGCAACTTTCACGTGCAGTGATGTTTACATATGTCAAAAACAAGACACTCTTTTTTGTATTAAACCATCCGGGTCTTAAAATGGAGTTTAATTATAAGATCAC
>CAZYZD010000102.1:0-6882 GCA_964651755.1 uncultured Sulfurospirillum sp. | reverse complement strand
ACAGACTCCGGCAAACCTGGACTTCTATCCTCCTCAAAGTGAATGGGATAGTTTTCTCGAGCTGGACGGTGATGACTGGAAAAGAGGCGGTGTCGGCAGAAACGGCGTACGCTCCAAGGATAATCCGGAGGGTATCGAAGTACACGACTACACCATCGTACCAACCGTCTGCTCAAACTGTGAAGCGGGCTGTGGTCTGACTGCATGGGTCGATAAGAAAACACTGACTGTCAGAAAATATATGGGTAACCCTCTGCATACTGGTAGCCGCGGTAGAAACTGTGCAAAAGGGTACGGCACGATGAGTCAAATGTACGATCCCGATCGTATCCCTTTTCCTATCAAAAGAGCACCCGGTTCTAAAAGAGGCGATGGTAAGTGGATAAGAATCACCTGGGATCAGGCAATGAAAGAGATTGGTGGGCATATCAATAAAACGTTGAAAAAAGGTGATGAACTCTCCAAGAAAATGATCATCTACCAGGTAGGTCGTCCAAATGAGAACGGTTTTGGTCACAGAGTTCCTCATACACTGGGAATCGACGGCTACAATTCACATACCAATATCTGTTCTGCAGGTGCGCGTGAAGGCTCTATACAGTGGGCAAACGACGATAGAAACTCACCGGATTGGGCAGGTGCAAAACTAATCTTCCTACAGTCTTCTCATGCAGCAGATGCAGGACACTATTTCCAGCAATCAGCAGGCTATATCGCTGACGCACGTAAAAACGGTGCAAAGATGATCGTTATCGATCCTAGACTTTCCAACTCTGCAGGTATCGCAGACTTATGGATATCTCCCTGGCCTGGAACAGAAGCAGCGCTTTATCTGCATATGGTAAACAGAGTACTTCATGAAAAAGCAACAAACGGTGAAGACCTTGTTCATCATGAATTTATGAAAAACTGGGTCAACTGGGATCATTTGATGGCTGATGATGCTTATCTGAAAAAGATGGTTGAATTTGGATATATCAATGAAGTACCAAAAGAGAAAACATACGAAGCATTTATAGAGATGCTCAAAGAGATCTATGCACCGTATACCAAAGAGTTTACTGTCAAAGAGTGTAAACTTGAAGGGCAGGAACATAAACTGGATCAAATGTTTGAAATGTTCATTGATGCAGGTCCAAGAGTAGCAACCTATCTCTGGAGAGCAGGTACTATCGGTCACAGAGGCGGATGGATGAATACCAGAGCGGGATTCTTGCTGCTTACACTCAGAGGTGCTATGGCGGGTGATGAAGGTGGCGTGAGCTGGCACCACTGGCATAAAATCTCTATCGGTAGAAAAGGTGACAAAGCGACTGTTGCAGGCAAAAAACCACCAAAAGTAGATGTCTGGAACGAGCTTATCTGGCCACCTGAATATCCACTTTCTACCTATGAGATGAGTATGATTCTTCCGCATCTTTTAGCAGATGATGAATGGAGAAAAAAATGGAATGACAAAGGATTGAATATCCCTGATAAACTTGCCCTTTATATTCCTCGTATGTATAACCCGGTATGGATCAATCCAGACGGTTTCAGATGGATCGATATCCTCAAAGATGAGAGTAAAATCGAAATGTCTATGAACCTCTCGCCAACCTGGAGTGAAACAAACTGGTACTGTGACTATGTTCTTCCAGTAGGACTTGCAGGAGAGAGACATGATCAGCAGTCAGAACCTTCAAAGCCAGAACAATGGACTGCTTTCAGACAACCGGCACTTCGTGTAGCACTGGAAAAAATGGGATGGAAACCAAAAAACATCAATCAGGCAACCCTTGAAGCACATATGAAAGCAGGTTTAGGTGAAATCTGGGAGGAAAATGAATTTTTCATGAGTATGCTCTACTACTATGCTGATCCAGATGGAAGCTTAGGTGTAAAAAAATACTGGGCAAGCAAAAAAGATCCTAGCCGCCCTGTCACCATAGCCGAATACTATGATGCAGGTTTCAGCCTGTTACCAAACCTCAAAGCCGCAGCAGAACAAGAGTATCCGCATAGTGAATTTCCTTGCTATGAGTACATGAGAGATCACGGTGCATGGACAGAGGCGACCAATGTTTACAAACCTCAGGAACATGCACTGGTTATTGACAAAGCAAATAAAACCATCACATCTCATGGACATACCTATAAAGCTGAAGATATTGAACAGGATAACTTCGGTGTACTCTGGGCAAAAACAGGCGACAAGAAAAAACCTATTGGTGTTGAAGTAGACGGTAAGTTCGTCGAAGGTTTTGCAACACTTAGCCGTAAACTGGACTTTTACTGTGACTGGCTTGAGGAGTTCCACTGGCCTGAATATGCTATACCTATCTATCCTAGAAATGCAGGTGAGCGTCAGAAAATGATTCAGCTGGTTACACAGGTACACCATGACTATATGAAAAACGACAATGAGTTCGCACTCAATACAATCTATCGCTTGCCATATAATATTCACACAAGATCTGTCAACTCCAAACATTTGATGGAAATCAGCCAGAACCATAACCCTGTCTGGATCTATACCAAAGATGCAGAAAAACTTGGTATCAAAAACCAGGAAGCTGTTAAGGTACGTATTGTCGATACAGTCAGTGGTTTGGAAAGCGGTTACTTTATCGGTATGGCGATTGTCACGGAAGCAACACGCCCGGGTGTACTTGCGTGTTCACACCATGCAGGTAGATGGAAACTTAAAAATGCTGTCGATATACCGGGATTTAAACATAAACTAGGTGTTATGGGAGTTGGTGCACCGCTCTATTCTATCCAGGATGACGGTAAAGAAGCGACCATGACTGCAAAAGGCGGTATCAAACCGATGAAACCATGGCAGTTTAAAGAGTACAACAAAGATACTGACAATATCTGGTGGGATGGATTAACCGGTGCATGGCAAAACGCCGTTGCTCCAACACATCCTGACCCAATTGCAGGTAACCATGCATGGCATCAAAAAGTTATTTTGGAAAAAGTAACTGGTGATGAAAAAATCGGTGATATCTATGTTAACTATGAAAACAATATGGAGACATTCCGTGCATGGAGAGACAAACTGACACGTCCACTGGATACGACAAATAAAATCCGTCGTCCTAGACATATCAACAGACCTGCTGTTCCATTGACAGACAAGGCTTATTCATTTAAAATCAAATCATAATTTGATTATACTACACAGGGAGTTTTTGACTCCCTGTTTTTCTACAATTGAACAATATATGAGGGATATATGAACAAAAAATTATTAGAAACAGAACAAAGAGGATTTCTTTATGCTCTTTACTCAAGAGTCTTTATGCAAGAAGCTGACGAAGCACTGCTGGAGATGATTGCAAAAAAGGATATAAAAGAATTCTTTCCAAATCTCTTTGAATGGGATGCTTATCATGAACTCTCCAAAGAAGAGTTGATTCAATCGCATCTCAATGTAGATTTTACAGAAATATCACTTTTAAACCTGATTCCTTATGAGAGCTTTTATGTCAGAGAAGACGGCATGATTGAAAGTGGCGGGGACAACCCTGTCATACAGTTTTATGACGAATTCAACTATATTGTTGAAAAAGACAAAGCGCGTATTGTATCTCCTGATCATATAGGTGCAGAGTTGGAATTTATGTTTATGCTTTGCGATGCACAGGCAAAAGCACTCAAAAACTCTGATGAAGTTGCAGCACAGGAGTTTCAGGAAATTCAGAAAAAGTTTTTGGAAAAACATCTGTTGCAATGGGCACCGCTCTATTTTATCAATGTTAAAAATGAAGCACAGACACCACTTTATCATGATGGTGCCATGACAGGACTTGAATTTATTCTAAGCGATTTTGAATACCTTAATGCATAATCTACAAATCAATTTAGGCTCATGCGTTCGTGTCTACAGTAAAAATTCCGATTGCACCAAATGCCGGGATATCTGCCCTGAACAAGCTATAAACTATTTTGAAAACATTCCAAAAGTTGATGATAGCTGCCTTGATTGCGGCGGTTGCATCGGCACTTGTCCTACTGAGGCTATATCACTCAAAAATTTTAATACACTTGATTTTATCTTTTCATTTTTGGAAGAGGAAGAGAGTCTCATAAGCTGTAAAAAAAATATACCGTGTCTGGCAATATTTAGTGTCGAAAACTTGATTTCTTTAGCACTGCTCAAGGAGACGACTATACTTGACCTGGGACATTGTACTGCCTGTCCTATACAGGAACCACTTTTTGAAGAGATACAAAACAACATTTTTGAAGCAAATAAATTTTTAGAATCGATTGGCACCGATAAAAGAATCAAAGATGCTCTGGTAGCGTTTAGAGAAGAACCTATAGCAGAAGAGGAAGAGCCAGACAGAAGAGATTTCCTAAGAAGGTTCAGCCTAAAAGGTACTTTAAAAACCAAAATAGAGTTTGAAAAGAGAGTAGAAGCACTTGAAAAAGAGGGGATCAGCCTCGAAGACAGTGCCAATCTTAGAAAAAAAGAGCTGCCAAACAAAAGAAAGCTCCTTTTTATGGCATTAAAGCGAGTCCAAAAACCAGAGCATTATCAAACATTTATGCATGAAGAACTCAGCTTTATATCACAAAAGAATATCAATGACAACTGCGATAACTGCTCAATGTGCTATCGTATATGCCCAACTGGTGCACTTCAAAGTGACAAAAGAGGTTCTAAAATCAATTTTGATCCCTTATTGTGTGTCAAATGCAGCCTTTGTCATGATATCTGTGAACCAAATGCAATTACACTGATTCCTTTTAACACAAAAGAATTCTTTGAACCAAAAATACATGAACTGATCAATTTTAAAATAGTCAGATGTGATGAGTGTGCAAATTTCTTTTCCTACTTCGGAGGTGAAAAAATTTGTCCGCGTTGTAAACTTGAAGAAGAGGAGGCAAAAGCATTATGGGGTATCCAGTAGAGATAATCGGTAAAGATACCAAGCTCTTTTCAGTTATTGGTTCAAGTGCCATCGAACATAAATTAGAAAAATTTTTCAATCACTATTTTCAGGAAATGAATGTTGATTGTAAAGCAATGCCTTTAAATATCCGAGAAGATGATTTAGGGTTTTTTCTAAATGGTTTGAAAGATTCCAAAATCAAAGCAGTTTTTCTTGAAAAAGAGTACTGGCAAAATGTCTATGCCCTTCTGAATCCTGATGATGAAGAGTGCACCTTTGCCGGAATATGTGACACGATTGATATTGTAAATAATAATTATCAAGTCACATTGACTCAAGGACGCGCGCTTGTAGAAGTGCTGAAAGGAAAAACAAATCTTTGTGATAAAAACATATTGATTATGGGAAACTCACCTTCTGCAAAGAGTTTTTTATACAACCTGGTCAAAGAAAATCCCAAAAAAATTATATTTGCAGATGAATATATTGAAGAGATGCTAGAGTTAATAACATTTACGCCTGAATCTATTGCACATGATATAGAACGAATTACAGATAAAAAAATCAATATTGAGGCAGATATATCTCTTAATTTTACAAATAAACCTATCTCAACCAATATAAAAGAACAGATCAATTTCAATTACGATTTTGATACAATAGTAGATAAAATAGCACAAATAAAAACGAAAGAGTGGTCGCAAAATGGATGATATCAAAAGCTTAAGAGAAGAATTTGAAGCATTAAGAAAACAGAATTTAGAGTGTGAAGATAATAGCTGTCAAACAGATCTTGAAGAAGAGTTTCCAGATTATATGGTAGAGATTACCACAAAGATGCTCTCACCAGCACGCTGTGGTGTCTATTTTTCAAAAAAAGATATCGCTGCGATTGCTATGGAGTGTAAAGAAATTATCACCTTAAAACAGCGTCAAATGATGATTACCCATCTTTTAAAAAGCATCTTTGAACCAGAACAGATGGAACATCTTTTTAATGTCATAAAAAACTATGTTGATATCAAAGTATCCTACTACGATGAACTGGCAGATACATTTCCCTCTTCCAAATCCATCTTTTCCTCACGTAAACAACAGGCTCAAAAATTCAAAGCTTCACTTGATCGTATATTGGCGGACAATAAAGATAGCCTATAGCGTTTCAAAATGCGCTATAGCTTCTTCAATCTCATGTTCATTGTATACTGTTATACCCTCACGTATTAAAAGTGCTGCGGCTACCCCCATACCCTCCTTCAGCTTTCCACTAAAAGTTCCATCATAAATGTAATTGTTTGAACAGGAAGGGCTTTTTGATTTGAAAACAGCGATCTTAATATCATACTTATTCACAATTGACAAAGCATGATATGCGCCAGAGATAAACGCATCTCGAACAGAGACACCATCCTGCCTTCTTAAGTCACAATTTCCGGTTAAAATATCATAACCATCACCACAACAAATCTCTGCCGGTGGTCTTGGAACAGATAAACCTCCATCTACTTCCGGACAACATGAAACAATAAGTCCACTCTTTTGAAGATTCAAAAGTTTTTGAACAGAGGGTTTTATTTTACCATCATACCGTACTCGGTGACCAAGCAAACATGCAGAAACTAAAATTTTAGACATATATAATCTTAACAGAAAAACAATAAAAAGAAATCATTGAGAATATAAATAGGAGTAAAGGGGGATAATAATAAACGAACGGGCGGCGACCTACATTCCCACACCAGTAAGGTGCAGTATTATCGGCGAAGAGGGTCTTAGCTGCTTGGTTCGAAATGGAGCAAGGCGTTTCCCCCTCTCTATAGCCACCCGAATCGTTTGTTCAATCTTTTTGGAGGAAAGACTCAACAAACGATTGTTCGTTAAGAGAGATTAAATTCATTGTTAAAAGTCTGATCTAAAATCCAATCCAGTTAAGTGCATTACACTTAATAAGGAAGTGATGGTCTTAGAAAATTGTATAAGTAAGACGAAC
>CAZYZD010000101.1:0-6928 GCA_964651755.1 uncultured Sulfurospirillum sp. | reverse complement strand
CATTCAACACTCCTTTTGAATTGAAGTGTTTCATGATGCGGGTCTTGAAACATTTTACGCGTAAACCAGCATTTGCGGAGATGCTGGTTTACACACTTCTTTCATTATAAATCATTTTTTATTAATCTTTTATAAATCATAAAAACAATTATAATAAATTCTTTTTTGTTAACCTATATGCGTTATACTTCTTTACTTTTTAATTTCGGGGGAGATTTCCATATGCAAAAGATATATCATATCTTGATATCTATGAAAACAATGATTTTGCTTACTTTTATCTTTGCAATAGCAAGTGCAGTAGCAACATTTATTGAAAATGACTATGGCACAGAAACAGCATGGGCAGTTGTTTATGGTACACGATGGTTTGAAATCGTTATGGTTCTTCTGGCTATAAACCTGATCGGTAATATTTTCAGGTACAATTTGTTTCGTAAAGAGAAATGGCCGGCACTGCTGTTTCATGCAGGTTTTTTGATTATCCTTATCGGTGCAGCTGTTTCACGCTATATGGGGTACGAGGGTACAATGCATATTCGAGAAGGAATGACACAAAATCAGATTACATCAAGTGAATCTTACATACAGATTGCCGCACAAAAGGGTACAGAAAAACTCTACCTGGAACAGAAACTTCTTATGTCAAAAATCACACCCAACAACTTTACACTGCATGGTACATTGGATGGAAAACCTTTAACTGTTACTTTTAAAAATTACTTTCCAGTTGCCCATAAAAGCATTGTAGAAGATCCCCATGGGGAAGCTATGATCAATATGGTTGTAGCAGAAGAGAAAAAACGACCCCAAAGTATTACACTCAAAGCTCAGGATCATTTTACTGCAGGCTCAATGGATATTGCCCTCAATGGTTCCAAAAGTGATTCAAAACCAGAGATTCAAATCTATACAAGAGAAGGAAAGTTTTATTTTAAAAGTTCCAAATCAGGCAATTGGACAAAAATGGCAGACCAATCCAGCGGAAAATTTGAAGCAGGTAAAGAGTACCCTTTTGTAAGTGGTCAGCTTTATGACTTTGGTTCTGTAAAGCTGGTTCCTAAAGAGCTCTATCCAAAAGCAACTGTCAAAGTAGTTTCCGGCGAGGAGAGTGCCGGAGGAAGACGTATGAAAACAGCTTCAAAATCAGCACTGGTTGTATCGATCAATTATAATGGAGAAACCAAAGAGGTTCCACTCATGGGATTTGGACGGGGAACACAGGGAATCCCGGAGAAAGTGAATGTCGGCGGAGCAGAATTTCAACTGGTCTGGGGTTCCAAAACAATTACACTTCCTTTTGGAATCAAACTTAACGATTTTCAACTGGAACGCTATCCTGGTTCTATGTCTCCCTCTTCTTATGCCAGTGAAGTTACATTGATCGACAAAGAACGCAATGTCGAAATGCCTTACAGAATTTTTATGAACCATGTACTTGATTACAGACACTACCGCTTCTTCCAGGCATCTTATGATCAGGATGAAAAAGGAACTGTCCTTTCTGTCAACAACGATCCGGGAAAAGTTCCCACATATATAGGATATTTTATGTTAGCACTTGGACTACTGCTTACTCTTTTAAACCCAAAAAGCCGTTTTAGAAAACTTGCCAAAGCCGTTACGCGCGATGTAGCGATTAAACTCTCTTTTGCCATCATAACTTTTGGGCTACTTCAAACCAGTCCATTAATGGCTGACAGCCACAAAGCGCTTGAAATCGCAAAATCTTACAGCAAAGCACATGCCGATAAATTTGGTGATCTACTGCTCCAGACTACAGACGGACGTATCACACCTATAGCTACATTTGCCGATGATGTGATGCTGAAACTCCATAAAAGCAGCTCTGTTGAAGGACTTAACTCGTCCCAGGTACTTCTGGGGATGATCACTGCACCGGGGGCATGGCAGGATATCAAACTGATAAAAGTCAAACATGACAAAATCAGAAAAATCCTTGGACTCAAACCAAAAGAGAAATATGCCTCCTTCAATGATTTTTTTGACAATACCAAAAAGCAGAGCTACAAACTGGGAACGTATATTGAAGAGGCAAATCAGAAACGCCCCATCAAACGGAATGAATTTGACAGAAGTGTCATCAAAGCCGATGAAAAACTTAATATCATGTATATGATCTTCACTGGTGATCTTATGAAAATAGTACCTAAAGTTGATGATCCAAACAATACCTGGTACTCTGTGAAAACTGCAATCTCCTCTTTCCCTCAAAAAGATTCAGAAATGATCCGTCTACTCTTTATCAACTATTTCACAGCCATAGATGATGCCCGAAAAAGCGGTGACTGGAGTAAAGCAGACAAAGCTCTTGAATATATCCAGACCTATCAGAAACGAGCCGGGAAAGCTGTAATTCCGCCTGATTCAAAGTTAAAAGCAGAGAAATTTTTCAAAAAATACTCTATTACCAACAAACTTATTCCTATCTATACCCTGGCAGGATTACTTTTGCTTGGATTGGTATTTTACAAAATCGTAAAACCGGAAGCAAAAGTACGGACATTTGCAAAAACAGTTACCTCCATTTTCTATCTGGCTTTTGCCCTGCATACGCTGGTACTGGCTGCAAGATGGTATATCGGCGGACATGCTCCATGGTCAAATGCCTACGAAGCGATGCTCTATGTAGCATGGGCAATGGCACTTTCAGGTGTCATCTTTGCAAGATTTTCCATCATGGTACCTGCATTGACAGCAATTATCGCAGGTTCAACACTGGCAGCAACCTTCTTTAACGAAATGAACCCACAAATCACCAATCTTGTACCGGTACTTAAATCTTACTGGCTTAATATTCACGTTTCTGTCATCACTGCAAGTTACGGTTTCCTTGCATTAAGTGCAATTCTGGGGCTTTTTACGCTGATTTTATTTATCATGAGAGGTAAAAATCCACATATTGACCATAGTATTGTAGAAGCTACACGTATCAACGAAATGACAGCAATTATAGGACTGGCAATGCTGACTGTCGGAAACTTTCTCGGCGGTGTCTGGGCAAATGAGAGCTGGGGAAGATACTGGAGCTGGGATCCAAAGGAGACATGGGCATGGATCTCTATTCTGGTATATACAATTGTTCTTCATGTACGTTTTATACCTGAAATCAAAAAACATTACACCTACCATTTTGCATGGCTCTCTACAGTTGCGTATGCTTCAATTATTATGACATTTTTAGGAGTAAACTATTACCTCTCCGGAATGCACTCATATGCAGCGGGAGATCCCGTACCGGTACCAAAATATCTTTATGTCATAATCGTTGCTATTCTGGCAATTATTGCAGCTGCTTATCCAAAACGTAATCTGACACAAAATAAAGATGCAGCAGGTATCTGAACCCTTTTACACCACCTATGAGGTAAAGCGATCAACCTTTACCTCATACCTTCTGCCCTACTCTCTTTTCAAAGAGACACTGGAGAGACTCCACAAGGAACATCCCAAAGCAAATCACATCGTCTGGGCATATCGCTACCTGAATGAATTTGATCAAATTGTGGAAAACAGTACCGATGACGGAGAACCAAAAGGATGTGCAGGAAATCCGACACTGGCACAGCTGAGAGGTTACGATCTAATTAACTCAGCACTTCTGACTGTTCGATACTTCGGAGGTATCAAACTGGGAACAGGAGGCATGGTAAGAGCATACAGCGACGCAGCAAAAGAGGTCATCAACCATGCAACGCTTTTGCCGTACATCAAAAAAGAGCCATTTACTTTTACAACACCCTACTCCCAGGTCAAACGATATGAACACTTTTTTAAAAGTGAAAACATCGATTTTAATCAGAGAGAATTTTTGGAAGATAAAGTAGTATGGCATCTACAGATAAGTGAAAAAGAAGCGAATAAACTTAAAATTTTTTCAGCATCACTCCTCTAAATCACATCCGTCACACTCATCCGGGAAAATACGGTAAAGCATCATGGGAATATCGAACTTTGTTAACTCCTTTGAGCCTCCCGCATAGTAGGGAATCACTTCCAGGAAGAGATAAACAAGCCATAACATCGGATAAAAAATATAGACTGAAATCATAAACCCTTTGAGATTGTAAAGCCTTCTAACCCAGCTTATGGCAAATTTGGAACCGCTCATGCAGAGTATTGCTTCAAATGCAACAATAAACCCCACAACAATATAGGTCAAAATAAATGCATACTTGAAAAAAAGTATCCAATACTCCATCATGAACTCTGCTCCAGCATTGCATGCATCTCCTCTTCTGTCAGAAGAGCAACCCCCAGTGATTTTGCTTTTTCATATTTGCTACCGGCATCTTCTCCATAGATTACATAATCTGTCTTTTTGGAGACAGTATTGGTTACTTTGGCACCCATTGATTCCAAAAATGCTTTAATCTCACTTCTTGGTTTGGACATACTACCCGTCAAAACCACTGTTTTTCCGGTAAAAGGAGACTCTTTGATCTCTTTTTTCTCAGGGGCTGTCGGCTGAATGATCTCCATCAGTTTTTCTACAACGGCTCTGTTAACACGGGTAAATTCCAGAAAAGAGTCTGCCATCTCTTCACCAAATCCCTCCAGTGCGAGTAACTCATCTTTTCCGGCATCAAGGAAATCAAGTCCAAAATATTCACAAATCTTTTTACTTGCTACTTCACCAATATGTTCAATACCCAGTGCATTGACAAAACGCCAGCACGGCGCCCCTTTTACTGCGGCTATCGCTTTAAGCAGGTTTTGTGCTTTCTTCTCTTTAAACCCTTCCAACTGCAAAAGCTCTTCTTCGCGCAAACTAAACAGATCAAGAACACTTTTGATCAGCCCCTCTTTATAAAGCTGTTCTACTATTTTTTTTCCAAGACCATCAATATCCAGACACTGTTTGGAAGCAAAATAGATAATCGAGTTTACTACACGTGCCGGGCAATCAAGATTTTGGCACTTGATAAGCGCCCCTTCATCCAAAAGTTCTTTCCCGCAAACAGGACAGTGAGTCGGTCGCTGGATCTTTTTTTCATTCCCTGTACGATACTGTGTCAAAACTTTTGTAATTTTAGGAATCACATCACCACTCCGGATGATAATTACCGTATCGCCAATACGTACATCTTTTCGCTCGATCTCATCAAAATTATGCAGCGTCGCACGCTCGACGATCACTCCCTCAACTTCTACAGGTTCCAGCACCGCAACAGGCGTCACAACACCTGTACGCCCTACCTGAAGGATAATATCTTTGATCTTTGTCATTTTTTCAATTGCCGGAAATTTATACGCACACATCCAGCGGGGAAATTTGACAGTATAACCCAAAACATCCTGTAAGGCTATCTCATCCACTTTGACAACCATACCATCCATCATCACAGGAAAATCATCTCTTAAACGTACTGCTTTTTCATACTCTTTTTCGATACATTCAACAGTTTTACACTTGTCATGAAAAGGGGGATCGATAAAACCGAGTTTATAAATAAACTGCATTTTCTCACTCAGCAGAGGAAAATCAAGACTGTTTTCTCCCAAACCCCAAGGATAGAAGAAGAGCCTTCTTTTCGCTGTTATTCTGGGATCAAGCTGTCTGAGACTTCCAGCAGCCGCATTTCTGGGATTTGCAAAAACCTGTTCCCCTGCTTTCAATCGTTCCTGATTAATAAGATCAAAATCATCTTTACGTATCACCACTTCACCGCGAATTTCAATCAAACCATCATACGCAATACGAATAGGAATAGAGCGGATTGTTTTGGCATTTGCAGTTACATCTTCCCCCTGAACACCATCACCTCTCGTGATTGCCTGTTTTAAAAGACCATTCTCATAAATAAGATTGAGACTCGCACCGTCAAATTTCGGTTCACAGTAATAGCTTGGTTTTGTATCGACATTTTTTTCGACACGATTGATCCACTCTACCAACTCTGTATGATCAAAAATATCTTCCATACTCCACATACGTTTGATATGCTTTGCTTTGCGAAAACCTTCCAGCAAAGCGCCTCCCACACGTTGTGTCGGTGAATCCGGCAAGAGTAAATCAGGATGCTCATGCTCAAATTTTTCTACTTCATGATAGAGTTTGTCATATACTTCATCCGGTACGAGAGGGTTGTCCTCTACATAATAGGCATAGGCATATTTTTTGAGTAATTTTACTTTTTCTTTATATTCCTGAGGTGTCATTTGGTTCCTTTTGTAAAGAAATAATACTATTTTTTAACAAAAATTTTTCCATTTATCTGAACTCTTCTGCACATTTGCCGATCTTCTGTATAGCATCATAACAGTGAGGTATATATGTTCACAGCAATTAAAAAACAGTTAAAAGATTATCAAGCATGGCTGGATATCGCCGCAGATATTGATTTGAGTCCCTATAAAGTCATCAATCGTTTTGATTTTATCACATTTATTTTTGTCTTTTTTGGAATGTTGTTTGGCTACTTCCTTATAGCACCTTTTCATCCCAATCTAACCCTGTTTGCAATGATACTGCATATTGTATTAGGGATCAATATCTTGAAAGCACGTGCCATTGTTGCCAATGCACTTGATATTTTAAACTCCGATAAACCGCTAAACGATAAAGTGGCACAGTTTCTCAACCGTCAATACTCTCTCTTTCTGGTCGCACAGGGGAAAAACCCTCTTACACAGGAACAGATTGACAACATGGAAGTACATAAAGCGCGTTATGTAGGAGGTATGCTTACCAGAAGCGGCAGAGGTGATTCCATAAAACGTTTTAGAAAGGCATTTTTAAAAAGAGAAAAGATGTTTTTTAATGTTTTATTTATAGTCTTGGTTATAGGAGAATTGTTTATTGTATTTTAAAGTTTAAAAAGTAGAAGTAACAAAGGGCAAAAGCCCTTTGTTTTTGAAATATATCTTTTCTTAACTCTTAGAAGTTTTTAGAAAGGATAACTCT
>CAZYZD010000100.1:0-7030 GCA_964651755.1 uncultured Sulfurospirillum sp. | reverse complement strand
AGTTGCAGAGTGAGCCGCAGGTTGTACAGCAATCAGAAGTGGTAGAGCAAGCTCCGGTTGAAGAAGTTGTAGATGAAAAAGTAAAGTGTGTGGTAGATGTACAAGCTCCGGAAACAGCTGTAGAGACTTCTGAAAGTGCAAATATTCCGGAAGGTTTCTATGTGCAGATGGCTGCGCTTTTCAAAGGCAATGGTGAAATGCTCACCTCCAGATTAGAGCGTAAAAAATATCCGTATGTACTTTATAATACAGAGCGTTTTGGAAAAGAAGCGACACTAGTACTTGTCGGTCCATATGAGAGTAGAAAAGAGGCTGCTGTGGCATTGCGCTATCTTAAAAGATTGTCCGCAAAAGCATTTGTTAAAAGATTTCCGTAACTTTCTTTCCTCCTTCTAAAACTTTGCTTCAGTACAATTTTTTCAGTTGCTGAAGCAAAGTGTATTTTTTATTAAAGATATTTTTTTATATTCCGATATATGAATCAGAGATTAATTTATATAGAGGAATTCTTACATGAAAAATATATCGTTTTTGATCCTGTTCGCACTGGGAATGGTACAACTTCAGGCATCCCAGGAACCTCCGTTTAGCTATCATGCCGGTGTACATTTTGGACAAAATTTTACAGATGAAAATTCAAAAATGCGTGATGATGCTTTATATGGTATACGTGGTACAGTAATGCTGACGCCGTTTTACGGTCTTGTCGTAGGTTACGACCGTATCGACAGTATTGATATAAAAGAGAGTTCCGGTACGGTTGATTTGCAGCGCATTTATGGATTGATCGAAGTAGATGGAGAAGAGCAGTATCATGTAGTGCCTTATATTACATTTGGTGCGGGTTATGAAATATTGAGTGATGATATTGTTTCAAACGGTCATAAATATGATATTTCCCAGGCATATCTGACCGGAGGACTTGGTTTCCGTTACAATTTTATACCGGAGATAAGCATTTTTGCTGAGGGAAATGCACTCTGGAAAACTGATACGACAGATATTGCTTATACAATGCTGGCAGGAGTGGTGTATCATTTCAATGCTACTACCTGTGATAATACCTATGTAACAGAACGTTTAAAGGAAAAACCAAAAGAGAAGACAACACTTCATGTCGGTGCTGTAAATGCAGTTTCTCGCTGGAATACTACTCCTGATGCTCCAGAAAAAAAGAGTACTTTTTTTAGAAAAACAAAAAAAACAGAGCCGCTGCATAATGTCTCTAAAAAAACAAAATCTGTTAAAAAAAGCTTTGCTGCACCTAAAGTAGTTAAAGCCAAATCAGTAGTAACTCCAAGACTTACCAAAAAGAAAGTTGTTAAAAAGAGTACATCGTATAAAGGCGGTTACTATGTTTCACTTGGGGCTTTTAAGACAAAAAAAGGTTTGCAGACTCTTTTGCGCAAGCTTGATAAAAAGAATATTCCCTATATCTTAAAAGATAGTAAAAGTAAAAAGCTGACTTATGTTTTGGCTGGAGTTTATCCAAGTATTGCAAAAGCACGTCAGGCACTGAAACAGTTGAAAAAAATTCAGCCTGATGCTTATATTCGAAGAATGAAATAACTCTTTTTTACGCAAAGATAAACGAGCTTTTTGTTACAATGGCGCAAAAAAAGAGAGCGCTATGCAAAGCATTATCGAAAAAGTAAAAAAGAACGAGCGTCTCAGTTATGAAGAGGGGGTCAGACTTTATGACCTCGACCTCTTTACGCTTGGAGAACTTGCTGATTCTATCCGCCGGAAAAGATGGGGAAAAAAGAGTTTTTTCAACATCAATCGCCATATCAATCCTACCAATGTCTGTAAAGATATCTGTAAATTCTGCGCCTTCAGTGCCAGCCGTAAAAATCCCAATCAGTATACAATGTCTCATGAAGAGATTTTAAAAATTGTTGAAGAGTCCCGTTCTCGCGGTATTAAAGAGGTACACATTGTCTCTGCACATAATCCAAATGCCGGTTTAGAGTGGTATATGGAAGTTTTTTCCAAGATAAAATCCGCTTATCCGGATATTCATGTCAAAGCTTTGACAGCTGCGGAGATCAATTTTCTGGCGGAAGAGTATGCAAAGAGTTATGATGAAATTATCGAAATGATGATCTCTCACGGGGTAGACTCTATGCCCGGAGGCGGCGCGGAGATTTTTGATGAAAAGGTACGTGACTATATCTGTAAAGGGAAAGTGACTTCAGAGCAGTGGCTTGAGATCCACAGAAAATGGCATCAGAAGGGACGACAATCCAATGCAACGATGCTTTTTGGTCATGTGGAAGAGAAACATCATCGTATCGATCATATGGTCAGACTGCGTGATCTTCAGGATGAAACGGGCGGGTTTAACAGTTTTATTCCTCTGGTGTATCAGCGTGAGAATAATTTTTTAAATGTTAAAAACTTTCTCTCCTCCCAGGAGATCCTTAAAACAATGGCAATCAGTCGTATTATGCTGGATAATTTTCCCCATATCAAAGCTTACTGGGTGACTTCTACTGTTAATCTTGCACTTGTTTCCCAGGCATATGGTGCCGATGATCTTGACGGTACGATAGAAAGAGAGTCTATCAACTCGGCAGCCGGTGCCAGAAGCGCCAGCGGTATGCCTCTGGAAGAGTTTGTCGCGTTGATCAAAAACAGCGGTTATATACCGGTGGAACGTGACAGTCTCTATCATGAACTGAAGGTGTGGTAATGTTGCTCTATATCCATGGTTTCGGCAGCAGTGCAAAAAGCGGCAAGGCAATGTTGATGCGCGAAAGACTCGGAGAGAAGATCATAGCCCCCTCCTTGTCTCCGATTCCAGAACTTGCCATAGATACGCTGGATCAGATTGCCGGGATGGTGCAATCTCTTGGTGAAAATATTGTATTTGCCGGAAGCTCTTTGGGTGGGTATTATGCTACCTATCTTGCGGATAAATACAATGCCAAAGCGGTTTTGATCAACCCTTCTGTCAAACCCTACAATACCCTCAGCTCCAATATAGGACTCAATCACAGCTATTACGATTTCAGTAATTATGAATTTACTCAGAAACATATAGAGCATCTGAAAACTTTTGATGTTGAAAATATCCATCCTGAAAACTTTATGCTGTTGTTGCAAACCGGAGATGATGTACTTGACTACAGGGAAGCGGTGAAAAAGTTCAGAGGCGCACAGATCGATATAGAGGAGGGCGGCAGCCACGGATATGAAGGATTTGAAAGAAAAATAGAGAAAATCATAAAGTTTCTGGAGTTGGACTGACTCTTCATCTATAAAAGAGTAACATGATAAGTGTTGCAAAGAAAAGGGGTATATTATGTTGGCAAAATGGGCTACCGCTTTTATATTTGGTTTTATCTTTGTATTGTTGCTTGATTTCCTTCTTTTTGTCGGATTAAAACTCAACTATTTTGATTATTACGGGATTGATATCTACTTCAATACACTTTTTGCGGATAATCAGCCCTATCTTCTGCTTTTGATTGTCAGTACTCTGCTTGGGTATGCGATGCTTTATCTTCGTGGCAATGTAATTTTTGACCGGATATATATAGTACTGGTGCTGCTTTTTGCAACAACATTTTATCCACCGATCGGCAGGGCGGCAGGCGAGTTTCTCTTTGCCGAAAAAGCAAAACAGGCGCAATTGCTGGATCGAAATGAAAAAGTCGATATTCTCTATCGCGGGCGTAATGCTGTATATGTTAAAAAGCCGACTGCTACTTTCGCTGTCAAATATCGTTACAGTGAGATAAAACTTCCGGATTGATAATTTTACTGCATCAGAGTGTGCAGTGTGTTACAATTATCTCTTTCACTTTTCCTTCACAGTTTCATGATATAAAAAATATGGCGCAGGTTTCTGTGAATTGATCTGGTTTTTTGGGATTTCCCCAGGTAGCAGGTATCGCCTTGATACAATTGATCCCATCAATCTTGTTTTCAACGTTACAGGAGATACTGATGAAACGATCAGACAGGAGAGAATTTCTCAAAACTACGGCTCTTACGGCAGCTGTTGCGGCAACATCGCCTCTATTTGCATCACATAAAAGTACAGCGGGGGAAGATTATAAAGCCCTTGTATGTGTTTTACTCGAAGGTGGTGCTGACTCACTGAATATGGTAGTACCCCAAAAAGATCTTGATGCTTATCTCGATTATCTAAAAGTACGCCCAAATAGTGCGCACAACAGGGAAAAAATCTGTACTTTAAAAGGAAGTAAATACGGACTACACCCCAACATGAGAAGAATGCAGCGGCTTTACAATCACGGCAACCTTGCGGTGGTGGCAAATGTCGGTGTCTTAAACAGAACGTTAAAGAGTTCTGAAATCAAACGTGCACAGAGTGAAAAAGATATCCGGGAAGTTCCGGAACAGCTCTATGGACACGTTGCACAGCGTGACCAGTGGATGTATGCAGGTGAGATGACAAAAGGGTGGGCAGCCAGAGTAGCCGATATGCTCGGTAAAGAGTATGTCAATGTCAGCGTAGCCGGAGAAAATACAATGCAGCAGGGAAGTGATTATGATACTTTGGTTGCATATGATGATATTTTCGGTGCAGACCCGATGCTCTCAAAAGTCAGAAAGGCAAGGGTAGATACCTATTTTGATATCGATGAAACTGCTGAAGGCAAATCTCTGGGAGAGCAGCTGGATATGGTTCTTGATTTGATAGAACACAGAAAATCGGCAAACTTTCCGAAACGGCAAATATTTTTTGTTACCTATAGCGGATGGGATTTGCATAATGCCTCTTCAGAAAAAAGCAGAGCCGGTCAAATTGACCAAAAAGTTGCCTATATGGATAAATCTTTCGGGGAGTTTTTCTCAGCACTCGAAAAACTGGGACTGGATGAAAAAGTGACCACTTTTACTATTTCAGATTTTGGTCGCAGTATAGAGAGTGTCGGAGATGATCACGGCTGGGGTGGTCATGCTTTTGTGATGGGTGGCGCTGTCAAAGGCGGCATCTATGGTAAAATGCCAAAGATAGCCAAAAATTCACCCGATGCTTTAGCCAACGGCGCAGTGATACCGACAACATCGGTGGAATCTTATATAGCACCGCTGGTTGCATGGTTTGGAGATGGAAAACTTGATGTAGACAGACTCTTTCCAAATCTTGCAAAATTTCAGAAACAACAGCTTGATTTCATAGCGTAAGATTGTACTTCTGAACCAGGTATCTTGCCACGCCATCTTCATCGTTGGTATGTGGCAGGATATCTGTGGCAATCGCTTTGAGCGGTGTGACGGCATTTGCGACAGCGATTTTCTGATCTGCCATACCAAACATCCCGATATCGTTGTGGCTGTCTCCAAAAACAGTGGTTTTCAGATGGTCATATCCCATTTGACGTAATGTCGCAAGGGCATGCTGCTTGTCACCTTTTGGGTGCAGAATCGTTAAAAAATAACCGTCAAGATAAGGATCTTTGGCAAATTTTATCTCGATGTTTTTTCCCATTGTTTCATGCAGACGCTTTTTAAGTTTTTCCAGAGGCTCCTTCTCTCCGATATAGACAATCTTGATATTTTGTTTCAGCGCTTTGATCTTTGAGAGTTTGCAAAGCCTTTTATCAGCATGATACTCTTTTAGCAGACTTTTTTGCAGGTGGTTCGTTTTTGCATAGCAGAATTTTTCATTTTTTTCCTCATCCAGCCCAATAACAAAAGGTTCGATACCCTGTTCCTGACCAAGCCGGATGATTTCATCAGCCATTGCAGCATCGAGCGCGTGCGCTTCGAGGATTTCCCCTGAAGGAGAAACGATCATCGCACCATCCATAACAATAAGCGGAAGCGTAAGCTTCAACTCTTTCAGTAACATAAAGCTTTTTGGTGCACTGCGGGCAGTGGCGATAGTAAGATGAATGCCTTTTTCTGCCAGAGTATTCCAGGTTTTTACCGTAAACTCTGAAACCGAGAGATCCGTTCGAAGCAGGGTTTTGTCAAGATCGGAAATATAAAGATTTGTCATTGTAAAACTCCAGGGTTTGTACCCAATTCTTTTAATTTGAGAGAATAGCCAATAAACACTTTTTTTGTGATTTAATTTGTATAAAATATTCTTTATATTTGGAATTATCTTAATTTTTTAGTATAATCTTTTGCTCTGATGAATAATTTAACTTATAGGAAAAACATAATGACAAAAATTTCAATAAAACTTAGAGTCCCTTTAATAATGGTTATATTTATAGGTTTAATTGGCTGTGGTGGCGGGAGTGGTTCAACAGACGAAAATCATAATCAATCACAGCAGGAATCTTATGACAATTCACAACGTCAAAATCAAAATAATGATGATACTAGAAAAAGAGTAAGATTTATTAATTCTTATTCTATCCCTACAGTATATGGAAGCCAAAATATTTTACTTGATGGTGAAAATATTATTTTGGCAGGTGGACAAACAGGAAGACCAACGGGAGGAACATACGATGGATCACCTCTATTTAGCAATAAAGTAATAAAAATAAATCTACAAAATGGAACTAAAGAAACACTTGAAATGAATGCCAGGACAGGTCATCCTCATGATGGAGGAGATAAAGGAAATGGCGGCAGAGGTAATTTTACAACTGTTATTCATAAGATAGGAGAAGATAAATATCTTATTAGTGGAGGATTTCAATATGTAGATAGTATGGAAATAGTTGATTTTAATACAAACAGTGTTAAGCAGTTAACGACAAGTTCCATAACAGATGAAAGTGGTTTAAATACAACATCATATTATGCAAATAATAATGGCTACGCAAAAGACAATTATGGAAATGTATATTTCTTTGGTTTCAATAACGGCTTATATGGAATGTCAAATATAATAAAATTTGATAAAAATAGTGAAAAATTATTGATACTAGATGTTGGTTTAACTATGCCAAGATCAGCTACTTTAGCACATAAATTGGATGATGGCAGAATTATAATTATAGGAGGATGGGATGGTAGTGCAAAGACAACCCCCCGGCAGTGCCACAAGAAGAGTTGAACTGTTCGACCCAGAAGCTTTATCTATTGAAAG
>CAZYZD010000099.1:0-7031 GCA_964651755.1 uncultured Sulfurospirillum sp. | reverse complement strand
AGCGGTTTAAAATAAGCCTTCTGTTTTTCGACAAGCAAATCCAGGCTGTCAGGGTTCATGTGTACCTGGAGGGCATTTTCACTCAGATCAGTTACTATCTTTTTGACACGTCGGACAGTTAGCGGAATACCTGTTACTTCATTTTTAAGTAGTTTCAGAAGACGGTCGTTGCCTCCCAGTGCTTTGGGAATATAACGCTGTAAAATGGGGAGGATATCTTTAACACCGTTGAAATTTTCGATATATGTCGTCCCAAGACCTTCGATAATAGCACTGGCACGCAGCATGTAAATCGCTTCCTGCGGGAGTTTGAAAGGGAGATCTTTCATCGATGCCAGCAGTTCAAATGCGAGTTGCTGCATCGATGCGGCATCCAGATTTTCATTGCCAAATATCTCGAACATACGCTCTGCAAGCTCCTGCATCTGTGCATCCGGGGCATCATGCGCAACGATTCCCAGACGTTTACAGGCGGTGATGTAGAGTTCAAAGTCTCTTTCATTTGCAGATTTGATCAGTTCGATGATCGCGATACGGGTAAGATTTGGAATCTTTTTTACCATACCAAAGTCAAGTAAAATCAGATTCCCCTCTTTGTCGATCAACAGATTTCCCGGATGTGGATCTGCATGAAAGTAGCCGTTTATCAGCATCTGTTCCGTATAGAAATAGATCAGTTTTCCCATAATATCTTCAAATCTGACACCAAGTTTGGAGAGATTCTCTTTATCATCGAAACGATATCCCTCTTCAAAGCTCATGACAATGGCATCTTCACTACAGTACGCAACAAACGGTTTTGGAAATTTGACACCGCTGTCAGGGTATGTCTGGGAAAACTTTTGCAGATTTTCCAGCTCTTTTTTGAAGTTTACCTCCTGCGTAATCATCGATGCGAACTCTTCGATTACCGCTTCGACGGAGTTTTTGGTGTAGTAGGAGAAGAGGGGGCGAAAAAGACGGTTGAAAAAACGTAAAATTCTGATATCTGCAACAACTTGTTTTTCGATCGCATAGCGTCGCAGTTTGACAGCCACCTTTTCACCGTTTTGCAAGGTAGCAGTATGAACCTCTCCTATGGAGGCACTGGCGATGGGGTGCGGGTCAAAGTATTTGAAGGGTGAGTCTGCAAAAGCTTTGGCAAATACTTTTTGAAATTCACTTTCTGACATAGGAGGGATTTCGTCATGAAGTGTTTTGAGTGCTTCAAGGTACTCTCCTTCAAAAAAGTCGGCTCTTGTGGCAAGTACTTGTGCCAGTTTGATATAACTAGCGCCCAGTTTATGAATAGTTTCAGTCAGTGCCTGGGGAGAGAGGGGTTTGAAAAAGAGAAAATGTGTTCTCTTTTTAATCAGTAAAAAGATAGTCAGCAGAAAGAGGAAAACCTCCTTGATGCGTCCGGGGTGGTAAAATGAATCTCTTTTTTTCACTATATTATATATTGTTATCTTCCATCAATACACCGATGAGGTCAGACATGGTCAATATACCGTGAAGTTCGTTATTGTCTATGACCAGTACTCTTTTAATGGAGTTTTTGACCATCATCTGCGCTGCATATTTCATATCAAGATACTGTGATACAGAGATGACTGGACTGACAGCGATGTCATAGACATTTAAAAGGTCGATATCTCCGTCTTCTGCGACAATAGATTGCAAAATATTTTTAAACGTCACCAGACCGTAAGCGCCGTTTTCACAGTTTTTATCTACGATGACAGCACGTATTTTGTGTTTTTTCATAAGTGAGAGTGCTTCTCTGACAGGTGTCATTTGTGTTACGGTGATCAACTTTTCTTTTGGGGTCATAACCTCTTTGACTAACATTGTATATCTCCTTTAGAGTACATTTTTGATTTCATTTTCGAATTTGTGCAATTCCTGGATATTGAGTCCTGCAACATGTCCGATAGGGAGTGTAAAGATAAGGGAGCTGTTTTCATCATTGTCGATATCCAGCCCTTTACGCAGTTGTTTCATGATGACCAGTGAAATTTTACGCGGCAGGATAAAGAGCAGCAAAGAGACATTCTCTTCAAGTGTAAGTCCGAAGAAGATCTTCTTCTCTTTGAGTCCGAGGTTGCGTCCTTTGAGGATTGTTACCGCTCCGGCACCTGACTCTTTTGCCATAGCGATAGCTTCTTCTTCTCTCTCTTCTCCTACAATGGCGACGAGTGCTACAAACTTCATAAATTCTCCTTTATCGCATTCACTTTTTTGCTCTGTATGTGGCGTAGATTCCGTATCCCATAACTGTGATCATTGGAAAGAGTGATGCAAAAGCAATCAATCCAAATCCGTCGATCAGCGGATTTCGTCCTTCGATATTTTCTGCCAGCCCCAGTCCCAGCGCTGCTACCAGCGGTACAGTTACGGTCGATGTCGTCACCCCACCGCTGTCATAAGCAATGGGAATAATATACTTTGGTGCAAAATAGGTCATCATAATCACAATAATATATCCTGTAATGATATAATAATGAATCTGATCTCCCGCTACAATCCGGTAAGCTCCAAGTGCGATTCCCAGTGCAACTCCCAGCGCCACAGATATACGCAGTATCTTCTGGTTGATTTTATTGTCACTGACTTCTTCCGCTTTGATAGCGATTGCCAGCAGGGCAGGTTCTGCCATGGTGGTGGAAAAACCGATAAGAAAACCGAAAAGGTAGATCAGTAGATTGTTTTGCATAGAAGTGAGCTGAAATGCAATAGTTTCACCGATGGGGAAAAGCCCCATCTCCAAACCCAGGATAAAAGCATACAGTCCCAGAACCACAAGAATGATACCAAGTATAATTTTGTGCAGATGTGCAACAGGTTTTTTGATGATGGCATACTGAAAGAAAAATATAACAGCCAAAATAGGTGCGACATCGCGAATGACTGCTACCAGATCCCAGAGGATATCCCACGGATTGAAAACTTCTGTGTTTTTGATTGTTTCAGTGACTGCCTCTGCCATAGTCGTCAGATTTGCGGAAGCTTCCGGCATAAAAGCATAGACAAAAATACCGTAAAGTTGTACAAAAATCATAGGTGTCAGGGAAGCAAAAGCGATGAGCCCGAAACCGTCAATGGCAGGATTTCTCCCTTTGATGGAAGAGGCAAGACCGATTCCAAGTGCTGCGACAAGCGGAACAGTGACAGTAGATGTGGTTACTCCTCCGCTGTCATATGCCAGTCCGATGATCTCTTTGGGGGCAAAAAAAGTGATAATGACTACCAAAATATAGCCTGTGATAATGTAGTACTGAATCGGATGTCCCGTCAAAATACGAAAAACCCCAAGTGCAATAGCAAATCCTACAGACATAGCAACAGTTAAACGTAAAAAAGTGGCATCTATTTTTCCACTGCTGATAGCAGCCGCTTTATCGGCAATAGCAATAAGAGCAGGTTCTGCAATGGTCGTGGCAAAACCGATGGTAAATGCAAAAAGTAAAAGCCAGAAGAGGGAGCCTTTTTTGGCGAAGTTGATTGCCAGACTCTCTCCGATGGGAAAGATACCCAGCTCCAGACCGCGTATGAAAAGTGCCAGTCCGACGGCTACTATCGTAAGTCCAGTTACAATGGAGAAAAGATTTTCCGGAACAGAACGAATAATAAATGTCTGAAAAAAAGCAACAACGAGAATAATAGGTACAAGATCTTTAAATGCATTTTTTAAATCGTCAAATAGTATGAAAAGTGACTCTTTAAGCATAAAGTAAACCTTGAGAATTATATATAAATATTATACTTGAAAGATGGTTAATATTTGTCTAAAGCAGACTTTACATGTTATGTCTTATAATAGCCTGAAAATTTCTGTTTTAAAGGAGTGGTAATGGGTGCTGAAACGTTAATCAAAAGTCATAAGCGGTTTAAAAAGAAGTATGGAAAAAAATACTCTTCTCTTTTTCAAAAACTGGTAGATGAGGGGCAGAGTCCCAGGACACTTTTTATCGCATGCAGCGATTCACGTGTGGTACCGAACCTTATCACTTATACTAAACCGGGGGATCTTTTTATTGCCAGAAATATCGGTAACTTTGTACCCCCGTTCAATCCTGACTCTGAAGCTTCCGCGACACCCGCTGTGATAGAGTATGCATTGACCGTACTGAATGTTGATAATATCATCCTTTGCGGACATACAGACTGTGGAGCATGTAAAAGTCTTTATCAGGATATCCCGGAGGACAATATTGAAATGACACATGTTCGAAAGTGGCTGCGCTTTGGCGAGAGTGCCAAAGAACAAGCGCTTGCATTTGTCGGGAAAGAAGACAAAAAGAGACTTTATTCTGCCACAGAAAAGTTCAATGTTATCGAACAGTTGAAAAACCTTCTGACTTATCCTGCCGTCAAACGTAAAGTGGCAGAAGGGGAGATTTTTGTACAGGGGTGGTATTACCATCTCGATAATGGCGAACTGGAGTATTTCGATCCTGTTGAACATCGTTTTTTGCCGGTTGATGCTGTTTTGGAAAAAGCCGGTATTGATGATTTACATGATATTGGAGATGACCAGGAACTGATGGCTGCACAATAGACAATAGAATGTAAAGAGGGATTCCCTCTTTACAGTACTTTCTCATTTAATTTTAACATCATATACTCTATTGCTGTGAAAAATATTTCAAATGACTCACCGATATACTCTAAAATGTTTCTAATTGTCATAATTTATCCTTTTTCTTCTTTTTTTGTTATGCATATTGTAATATAAAACTTTTTTGTGTTACAATAATATTTCAAAATGAAATATAAAAAGGAGTTTCATGTTTGATTTGAAAAATATTTTGCCGAAAATCAAAGATATTCTCTCCAAAGAGGTGGGAGACAGAAAAGTATTTGACAAAGATGTAGCCGATGCTCTGGGTATCAATCACCTTACCTTTGCAACGATGAAGAACAGAGGCAAGATTCCCTATGAGGAGATTTTGAACTTTTGTGCTCAGAGGAAAATCTCCATCAACTGGCTCTTTTATGACCAGGCAACCAGAAGTCTGGAAGAGGAGACGGAGAAATATGCCAATGTCCGTTACTTTGGCGATATCTATGCCAGTGCCGGCGGTGGTGCATTCAACTACGAAGCAGAACATGAGATAATTGCGCTTGATCCGCATATGGTGGATAAACTGGGAGGAGAGAGGGAAGTCAAAAATATCGATTCTATTAATGTTCTGGGAGACTCTATGGAGCCTACTTTCAAAGATGGCGATATTATCTTTATCAACCGTACGATGAAAGATATCCGAAAAAGCGGTATTTTTGTTGTTTCGACACCTACCGGACTCTTTGTCAAACGTCTCTATCTCAAAAGCAGCGGTACGCTGGATCTGATTTCGGACAATCAGCAGTATGCGACAGAATCTGTACCTGTAGAGGATGTAGAAGTGATCGGAAAGGTTGTAGGAAGTATGAGCGGAGTCGTGTAACAGACCCCGCTTTTAAAAGTGTTGTTACGCTTTTTTGACGAACTCCTGCTTGAGTTTGATCGCACCTACGCCGGGTACCTTACAGTCTATGTTGTGTCCGTCGCTGCCCTCAACCAGGCGGATGTTTTTGATCTTCGTACCCGCTTTGATACCTGAAGAGCTGCCTTTGACTTTCAGGTCTTTGATTACCGTTACAGAGTCACCGTCCTGAAGGATGTTTCCGTTGGCGTCTTTGACGACAAGCCCTTCCTCTTCACTCTCTGCCGCATCCGCACTCCACTCGTACCCACACTCAGGGCAGACAAGCAAAGAGCCGTCTTCGTAAGTATATTCGCTGCCGCATTTTGGGCAGTTTGGTAGTTTATCCATGATATTTCCTTTGTAAAATTTGTGATAGTGTAGCAAAAGTTTGGTTTTGTATTCTAAAATATGTTTCAAACCATACAGTGTTCTAGTCCAGCCCGAAGACCTTTTTGAGCGCATAATCTATTTTTTGCAATGTCTCTTTATCTAAACTTCCCCGTTTTTTGACAAATCTCGCTTTGATATCGACAGGTCTGGTTTGAAGACAGTCAGCTATAGATTTTTTTGTCAGTCCGTTTTGGAGCTCTTTTTTCAGTGTTACATTGGAGATGATTTGTGCTTTTTTCTCACTCCAGTTAGTAATGGGTATAACTTGCAAAACGGGAACTCTTGCATTATAAGTATTGTTTGTGACGATAATACAAGGTCTTATTTTTCCAGTTTCAGAGCCTTTGACGGTATTTAGATTAATATCAATGATATCGCCTCTTTTAAAGATCATTATCCCACTCTTTTATGGCATCTTCACACCACTCTTTTATCTCTTCATCATTTTCATAAAGTTCGCTGTAGATACGGGCAGATTGTGCCAGTTTCTCCTCTTCAAGTTTTTGTTTTAAAGAAGTTAATGCTTCACGGATCATATCGCTTTTGTTTTTAAAGCCCAGCTCTTTGTGAAATGATAAAAAATTGGTTAATTCTTCTGTAAGGGTGATTTTTGTCTGCACCATGATTTATCCCTCTTTTTATGTTCCTTTTTCAGGGACTATTATACTCTTTTTCATAGAGCTTGTAAAGGGTTAGTATTATACGGTGGTAATGGTATGAAAAGAAAGAAGAGAGGAAAATCCCTCTCTCATGAAGTGATTACTCCGCAACGATTTCGATAGATTCGATTTTATCCTGTCCTTCGATGCTGTCGAGTACCGCCATACTCTCTTTGTCGTTTGGATCGATACCGCCGAAAACAGTGTGCACGCCGTCAAGGTGCGGGCATGGGACGAAGCAGATGAAAAACTGGCTTCCGCCTGTGTTTGGTCCCGCATGTGCCATGGAGAGTGTTCCTTTTTCATGTTTATGTACGTTGGTGCTGGTTTCACATTTGATCGCCCAGCCAGGTCCGCCGGTTCCTGTTCCGTGTGGACATCCACCCTGTGCCATAAAGCCGGGGATGACTCTGTGAAAACTGAGGTTGTCGTAAAAACCTGTCTGTGCGAGGTGTGCGAAGTTCGCAACGGTGTTTGGCGCTTCGTCTTTGTATAGTTTGAGTTTCATGTCACCTTTGTTGGTGTGGATGAT
>CAZYZD010000098.1:0-7114 GCA_964651755.1 uncultured Sulfurospirillum sp. | reverse complement strand
ATTCGTTACGGTAGCATTTGCAGGTGTTGTTACAATATTACCTGACTTTGCAAAAAGCTCACGCCCGTTGGTTGGTACTAAACCTTACACAATTTTACAGTTGACAGGAAGACATGTCTATATCAAAGATAGTTGTAACGCTTGTCACTCACAGTTGATTCGTCCGTTTAAATCAGAAACTGACAGATATGGTAAATACTCTCTTAGTGGTGAGTATGCATATGACAGACCATTCCTTTGGGGTTCTAAAAGAACAGGTCCGGATCTTCACCGTATCGGTAACTACAGAACTACAGACTGGCATGAAAACCATATGTGGGAACCAACTTCTGTTGTGCCTGGTTCTATCATGCCTGCATACAAACATCAGTTTGAAAATATTGCAGATGTAGAGACAGCTTATGCAGAAGCAGTAACCGTTAAAAAAGTATTTAACGTACCATATGACCAGGAAGGCATGCCAAAACTCGGTACGCTTGAAGAGGCAAAAGCAGCTGCACTTGCTGAGGCAAAAGAGATCGCTGCAAAAATGAAAAACCAGGCAGTAAAAGATGCGGTTGCAAACGGGAAAATTCCTGAAATCGTAGCGCTTATTGCATATTTGAACAGTTTAAAATAACAGAGGTGTAAAATGACATTGGAACTTGAGACCGCTTATACAATTCAGGCATATGCGTATGTTATATTGACGGGAATATGTGCTTTTTTACTCTATGGATATATCTATCATCTCTATAGCAGTGAAAAAAAGGGTACCAGAGATTATGAAAAATATGCAAATATCGCACTGGACGATGAATTGGACTCAACTCCAATAGAAACCACCTCACCTTGGGAAAAGAAAAAAAATAAAGGAGAATCAGCATGAAGATAAATTTATCAAGTGATGTTGTCAATCAGCTCTCGCTGGTTGGTGCAGCAGCGATTATTATCCTCACAGTATATGTTGCCGGTAAATACATCAAGCAGATGAAAACAGACACCAGCACAGGTGAGCTTAGTGATGAAAACTGGGATGGCATTGGCGAATATAAAAACCCTGTTCCAACAGGTTGGATTGCAAGCTTTTTAGGAACAATGATTTGGGGATTGTGGTATTGGTTTATGGGTTACCCGCTCAATGCTTACTCTCAAATCGGTGAATATAACGAAGAAGTAAAAGCATATAATGCAGAATTCGAGAAAAAGTGGCAAAACCCTGATCAGGAAACACTGATGGCAATGGGTGAAGGTGTATATCTCGTACAGTGTGCACCTTGTCACGGTCTTGACGGTACAGGTATCGATGGTAAAGCACAGGGCTTTGACAAATGGGGTACAGCAAAAGGTATTTTAGAAACTATTGAAAAAGGTTCTAAAGGTCTTGGCTATCCTATGGGTGAAATGCCTGCCGGTATGGCAAGCGGTGATGATGCAAAAGCAATCGCTACATGGATTGCAGGCGGAATGCAAGGTGAAAAGCCTGCTGCATTCAGTGCTTGTGCAAGTTGTCATGGTGAAGATGGAAAAGGTCTTGGCGGTCAATCTCCTGATCTTACTACATACGGTAAACCTGCATTCGTCGTAGATGTACTGAATCGTGGTAAAGATGGATATATCGGTACCATGCCAAAATTTAGTGATGGTAGACTTACAGATGTTCAAAAACGTGCTGTAGCAACTTACATACTTTCACTCGGTGAGAAATAAGGATTGAATATGGCAGAAAATAAAACAAGAAGAATGTGTTTTAACATAAATGGTCTTTTAGGCGGTATACTTGCGACAGTGTTGTTACTTGCTATTTTAGGATATTTAACAATTTGGGCAATTGGCGCACAGCAGCAAAATGCTACTACTTTTTATGAGTTGGAAGATGAGTCAAATATCCAAATGATCAGTACTGATAATGCAAAGCATTACAAGATCGTGAAATAAGGAGCGAATGATGGCAGATACACTATTTTATGTAGTAAGCGTCGGACTGGTAGTAATGGCAGCCATTACTGTCTGGGTAGTTACAACTCCTGGCACACACCTATTTTTAGGTTAATCCAGGTGATATTGACAAATACAACGAGAGCAGCATTTTTTGCTGCTCTCATCTCACTACTATTTATTTTTCCCTCTTTTTCATATGCCGGTTTTATTTACGAAGGCGACAAACTCATCAATGATAAAACGATTGCCAAAATGAAAGAGATAGGAGATGAGCTAACAGAAAAGACAGGTGTTACTATTGCACTGGTAACAAAGGAACATTTAACAAAAGAAGAGTTTCTTGAAATTAAAAATAGATATTTAAAAGAGCTTAAAGCCCCATATGTTTTGTGGATCTTCTCCAGAACATATATGGATCGTAAAGATTTTGGGCTTAACCAGATGTTCAACTCGCCGGATCTTGATGATAAATTTGACAAAGATTCCCTTTTTAGTCCATTCAGGGGTTCTTTTACCAAACTGCTTGTCATCAAAAAATCAAAATCAGATCCAACATCAGCAGCTTTTTTAAATGGCTATGCCGATTTGACTGACATGATTGCCAAATCATACGGTGTAAAATTAAAGTCAAGTATAGGAAGTGAAAGTAAAACATTTATGAATATTTTAAGGATATTATTCTATCTGACACTTCTCTATTTCGGATGGAGATATATCAAAACAAGATTTCTTACTAAAGGAACAACTATTGAAAAAACAGAGTAAACTCAGTGAACTAAGGTGGCCGATAGGGATTATTTTATCTATTTTCGGTTTGATTGCATTAAGCATCTGGACAATACAACAGGCAAATATCAAGCCTGTTGTCATGGATGACTACTATTTTGAAGATTATCGTGATGTCGATGCAGATATTAATGATATTTTGTTAAAACAACAGGCATTTGACAAAAAATACAATGTTACCATCGATAAAAAAGCATTGATCGTGGGTGCCAATACACTTATTATCACCTTGCTTGAAAAAGAGAACAACACCCCTGTTGCAGATGCAAATATTACCGTAAAAATCACTAAGCCGGATACTGATAAATTCGATAAAATGCTAAAAGTTACCGGCTATGAAAATGGTCAATACCAATTTGAAACATTTCAAGTTGAAAAAATCGGCAGATGGCAAATTATGACTAAAATCGTAACACCTGACAATCTGGCTTCTTTCAGTAAAACTGAGGTCAATGCTACAAAATAAAAAACTGGAGATATATCCTACCTCCAGGGCTATCCGGGAACAACTCACCCGGATACTTTCACAAAACATGCTTCTTCCAAAGATGACCACTATCGGTGAATTTGAGAAAAAAGCCCTGCTTGTTCCAGGACGTACTTTTATCGATGAAGAGAGTAAAATCCTCTTGATGCAAGAAGCAAGTGACTTTTCCAATTTCAGATCGTTGAATATAGACAGAGAATTTTTTACATTTCTAAAAAACAGCAAATACCTCTTCTCTTTCTTTGAGGAACTTGCCGTAGAACTTACTGATATCAAAACACTTAAACAATTTGACACTTATGCCAGTTACGATGAGCATCTTGAAATACTCGAGACACTACAGCAAAAATATATTGAATTACTTCATGAGAAAAAATATGTCGACAAAATGACACTCCCCTCTCTCTATAAAATAAATAAAAAATATATTCAATCTTTCTCACAAATTGACCTTCATCTTGAAGGCTATCTTAACCGTTTTGAATTAAAAGTTTTTGAGGAAATTGCAGAACATATCCCTCTTTTCATCCATTTACATACCAACCGTTTTAACCAAAAGATGGTTACTATTTTTGAAAACTACGGATTGCAGCTAAAACAGGATTATGCTTATATTCTCAATTTTCAAACAAAAGAAATTATCGAATCAAATCCACTACCCACACCTGAAACAAAATACAGGGTCAGCGCACAACAAAGCAGCATTGAACAAATTGCCTTTGTTAAAAAAAGAGTCTACGATTTTATTCAAAAAGGGTATGCTCCGGAAGATATTGTAGTTATATTACCGAAATCCTCCACAGTTGAACTTCTCAATCTCTTTGATGAGGAGAACAATTTTAACTTTGCTATGGGCTTTACCTTCCGTAAAAGTACCATTTATCAAAAACTGGATGCACTCTATAACTACTATATGGAAAAAAATCACGAAAACTACTATCGTATCCGAAACCTGGGCTTTGAACCGGAAAAAATAGAAGAGATGCTTAAAAAATGGTCTTCACGCCTTGGCAAAAAAGAGATTGTTAACATACTTCATGAAATAATCCCAAAGGAAGAGAGTGAAGCATATAAGCTTTATGAAACAGAGTGGCTTCTTTTTCAAAAACTTCTGCCTGCTCTTGGTCACTACCCTTTTCATAAAATCTTGCACCTCTTTTTAAACCGTCTTTCAAAACTCACCCTCGACGATGTAAGGGGAGGTAAAATCACTGTACTTGAAATTCTGGAAACCCGAGGTATTCAAAAGGATGCTTTGATTGTCGTAGATTTCAATGAAGGTGTTCTGCCCAGTATCAGCAGAAAAGATCTTTTTCTCTCCTCTTCAATCAGAGAAGCATGTCAGCTTCCAACACCTGCTGACCGTGAAAATTTACAAAAATATTACTATAGCCGTATCTTCGATCAGGCAAAAGAGGTTGCAATCTGTTATATTCATGATGATCAAAATCAGCCCTCACGTTTCCTCGAAGAGCTAAACCTGACAACATATCTTCATGAAGAGGGCGATATGAAACATATATTACTGCCTTTTCATAAACCAAATCCGCATTTTGAAAAAGCTGATCTGATACAAAAATATGATTTTCGCAAAATCCCCCTCTCCGCATCGGCACTTAAAACATTCCTCGACTGCAAACGCAAATACTATTTCAAACATATTCAAAAGCTGAGTGAATTTGAAATCCCAAAAGTGATTGATGATGAACGTATTGTAGGAACACTGTTACATGATGCACTCAAAACGATTTACCAAAAAAAGTCTGCCTATTTTGATCAGGAAGAACTTTTACTTGATCTTCAAAAAGAGCTTTACATGCGCAGTGAACAAAACCCTTCCCTTCGCTTTATCATAGACAAATGGATTGAACTACTCAAACCATTTATCCATCATGAAATCAAACGCTTTGCAGAAGGTTTTCAAGTATATGCTACTGAAAAGAAATTCAGTGTTATGTTTGATCATCTACAGCTTACAGGAAACATCGACCGTATCGACCGGCACAAAGAACAATTTTTCATTATCGATTACAAAAGTGGTAAAATCCCCTCCACAACCGCTAGAACGATTGAAAAAACAACAGATTTCCAACTACAGTTTTATTATCTGATTACTCAGGAACTGGGGAATATCGCCGATGCCTACTATTACGATCTAAAAAAAGGTTCACTGGAGACAGAAGCACTTTTTGATGAAAAACTCGATCTGCTCTACAGCCACTTTGAAAGCCTCAAAGCGACAGAGTATAACTTTACAATGACAGAAGAGCTGAAAAAGTGCCTCTTTTGTCCCTATCAGAAAATCTGCAACAGGATTATGTAATGGCATTTTACACCTCTTTGGCATATGAAGCAAGTGCAGGCAGCGGTAAGACGTTTGCCCTGGTAATTCGCTATATTTCCCTTCTCTACCTGGGAGCAAAGCCAAATACTATCCTGACACTTACCTTTACCAACAAAGCCGCCAATGAGATGAAAGCACGTATCTCTGCAGTACTTGCCGAACTACACCTTCCCTCACGTGATGCAGAACGCGCAGCCATTGCCCAAACACTGGAGGTTTCAGAATCAGAAATCATTCAAAAACGTGAAATCCTGTATCAAAATTATCTCAATGCAGATCTTCGAATCTCTACTATCGATAAATTTTTTGCTCAGGTACTTCGCCTTTTTTCCCAGCATCTCGGACTTATGCCTGATTTTACTATCGATGAGCTAAACGACGAACAACGCTTTTTACTCCGTTTCCTCATCAATGTCAAACAAGCTGATGCCTACAAAGATCTGGTACTTTTTTCAGCACAGGAAAGTAAAAAACTAGGCGACATTTTTTCACTTCTGGGAAATCTTTATGAAAAAGATGCGGAACTTCGCAATCTTGTTTTTGAAAAAGATGCCCCCTTCCCTACCGAAAAAGAGATCATGATACTTGTCGATTCTCTCAGGGAACTTTTCAGGGACAATTGTCCCAACCTCTCTGACAGAGGCTGGAATGCACTCAATAAAGTTGAAAATATCGAGACATTGCAACAGGCAACATGGCTTGCGAAAGAGAGTCTGAATTACTGGGATTTTAAAAAGTGCTATATCCCCCAGATGGATGATATTTTACATGAAATCAAAATCAAACTGGCACTCTATTTCAACCATAAAGAGAAATTTCTGCTTGCCAAATATATGAAACTCTACGATCTTTACAAACAGACTCTGCTTGAAGAAAACATCAGCACTAATCAGCTTGCTTTCAATGATGTTACCAATCTTCTTTTCAAACTTCTGCATGAAAAGATTGATAAAGAGTTTCTATACTTTCGGCTCGATGCTTCCATCGACCATCTTCTGATTGACGAATTTCAGGATACCAACATCGTTCAGTACAAAATACTCGAACCGATTATTGAAGAGATTCATGCAGGTGTCGGAAGCAGCGAATTAAAATCATTCTTTTATGTCGGAGATATCAAACAATCCATCTACCGTTTCAGGGGTGGAGCAAAAGAACTCTTCCACTATGTTCAAAAACGTTACGATGTTACACTGGCACAACTTAACACAAACTACCGAAGCGATTGCAATATTGTCAGGTTTGTCAATGACTCTTTTGCAAATATCATTACAAATTACACTCCCCAGGAATGTAAAAAGAATGATAATGCCGGTTATATCAAGGTAGAAAATTATGAAGATGTCGCAGAAGGTATTGTTACTGAACTTTTCCTCCTTCTGGAACAGGGTATCCATGCAGACGACATTGCGATACTCACACACACAAACCCGGATGCTTTTACAATAGAAGAGCTGCTGCTTGAAAAAGATAAATCACTCAAAATCACCACACAAACCACAAAAAAACTCATCAACAGTCGCTATGTTTCAGCCGTTATAGAGTTACTGAAATATCTCTATTTTCATGAAGAGATA
>CAZYZD010000097.1:0-7205 GCA_964651755.1 uncultured Sulfurospirillum sp. | reverse complement strand
ACCGTACTTCAGTGCGGTACCTTGGTGCAAAGCTGAAGCATTGCCTCCATTACTATCATACCGTCATCTTATACACCCACTCCTGCATGGGCATCATCTCTTCGTAGAGGTCATACGCGAAATCACACAGTTGGGCTGTGAAAAATTGCGGCGGGTGGGGTATCTCTTTGTAGGCGTACATACTTGCATAACGGGTGAGTTCAGGGTGGGAGATATCTTTGTCAAACCCCTGAGGGAGGCGTTTGTATTTTGGCTCCGGCAAGAGGTAGCCTTTTTGGGAGAGTTTTTTCATAATCTCGTGCAAATCCTCTCTGTGTTGCTCTTCCCGGATATAACTGCGGTACTTTTTCAGTGTTTCATCTGAAAAACCGCGTATTCCGACGGAAAAGAAAACTGTTTCAGGATCAAAATGCATATAAAAAGAGCTGCTTTGCATTCTTTTGCCGCCGCCCTGCCAGAAGATGATGCCGATTTTGCTTTTGATGGGTGTTTTATCTTTGCGAAATCGGATATCCCGGTAGATACGGAAAAGAGAAG
Organism: uncultured Sulfurospirillum sp.; assembly: GCA_964651755.1. GTDB lineage: Bacteria > Campylobacterota > Campylobacteria > Campylobacterales > QNZT01 > QNZT01. The sequence continues at coordinate 6,668 of CAZYZD010000097.1, read as the reverse complement.
CATTGATTTTCGGTACGGCATTGATGGTCGGGACAAGTGCCATCAAGTGTTCGCCCATCTCAGTTACATATGCCCTGCTTGGTTCGAGTATCAGCTGTTCGTACCGCTCTCTGTTCGCTTCAAACCACGCTTTGGTATTGTTTTCGCGTATCTCCTGCAAAAAAACCAATGCCTCTTTAGAAAAACCGTCAAATACCATCACCCCGCCTTTTTACAACTTTAATCTCTGTGCTGTCGCAAATGCCCACTGAAAATTGTATCCGCCCAGCTCCCCGGTCACATCCAAAGCCTCCCCCAGAAAGTAGAGTCCTTCACATTTTCTGCTCATCATCGTTTCGGGATCGATCTCATCGGTACAGATGCCGCCTTTGGTCACTTCCGCTTTGGAAAAACCGAAATTTCCCGCAGGCGCAAAGGTATAAGATTTAATCTCTCTCAGTTTGTCAATCTCCTCCTGACTCATACGCTCCAGAGGCTGATCTTTGAGACCCGCTGCTTCCAGAAATGCTTTGGCAAAGCGTTTGGGAACACCGAGGGCGGTAGAGATCTGTTTTCTGCTTTGGAAAAAACGCTTCTCAAGTTTCAGGCGGGGAATAAAATCGATTTCAATACTCCCCTTCTCCCAGTAAAGCGATGTATTTAAAACAGCTGGTCCACTGATACCACGATGGGCAAAAAGCAGATCCCCGTCAATACGCTTCTGCCCGACACGCACACTGACAGGCAGGGAGATACCGCTGAGTGATTTCATCCAGAACTGCTCTTTCTGAAGTGTAAACCCCACCAGTGCGGGTTTGGGAGGAATGATACGATGCCCGAAATCCGCAGCTGTCTGAAAAGCGATATCACTGGCACCGATTCGCGGAAAACTCAGCCCGCCGCTGGCAAATACCACTTTTTGGGCATGAAATAGATTCTTGTCTGTTTTGATGACAAATGCTTTCTCTCTGGTCACCTGCACTACTCTCTCAGTCATAAAAAGAGAAACACCCTGTGATGCCTTTGCCAGAACATTTACCAGTTCAACAGCACTTCCAGGGCAGAAATATTGATTCTCTTTGCGCAAAACAGGTTTCAATCCCGCCGCTTTCAAATCTGCAAGCAACTCTTTTGGACCATAGCTGCGTAACACTTCATGTACAAAAGCAGAATCGCCAAGATAGTGTTGCGGGGTAACATACTTGTTGGTAATATTGCATTTTCCACCGCCGGAGATGGCGATCTTCTGCCCAACTTTCGGATTGGCTTCTATGAGTGCGATATCTCTGTCTCTGTATCTTCCCGATGCCATCAAACCGCTGGCGCCCGCCCCGATGATCACAATCTCTTTTTTTACCATCGTTTCACTTTCCCGCCAAAACGGAATGCTTTTTTATAGAACCCTTTTGTCAAGTCGGAAATCGTCACACTGTGTGCTTTACCGCTGGAAGCGTGGATAAACCTCCCATCTCCCAGATAAATCCCGCTGTGATTGATCTCCCCTCTGCCGGAGGTATCAAAAAAGAGGATATCTCCGGGTTCCAGTTGCGAAAAATCATACACCTTGACATATTTTGACTGTGCTCTGGCATTGTGCGGCAACTTTTTACCAAGACTCTTCTCATACACAAACGCCACAAATCCGGAACAGTCAAATCCACGCTCATCCATACCGCCATATTTGTAAGGTGTTCCCAGCTGTGCTTTTGCCAACTTAATAAGAGGGTACATATCATTACGACACTGCTGTATACTGTACTTTTTTCCGGAAACCGGGGGAATCTTTTCCCAACGTGCCGTAACAGAAGAGATACTCTCCTCCACTCCTCCTTCCGGAGAAAGAGAGAGAAAACATCCATGAAAGAAAAAGAGGATCATTAGGATCAATTTTATCTGTAACATTCACAAATTATACTCAATTTTAATGTATAATAACTATATCTGAATAAGAAAGAGGGATCTTATGCAATTAATTAAATTATTTTTATTTTTTATGCTTTTTGCTGTTGGCATACATGCAATGTCACAAAAACAACATAAACCTGACACGAAAATCATCGACGACTGGGAATATAATGCCACTGCTCCAGAATATGACAGAAGTACCATAAGCGTGGGAAAACACTCGCGTCTCATACAGACAATGGCGATGCCTGCACCAATGCTTAAAAGTATGCGTATGGCTCCTGCACCGACTCTCGGTCTGGCAGTAGGCGGAGCAAAAGATGCCAATAACTTTTATGACAACCTGAAAAACGGTTATCTCCCCAAACTCAAAAGTATCACGTACGAAGGTGTCTTTTATGAACACTATTTTGATACAGGGAAAAAAGAGGGCACATGTACAGAACTTTTCTGTCCAAGCTACTCAACAGCCGTTCAAAAAAACCTCTTTACCGATGAGCGGGAGTACTACCTCTCTGTGGGACTCAACTCCAATATCAAAGCCAAAGATTTTGCACGTAAAAAACTCAATCTTGTTATCGTACTGGATATCTCCGGGTCGATGAGTTCACCTTTTAACAGTTACTACTATAACCGCAGCAAACGTCCTTCACATGAAGAGAAAGAAGCACAAGAATCAAAAATGAAAATTGCAAACAGATCACTCGTCGCCATGCTTAAACATCTGCATCCCGAAGATAAGCTTGGTATCGTACTTTTTGATTCCAGAGCATACAATGCAAAACCGCTGCGAAGTGTCGCCCTGACCGATATGGAAGCAATCAAAAAGCATATTTTGGAACTGAAGCCAAGAGGCGGAACCAACTGGAGTGAAGGGTACAAGGCAGGTGTGAAGCTGTTTGAAAATCTTCGCAGGGAAGAGGGTGATCCCACAACATATGAAAACAGAATCATCTTTATCACCGATGCCATGCCAAACCGTGGAGAACTGAGTGAAAAGGGGCTTTTCGGTATGGTGGACAAAGCATCGAAAGAGGGTATCTATACCTCTTTTATCGGTGTGGGAATCGACTTTAACAGTGATCTGGTGGAACGTGTCTCCAAGACCAAAGGTGCAAATTACTACGCAGTACACTCGCTGAAAGATTTTACAAAACGTCTTGATGATGAATTTGATTTCATGGTAACACCGCTTGTTTTCGATCTCAAACTTTCACTCGAAAGCAAAGGGTATGAGATAGCAGGTATCTACGGCTCTCCGGAAGCGGACAAAGCAACCAGAACACTGATGTATGTCAATACCCTCTTCCCCAGCAGCACAGAAGATGGCAAAACAAAAGGTGGCATCATCATCGTTAAACTGCACAAAAAGTCAGATACAGATGCAAAAGCCATCGCCCTCACCGCCACCTACAAAAGCAGGGACGGCAAACCTCATGAAGTACGTCAGAGAGTAGACTTTACAGACGATCTCCATTTTGACAACAGCGGTATCCGCAAAGGGATTCTGCTGAGTGAATATGTCACGATTATACAAAACTGGCTGATCGATACCAGAAAAGCATGTCATGATGAAGTCACCCCGAAAGAACCGGTCATCATCCCTTTCTACAGAAAATGCATGCTCTATCCGCCGGATCGTCCCGAATACAAATATATCAAAACCTGGGAGCGAAAATCCTGTCCGCTGGAAGTGAGCGACGGTTACAGAAATCTTTTTGCACTTTTCAAACGAAAATTTGCCGCAGAGATGAAGATTCTCAAAGATGAAAGTCTCCAAAGAGAGTATGACGCACTGGAGCTGCTGAGTAAAGAGAAACAACAAAACAGCAGTCAAAAAGATGACTGGCAGACGGAGCGTTAAAAATGAGACTCTATATTTTCATGGCACTGATCTTTCTGACACTAATACTCCTGCTCTATGTCAGGTATCAGAAAACAAAAGATATAAAAGTCATCTTACACTATAGCGGAGCTATCGCTGCGGCACTCTTTTTTACCTATATCAGTAAAGTAATCTTTGTCCATAAACCTGTTTTCATCATCCATCTGGCACTGGTTCTTCTAAGCTGGATCGCGGTTTTTTACTATATCTTTAAAGAGCGTCTGATTTTATGGTTTCTGTTATCTCCACTGGTAACCACCCTCTTTTTTATCGTAGAGGCACTCTTTTTCAGAGAACATGGGTAAATAAATGTTACTTTTCTACAAATATGATAATTTTACTAAGACTTTCAAGCTTTTATGGAGGGTAAAAGTAAAATTTTCTCGACACAAACCGATATACTATACAGAACAACAAAAAAGAGAGAAGCAATGAAACGTTATACAATTTTTATTTCCATGTTTTTTTTAATACTTGGATTAACAGGATGCGGTGCCGGCGGCACTAACGACAATGACAAACAGGAACGTACAGACACAACAAAAGTTCCCGCTAACTATAATAAAGGAGCTATTTCCCTCTGGGACTATCTGGTTCCTGAAACAGACACTACCAATAACTACATCAAAACCAGCGGTGATCAAACGGAAAAGTACCGTACACGTTATACAAAATCGGCAGATACGGTAACAGAAGTATCAGATTTTTCACAAAATGAGAAAACTATTTACAAAAATGAAAAAAATAATATCACTATTTTATTTTACACTGACGGCAGTGAAAACGGGCGTTTAGAACTTAAACCAACCGTCGATATAGGAGATATAGTAACGATCAAAAAATCAGATTGTACGCTGGTCAAACTTTGGGATGAGTTTCACTTTGATGGGAAAAGTTTCAAAGATGTCATAGAGATAAGATGTGGTGATACACCGGGGTATTACCAAAGAGGTGTCGGGGAAATTTTACAGCAAAAACCACTTACAGAGAGTGGAGGTGTAGAGACAAAATTGATCGATACCAAGTAATTTGAAATGGAGTTCATATGGAAAAATGGAAAAAACTCGCTTCTGAACTGAACATAACAGAAGAAAAACTGATAAGCAAACTGGAAACATTTTTAGTCTACGCGCAGGTACAACTTGCAAATCTTGAAGATGTTATCGAACAGAAGCAGTATAAAAAAATAGCTAAATTTGCACATAATATCAGTGTCAAAGCGGCAAAACTCAACCTGGACGAGATATATGTACATACGGAACATATAGAGATTCTCGCATTTTTTAAAAGAGATACCGACTACATGCTGCTCTTTGGAGAGTTACAGGAGGCACTCCACACACTTCATGAAGAGTTTGTCAACAGCAGAGAACTTTTACCAGCAAGATAACCGCTTGCCCATGCCCAGTGGAGGTTATACCCTCCCCTCTCCCCATCTATATCGAGCAGTTCTCCTGTAAAAAAAAGATTTTTCACCAGTTTAGACTCCATCGTTTTTGCATCCACTTCACTACAATCCACACCCCCTGCCATCACTTCGGCACCTTTTGCACCCCTGGTCTGATCGATCCTGATTTGCAGATGCTTTATCGCAAATGCGACTTTGTGCAGATCTTTGGTTCCTAGAATCGCTTTATGCTGCAACTTCAAAGATTCCAGCAGTGCCTGAACTATTTTTTTATGCAATATCCCATTCAGCCACAACATCGGCGGTTTCTCTGAAAAACGTTTACTTTTGTTCTGCAGTATCTTTTTCAAAGCATTGAGAGAGATATCGGGCAGGAGATCAATCTCGATGAGAGATTCCCTTTCAGCCTCCCTCGCCGCAGAAACAACACGGCTGATATCCAAAACCGCCAATCCGGAAAGACCGTAATTTGTAAAGAGAAGATCCCCCCGCAGACTCTTTTTTGTCTCCCCTTCTACTATGGCAGTCAGCATTGCATCTGTTTTTACGCCGCTGCATTTTTGACAGAAAGGATCGTTACTTTGAAGCTGCACCAATACAGGGAAAGAGGGGTAGATATGATGTCCGAACTTTCTGGCAAACTGCAATCCTGAATCACTGCTGCCAAGTGTCGGCATCGCCGCTGAACCTGTAGCAACCACCACGATATCAAACTCCATCTTGCCCGCTTCATGAAAGAGCACAAAACGCTCTCCCCTCTTCTCCAGATGCGAAACTGCTGTTTTGGTTTTCAAGACAACACCACTTCTAAGACACGCATCTTCGAGAAAATCCACCACACTAGAAGCCTGAAGAGACATAGGGAAAACCCGTTCATCTTCAACCGATACAAAGTCCAACCCCAACTCTGCAAAAAAACGCTCCAGTTCCCTGTACCCGAACTGTTTTAAAGCAGTAGAGACAAAAGAGGGATGATGCCCATGATAGTGCTGCCACGTGATGCTCTTGTTGGTAATATTACAGCGCCCGTTACCCGTAGCAAGAATCTTCCGCCCTACTCTGCTGTTTTTTTCTATTACTGTTACTTCACACTCTCCGGCAGATGCCACCAGTGCACAAATCAATCCCGATGCCCCGCCGCCGATAATACCAATTTTTTTTTTCATATGACAATTGTAACACAAAAAGGTTTTGTCCGGACAACATAAAAATTTTATTAAATATAGTATATAATCACCACAACTTAATAAGGATTTTACATGAAATATACATTACCATTAAGCGCTTTACTGCTTACAACATCTCTGCTGCAAGCAGATATAGCCGGAGGGGAAATCAGTTTAGGATACCTGAATGACCAGCCTTCAGGAAATCTTGCTTACAAAGGAAACGGTGCCGATGTAGAGAAAGACTTTGGATGGGACAAAGAGAGCAGTTTTGTTCTCAAAGCCTATATAGAACACCCCGTACCCGTACTGCCGAATATCAGAG
>CAZYZD010000096.1:0-7648 GCA_964651755.1 uncultured Sulfurospirillum sp. | reverse complement strand
ATCAACAAATATTAAGATATTTTAGGATAGGATACGCGACAAATTTTAAAAAGCATGCAAGGAAAAACAATGTCAAGAAAATGCCAAATCAGCGGAAAAGGTCCTATGACAGGTAACAATGTCAGCCACGCTCATAACAAAACAAGAAGAAGATTTCTTCCAAACCTGAGAACTGTGAGAATCACACTCGAAGACGGAACAAAGAAAAAGATCAGAGTTTCTGCAAAAGAACTCAGAACGATGAGAAAAAAAGCGAACCAATAAGGCTTTATACTCTATAATATAAAACTTGAAACAGCAGAGGATATCTCCATTTCCTCTGTCATAAACGTCAAATCGCACGTTACGTGTAAAGAGATGGAGATTTTATGAAATTTATCAAAAAACTTAAAAAATTTCTCCATTGGCGTGAACCCAAAAAACCCGAAATCGATCTAAATACAGAACTATATCTGCAACTTGCCCCGTTCAGGCTTCCTCTTATACTTACCGTTTTGATGATGCTGGTCGGTACACTGGGATATATCATTATCGACGGTTTTACATTGATGGATGCCATCTACCAGACGGGAATCACATTTACCACTGTCGGATTCGGAGAGATCGCCCCTATCTCCAATGCAGGTCGTATCTTCACCATCACTTTGATTATCCTGGGATTTGGGGTTTTTTCCTTCTCCGTGGGTATTTTGGTCGAAGTATTGAACAAAGGGGAACTATTAAAGATTATCAAGGAGCGCTCTATGCTGTACGATATCGCGCGGCTCAAAAACCACTATGTCATCTGCAACCACAATGAATTCACTATTCAGCTGACGTGGCAGTTTCGGCAAAACCATATTCCCTTTGTTGTTGTCGATCCGGCTGAAAACATGGAAGAGATTGCAAAAAAATACAACTACCCCTACTTTGTACAGGAGGAACCGCATACGGAAGTAGCGCTTGCGAAAGCACACCTCTCAAGTGCAAAGGGGATCATCACCCTCTCTCAAAATATTGCGGACAATATTGCCGTTATCGCTTCGGCAAGACTGCATGAAAAAGAGATCAAACGGCGGCGCCCCTATTTTATTTTGACCAATGCCTCCACACTCAGTGACATCGAAAAACTGAAAAAACTGGGTGCAGACAGCGTGGTTTCCCCGACAAAACTGATGGCGCAGCGTATGAGTGCTATCAGCCAGCGTCCGGAGATGGAAAATATCCTGGAACAGTTTCTCTACAAAAAAGATACCCCTCTAGATATCGAAGAGATCAAAATCCCAAGCCACTCATGGATGCTTTTCAAAAAACTCAAAGATGTCAATCTGCCAAATTACCAGAAGGTAAATATCGTCGGTATCAGAGACGATAAAGGAAACTTCATTCCGATGCCCGATGAAGAGACCATCATCACACAGGGGGCAAAACTGATGCTGATCGGCAGCAGTGAAAGCATACGTATCACAAAAAAGATCGCACGTAAAAAAGAACGTCCGGCAAAGGAGTATAAATAATGTTTGATATTTTTCCGCTAAAAGGCGGTTTGGCTACAGTAGAAGGCTTTTACTGCGACGGAGTCAATGCAGGACTTCGTGACGGCACGCAACCTGATGTCGCATTTATCCGTAGCGATACCCCGTGCGATATTGCTTCTGTATTTACAACCAACAGATTCCAGGCAGCACCGATTAAACACTATCAGCGTTATGACAAGGGATTTCAGACCAATTTCATCCTGATCAATGCCAAAAATGCCAACGCTATGACAGGCGCGCGCGGTATCGCAGATATCGATACTATACTTTCTCAGATTCCCAAAGAGGTATCGGCAAAAAATCCTCTTATGAGTTCTACAGGTGTGATCGGCTACCCACTTCCTGTTGAAAAGATTGTCTCTGCTTTTGAGAAATTTGACTTTCATGCAAAAAATTCGGATGCCACGGCACAGGCGATCATGACCACAGACAGTTTCAAAAAAGAGCTTGCTTTTGAAGTCAGACTGGAAAACGGGGAGAGTTTTCATATTGCAGCTATCTGCAAAGGCGCAGGCATGATCAACCCTGCCATGGCAACAATGCTCTGTTTTATCGTTACCGATGCTGCTGTTCCGAAAGAGGAGATGGATGCACTCCTCAAAGAGAGTGTGGATCAATCATTTAACACTATCAGTGTGGACGGGGACACTTCTACCAACGATACTGTGATGCTGCTGACAAACCATACAAGCGGCAACTATGAAAAAGAAGCATTTGCACACGCACTCAATATGCTTACCCATCAACTGGCGATGATGATTCTTGAAGATGGAGAAGGATCGAGTAAAGTTGTTGCCTTTGAAGTCAAAAATGCAAAAACCAAAGAGGATGCCGTCAAAGCTTCCAAAGCATTAAGCAACTCTCTTCTGGTTAAAACCGCCCTTTTTGGTGAAGATCCCAACTGGGGACGTATCGCTTCTACTATAGGGGCAAGCGGCATAGAGTGTGACGAAGAGAGCCTCACTATCAAATATGATGACTTGATTATATACTCCAGAGAGTACCCGGTACTGGACAAAGAGCGTGAAGAGAAAGCTTTTAAGATCATGAAACAAAAAAGCTTCAAAATATCCTGTGACATAGGTCTGGGATCTGCACACCATACCAGTTACGGCTGTGATCTTAGTTATGATTATGTTAAAATTAATGCTGATTACAGAACATAAATGTTAAGATAAAGGTGTAAAAATATACTGAGGAGAATTCATGTTACATGAGTACAGAGACATAATATCAAAATTAAAAACTGAGAATGCGCACTTTGCCAAAATTTTCGAAAAGCACAATGAGCTTGATGACAAAATCAGAGAAGTAGAAGAAGGCAGAGAGCATATGGAGGATCTTGAACTCGAAAAAATGAAAAAAGAGAAGTTAAAACTCAAAGATGAAGCCTATGCGATGATTCTTGAATATAAAAAAGAGCACAATCTTTAATCCATAACATATCCTGAAAGCAGGAAGAGAGAGTTTTTATACCCGTCTCTTCCTGCTCTGCTATTTTTTACCCAATGCTACCGCCCTTTGGTAAGCCGCTCCCACCGCTTTAATACAGCTGTCTCTGACACTTCCTTTTTCCAGCGCCGCATAACCTGCCGCAGTCGTTCCGCCGGGACTCATCACCGCATCTTTCAAAAGCGCCGGATGTACTTCATTCAGCAATGGTGCAAAACCGTCAAAAAGACCCCTCACAAGGGTAACCGCATCTTCACGTTTTAGCCCTTCATGTACACCCCCGTCCGCCAATGCTTCTGCAATCAAAGCCAGATAGGCAGGTCCGCTTCCTGCTATCGCCGTAGCGATATCAATCTCTTTTTCACTGCCGACCCATAATGCACTTCCAAAACAGTTGCAGATATCAATCGCCTCTTTGCGAAAAGCTTCATCCCCGCACAGCGTCGTCATCGATTTACCGAAACGTGCGGCAAGATTGGGCATGGTTCGGACAGTATAGCGTGCTTTTATCACGCTCTTCAATGTTTCGAGTTTCACTCCGGCAAGTACAGAAAGAAGCGCATTCGCTTCACCCCGAAACATCTTTGCAACACTTTGCAAAGCATGCGGCTTGACACACAGAAGAAGATTTTTATCTGTTATCTCAAAACCTTCACCAAGCAACTCTGTTGCAATCTGGTCACCAAACTCCTGCCGAAGCTGATCAAGTCTGGATGCGTCTCTGGCAACGACTTCTACACTATATTTTCCTACGACACCTCTGAGTATTGCATATGCCATATTCCCGCTGCCGATAATCGTCAAAGATGGTTGCATTAGAGGTACCTCCCTATCTTTTCTGCAAGCAGATAATGCGGATATTTCTCTTCATCAAGCGCTACTTGAGCCAGTAATTTTTTGCTCTCATTCACCACTACAGGTGCAAGAAAATTAATTACAGACGCTTCGATAGGATTTTGCAGTACCACAATTGCCAGCATTTTTACCGTGTCTGTTTTATCCAGCTGTAGTTTTTCCGCATAAAAGGGAGGTATCTCTATCTGATAATCCCGTATTTTGGAAGGATCAATCAGCGTAAATGCGATATCCCCCTTTTCGAGTGTATAGAAAAAATCATCTATCTGTGTGAGGGTGTATTCCCTGATATTTTCAAATCCCATAATGGGAGATGCCACTTGAAGTTCCATTATTATCCTTTTGTTAACCATATGATGATGAATTAGAGTATAATTGATAATCTCTTATATAAGTATATTGAGTCCGTCTACTACAAGCAGAGCGATCACCAGAATAGTTATTATCTCTTAATATCGGTTATTTTAGAGAAAAGTAACATAGATTCAGGTAAAATTATTTCTTTTAAGAGGAGAAAATTGATGATGATTAAATACATTGCTACTTTGAGCCTGTTGCTTTTTCTTATAAACGGCTGCGCTTCCAAAACGACACAGAATGAGACATATAACAAGCCGGCTGCATACTGGTATAAAGAGATTATTCAAAAGATTGCCGCGGGCAACCTGGACAAAGCGGATGACGCCTATACTTCACTTGCAAGTGAGCATGTCGCATCGCCTCTGCTGAAAGAAGCTATGATGATACTCTATCATGCACATCATGAAGAGGATGAATACCTGATGGCAAACTTTTATCTCGATAATTACATCAAACGTTTTGCTTCGAGTAAAAATATTGAATATCTCAAATATTTAAAAATTAAATCGCGTTTCTCCGAATTTAAGCATCCCAAGCGTAACCAGAAGCTGCTTTTGGATACCATCAGTGAAGCCAACCTCTATAAAGAGAAGTTTCCAAACTCTCTTTACAACCCGATGGTGGATACGATATTGACCAAACTCTATTTGACGGAACTTATACTCAACAAAGAGATTGTCTCTTTATACAAACGTCTGGGGCGAGACAAAGCCGCTGCCTATTATCAGGAAAAAATCGATAAATCCTGGTTAAAAGAGACACCCATAGATACACAAAACAGTTCGCTGTTTCAAAAAATATTACCCTAAATTAAGGAGATTTGGAAAATGCAATTAAGCCATTATGGAGATTTTCCGCAAAAACTTCCCATTATCGTGGAAGATGAGTTTTTTCTCTACCCTTTCATGATATCCCCTGTCTTTTTGACAGAACAGCAAAATATCGATGCCGCAACGATGGCACTGGAGAGTAATTCACTGGTGATGATCGTACCTTCGAAACCCCGGCATGAAGGGGAAAGAGAATTTGACGACATTTACGATGCCGGTGTTATCGGTACCATTATGCGTAAAGTCACACTTCCTGACGGACGTATCAAAATTCTTTTTCAGGGATTGGAAAAAGGACGTATTCTCGAACCTGTCAGTTACAATCCGATGACAGCTATCGTCGATACCCTGAAACTGCAACCCTATGACGAACTCAAAGTCAATGCAACACTGGAAATATTACGCGAAAAGATACGTACTCTGGCGACTACCAGTGACCTTTTTGCCCCTGATCTTTTAAAAACAATCGACGAAAATCATGAACCAAACCGTATTATAGATCTTGTCGCCAGTACGCTGAAACTCAAAAAAGAGCAGGCATACAAACTCTTTGTAGAAACAAATCTGGAAGAGCGTCTCTTTATCCTGATCGAATACATCACAGAAGAGATCAAAGCAAGTAAACTGCAAAAAGAGATCAAATCAAAAGTACATTCACGTATCGAACAAGTCAACAAAGAGTATTTTCTCAAAGAACAGCTCAAACAGATTCAGCAGGAACTTGGTGCCGATACCCAGCGCGAAGAGGAGATCGAAGAGTACCGCAAAAAGCTGGAATCCAAAAAGAAATATATGAGCAAGGATGCCTACAAAGAGATCTCCAAACAGATCGACAGATATGCCCGAATGCATCCCGACTCTGCCGATGCAAACCTCATTCAGGGCTATCTGGACTGGGTTTTGGAAATACCTTTTGGTAAATATTCCAAAAAGAAGCTCGATATTCATGAAGTCAAAAAACAGCTTGACAAAGACCACTACTCACTGACAAAAGCAAAAGAGCGTATAGAGGAGTATTTTGCGGTCAAAGAGTTAAAAGAAAAACGCGGTATCAAAGAGAAAGATGTCAAAGGTGAGATTATCTGTTTTGCAGGACCTCCGGGTGTCGGTAAAACTTCACTGGCAAACTCCATCGCAAAGGCACTCAAACGTAAACTGATCCGTATCGCACTGGGCGGTCTGGAAGATGTCAATGAACTCAGAGGACACAGAAGAACCTATATCGGAGCAATGCCGGGACGTATCGTTCAGGGATTGATCGAAGCCAAAGAGATGGATCCTGTCATCGTCCTCGATGAGATCGACAAAGTTGCCAGAAGCCACAGAGGTGATCCGACCGCTGTACTGCTGGAAATTCTCGACCCGGAACAAAACTCGGCATTTAGAGATTATTATCTCAATTTCAATATAGACTTGAGCAAGGTGATTTTTATCGCCACTGCAAATGAGATAGGCTATATCCCTGCCCCGCTCCGTGACAGGATGGAATTTATCTTCCTCAGTTCCTACACCCCGGATGAAAAATATGAGATCGCCAAAAAGTACCTCATACCGCAGGAGCTGAAAAAACACGGTCTCAAAGCATCGGAGTTCAACATCTCAAAAGGTGCTCTTGAACTTGTCATCTCCAACTATACCAGAGAAGCAGGTGTCCGGAATCTGAGACGTCGTATCGCACAGATACTGCGTAAAGCAGCCAAAGAGATACTCGAAAACGAAGAGAACACCAAAATAAGCGTCACAGTCAAAAACCTGCATAAATATCTCGAAAAAGAGGTATTTGCCATCGAAGCAGTTCCTTCCGAAGGTTCAGTAGGTGTGGTAAACGGTCTGGCATGGACAGCAGTAGGCGGAGATGTACTCAAACTCGAAGCGATCAAAATCGAAGGCAAAGGAGCGCTCCAGCTTACCGGAAGTCTGGGAGATGTCATGAAAGAGTCTGCCAAAATTGCGCTGAGTGTTGTTAAAGTACTGATCGATACCCATAAACTCGAAATCAACCCGGAACTCATTCCAAAAACGGCAAAAGAGAAAGAGGAAGAGATCGAACCCAAAGTCAACGAAGTATACAAACGATACGACCTGCATATCCATGTACCCGAAGGTGCAACCAAAAAAGATGGACCAAGTGCGGGTATCGCCATGGCAACAGCGATTGCATCGATCTACTCCGAACGCAAAGTACGCCCTGATGTTGCTATGACAGGAGAACTCGATCTAGTCGGAAATGTACTGCCTATAGGCGGATTGAAAGAGAAATTGATCGCTGCCTATAAAGCAAAAATCAAAACAGCCATCATCCCGCAGAAAAACTATGAAAAAGATCTCGAAGATATACCGCAAAGTGTCAAAGATGCGATGGAGATTATCGGAGTTAAGCACATAGACCAGGTGCTGGAAATAGCACTGGAAAAATAACACTGCAACACTCACCTGTGTAGTTCACGGGTGAGTGCACCGATAAAACACAATCTTAATTTAAATTTAATCCAAAATAGGATAGTATTAAATATATTGTTTTTTTATATAAACGGTATAAAAAGTTCTAAGTTTCGCTTAATAATAAAACAAAACTTAAGATGCCCTGTTTCAGGGGTTTTTATTTTGTAAAAATGGTGATTTTTATGATCAAAG
>CAZYZD010000095.1:0-7662 GCA_964651755.1 uncultured Sulfurospirillum sp. | reverse complement strand
TATATCTACCATAACAGATACCCTTTTGTAAAAACTCTTTTTCCTATTATAGCACATGGGTAAACTTGTTTCATTTGGCTATATATCCTCCGGTTCTTGGTGAGCCTTGAAACTCTATCTTGCCTTCCTCTTTTAGCTGTTTTATCCATCTCTCAATATTTTTCTCCGATGTGTTAAGTTCAGTTGCATAAAAAGGAACTCTTTTGTTTGGGTGTTTTCGTATAGTCATATAGAGTTTATTTACTCCCTCATTTACTCCCTCATTTACTCCCTCATTTACTCCCTCATTTACTCCGACATCTTGATTTTTATAAAATGTCATCTGCATGGCATTTGCTATATCTTTGAACTCATAGCTTATATGGGGATAAGCTTTAAGTTCATTTTCAATACGAATAAAACCACTACCATACTTTTCAATATGTCCTGTCAAATAGAATGCCTCAGCTATGAGCTTATTACGCAGGCTTGATTGGTAGTTTTTTTGTTGAAGTTTTTCAAGCGTCATATCACCATACAATTTTCCGGGGCTTGCGATAACAATTTTATCATCGTATATTTTTATCTGTATATCCGAAGGATTTTGATAATCCCTGTGCACTATAGCATTGAGTACAGCTTCTCTCAAAGCAGTCATCGGATAATCCCATCTCTCTTTACGCTTTATACTCCCATCAAAACTATACGAAACCATCATATAGGTTTTAATAAATTTCATCACTGCTTCTACCGATTCAAAAAGTGTATCGGTTATCTGCCTATCATCAATAATCGTAATATCATCTTTAAACCTGCCTATACGTATATGCATACGAAGCGGTACTTTTGCAAAAAGCAGCATAGCCGCAATTGTCGGTCTCTCTTCTTTGATAAGCTTCAATTTTTCCAGAGTCGTCCATATATCTTCTTCTATACTAAAACGTCCCGTTTCATTGATATTTTGTATAAATTTCTCTATTTTTAATATATCTAAACTCTCTAAATGTTCACCCTCATAAACATACGCATCCCATGAAAGATTTAAAACTTTCAGATGCAAATCGGAAATTTCAGTAGGAGTCATAAGGTGATTGCTGTTTTGAACCCTTTTATAATATCTCCCTTTATAAGAGATAGGTTTCAAAGGATACTCTTGCACATCTACCACCACTATTTGTTTTCCGTTTACTCCAATCACTTCTACATCAGGGATAACTGAAGGAATTGTATTTTGTTTAATACGATTAATATAGTTTTGCAAACTCTCTTTCCCTAATGCAACACCTGTTATCTTACCTGTATCTTCAACACCGATAAGTACCTTTCCACCCTTCGTATTGGCAAAAGCTACAATACTTTCAATCGTATCATTTTTAAAAGAAGATTTAAATTCTGTATGCATACCCTCCCCCTCTGCGATGAGAGCAAAAACCTCCTCTTTAACAATCATAACACATCCGCAAAATGGGGTTTGAGTCTTTTAAAGGTACTAAATCCAAGCGCCAGCATTCCAAGCGCTACTATCCAAAAGTAGAGAGTCAGCATCGGTTTTTCCCAGAACCACACATGATGAATCATGCTGTCTCTGTATCCTTCAACGATATAATACAAAGGATTGAGTTTTATAAGCCACTGATATTTGGCAGGTACCATACCAATCGACCAGAAAATCGGTGTCATCCAAAATCCAAACTGAAGCAGCATCGCTACCAGTTGTCCCATATCACGAAAAAAAACAACCACCGAAGAGGTGATGTAGGAAATTCCGAGTATCAAAACAATCATCGCACCAAGATAATAAAAAACCTGCAACCAGTGCAGATCAAAAACATACCCGTAAACCATAAACAATCCATACATAAAAAACACAAAAAACAAATGCACAATCAATGCAGACAATATCTTGATAATAGGCAAAAAAGAGACTTTGAAAACGATCTTTTTAACCAGATAACTGTTCTCCATTACGGCATTGGTAGCATTTGAGAGGGCATCGTTGAAAAAAAACCACGGAAACATCCCTGCAATCAGCCAGAGGATAAACGGTACATCATTCACCGGCTGAGATTTAAACCCTACCTGAAAGACAAACCAGAAGATCAGTACCGTTATAGTCGGCTGTATAAAAGCCCAGAGTATCCCCAGATACGATCCCAGATAACGCTGCCTGAAGTCGTTGATCACCAGTGATTTAAATATAGCTCTGTTTTGGAGGATATCACGTATAAAAGTACGTATATCATGAAATAATTTCAATCATAAAACCTTATCTTAATTATGAAATATTTTAACATTACTTTACTAATAAAAAGACAGTTTTAGTTTTTTAAAGTATTGAAGTAATGGGAATTTCAGGGGAAAAGGAGAGTTTGGCAGCTATTTTGAAGCGATCCAGACATCATCTTTGCGTTGTCCGTTTTTTGCTCTTCGTTTTGCCTTGACATAATTTAAACGGTATATTTTCTTATGTTTGAGGGCATATTTAAAAGCTGATTTCATATGCCAGACATTATTTTTTGAGAAGATGTTTCTGCTGTGCATCTGTGCATGATGTTCTATATGGCACTCATGATCGATGGTGATCTCATACCCCATCTGTTTGGCACGGTAACAGATATCAATATCTTCACAGTACATGAAATAGTCTTCATCAAATCCGTCAAGCGCTCTGTAAACAGATGCCTTAAAAAGCATAAAAGCCCCGGAAATCCAGCCAGGCTGCGTGATGCGCATCCGTGTTCCATAGTGCAGTCTTTTCTGTGTCGTAAAAGAGATAAAAAAGTTCAAAAGACCGGGAAAATCTTTATCGGGGTTGTCGACTTCATCATTCTCTTTGTCAAAATAGACAAGCGGAGAGTAGATATCGCACTCTTTTGAATTTGTCACAATTTTTTCCAATTGCTCTTTTTCTATGTAGATATCCGGGTTACAGACTACAAATCTCTCTTCATCTTTTGGTTGCAGCCAGTGAAATATATGGTTATGATTACTTCCAAACCCCCGCTGAATACCATCATGAAAATAGACAAGAGACTCTTCCTGGCAAAATTTTTTCAGTCTTTCACATCCGGTATTGTCCACTATGACAGGGACAATAGTACACCCTTTTACTTTCTGAGGAAAGTTGGTAAAATTTTTGATAATCAAATCAGTCTGATCATGTGAAACTATTGAAAAATAGATATTATTATCCAAAACACTTTCCTCTTTGTAATTTTCTTCGTTCCGGCAAATGCACAACAGAGACTTGTTCCCAGTCAATTCTTTCGACAGCTTCATTTAAATCGACAAAATTAAAATCTTCTATAAGGTTTTCCAGTTTTTTTAATGCTCCTTTTAATCCTACACGTGTTTTAAACCTCTTTACGGGAGAGAGTCCGGGGATGAGCGGACGTTCAGCATCAAAATCATGAGGATGAAAATAACTCATAGAATAATCTGTTCTATTCATAAGATAGCGTATGACAGGATACGGCAGCAGTCGAAAATATCCGCCACCGGAGGAGACAATATTTTTAAATAAAATCCTGTCTATACTCATCGGAAACTCTTTAATCACACCTTTGTTGGATATAACCAAAGAGGGCTTGTCTGTTCCATACTTTTCGAACCCTCCATGCGCTCTTCTGGCAGGAAAAATAGAACAATCTATCTCGATGCCGTGAGAAAGCAGCACATCAAAAACCCATCTGTTTTCCTGTTTAAGTGAAAAACCCGGCGCTCTGTATGCACGGATCTTTTTACCGGTAATATCTTCCAGAGACTTGATAGAATATTCCAGGTCTTTTTCAAATTCACTGATCTTCTGCTCATATACCAGTTGGTGCATATGTGAGTGTGTTGCTATTTCATATCCCAGAGAATCCAGCCGTTTGACGATGTGAGCATGCTTTTTAGTTAACCACCCAAGACAGAAAAAAGTAGCTTTTTGATTATGTCTGTCAAGAATTTCAAGTATATTGTCCATATTGGCGTCAAGCCTATAGTCAAAACATGCCCACTCTTTTTCACTTCTGGTGCCCTCATGATCGAGGATATGGAACCACTCTTCTACATCAAATGTCAAGACTTTCATCTCTGAAAATACTCCCTAAACGCTTCTATACTTTTACACTCTGTCAATTTATCTTTCTCCACAATCACTATCTTTTTCGCTATTTTTGCCAGTGCATAATCACTGAAACTATCGGTATATAATAAATCGATACTCTCTATACCCTTTTCACTAAGCGCTTTGACTTTCTCTTTTTTATAACAGTTAAACTCCAGAGCGGAAACACAACTGTTTTCATATGCCAGACGAGAACCTATCACTTCTACAAAATCCGGAAAAAGAGGTTTCAAGTACTCTTCAAAAGAGGCACTCACTACCACATAAAGACTCTTCTCATCAAAATCCAGTCTCCGATACAGTTTGTTAAAAACAATCTTCTTGCCATATTCATGAGCATATTTTGCTACCGTTTCTGCCGAAAGATTTTTCAAAAAAAGTGCCACACCACGCTCTTTGAGTGTGGTATTTGAGATAAGCCCCGTTTTTGCCTGTACCATACTGAAAAGATAAAACATCAGCTTTGGCAGAAAAAAGGCTCTCTCTCTGCCCACTGTAGTGAAAAACCCCAGCAGTGTATCTTTGTAGGTCAATGTCTTGTCAAAATCAAATACAACAACACGCTTCATTTTCCTGCCACCTTTTGCAAGAGCCGCTTCAATTTACGGGGATTTATCATATTGTAAAAGGTAAAAAGCAGACTGCGACTATAACTGCTGTAAGAAAAATTGACATAGCACGTATCGGCTCTGTCAAAATGCCAGAACTTTTCTATCTTGCCCTTTTGTTGGAAGTAGACCAGCAGTTCCCAGGGAAAGAACCACCGCAAATAACGCTCTTTTTCCACATTTCCCTCTTTAACCGGCATATTCAGAGCACTCCGGCAATAGTTCTCAAACATTTCACTGCCGCAAAACTCCGCCAGCATCAGCGACCCCCACAAACGTGGGTTGACTTCTATGATTTTGTACATTTGTGCCGCAGGGTCATATAAAAACTCTACCATCGCAAGACCTGACCACTCCAGTTTCTGCAAAAGCTCTGTCCCAAGTGCTTCAAGTTCAGGATTGAGGTCACATTTTGAGTAGATGCTGACACCTCCGCTGACAGGATAGGTTCGAATCCTCCTGTGCCCATAATAGGAAATCTTTTGCCCTTCATAAAAAAGGAAGAAACCACCTTCTACATCTTTGGGATTTTCCAAACGCTCCTGAATGATATACTTCCTCATATCCAACTCTTTACACGCTTGTAAAAGTTCTTCTTTGGTATCGATAAAAAGAATTCCCACAGAACCAGAACCACTTCGGGGCTTTATAATCAATCCCGACGGCAGTTGTTTTAAAGCGAGTAAATCTTCACATGCGTATTCCGCAGGGACAGGTATGCCATTGTCCAGACAAAACAGAGAAAATGCACCCTTATCACGAACAATATCAAAAGATTTCCGAGGAGGGAGATTTGTAAAAAAGTTTGGATACTTATGCTGCTGCAAAAAATCATATACCAACAGTGTCGTATCTTCTTCAACCGGAATATAAATAATCTTTTTATGAGAATATTTCTCTAAAATTCTACCAAGATCATCTGCAAAATGCTGCTCTTTACGCAACAATTCTATCTTTTTACCATACGCTTTTTCAAGTAAAAATCTGTCTGTTTTATTACATGAATCACACAACACAATCTCTGTATTTTTATGCATAAAAATATTTGCAAGATCAAATGCTTTACGCGTAGAAAGATCAGTAATAAGTACTAAGAAACTTGATGTCGAAACCATCTTTTTTTCAAGCCTTGAAATTGTATTGGTAACCATGAAACGGGAATTTTAAAAGCAGTTTTTTATAAAAACAAAGCCCTGAGCCAAACTAGTTTTCATTATAGAAAAAGATAGATAAAATGGCAATAGAAACAAATTTGGTTTTGCTTTATTTTGAAATAAGAAATTAAATATATTTAATTTTTAATGTTATTTATTTTAATAATTTTATTTGTAAAAATCTAAATTTTTTCTGCATAAATTTTTCATATAATATTTATTTATCAAATAAATATTATATTTTTCATTTTAACCATGTGGAAGACTTATTTCCTTCCAAATATCTCGCCCTATCCTCCGCACTCATCAAATCAAGTTTCGGATACCACGGCAGATGAATCGCGCTGAAATCCCCTGCCACTCTCACACCATCATAAAAATCAATCAGATTTGATTTACGGTAGACGGCAAAAGTGGTATCGTGTCTTGCCTGATAGAGTTCCAGTTCAGGATGATCCAGTTTCATCCTCCAGTACTGCTGTTCCCACTCTCTCACACTCATTGTATGGGGATATATCTGGGGTACGCCTCTGAGTTTTGTGATACTCAGATCAATCATCTCTTCATCATCGAGCAAAGAGAGTGCAAACCCGGCTTTGTAGACACTGTACTTTTCTGTTACCTCAGCCAGAACAGAGAGAAAATTTTGCGGTAAATTGGGATGAAACTGTAAATCAGGATCCGTATAGGCAAAAAGTTCCGGCATAACTTTATAAACAGGATTGAGAAAACCGACCAGATAACCAAAATTTTTATCACTGAAAAGTACCTGAGCATCTCCTGATGCTTCTATCTGACGCAAGATATTCACAGAGTGCTGATCAGTTGAGCAGTTGTCAATGATGATAGGTTTTATATGATAGCGCTTGAGTTGATTGACTGTATTTTGTACATATTTTGCATTGTTATAGGAAATGACAAAAACAGGTATCTCCTCTTCAGATTTGGAAAGTGCCGTTTCCAGCTTTTTGACAAGATTGACACTATCTCTTTCAAACTTCCAGTTACGCATCAGGTTGATATAATATCGCACTCTCTCTTCCAGCTTTTTCATATAAACTCCTCTGTTTCTTTGTTTGTTTTAACGGTATTTTAACTGTTCTATTTTGGAGAGGGGTGTTGTGATGATTTTTACTATATTTTTCACACAATCATACTCTTTACGCCGCAGACGCAGCAGCATCGAAAACAGAAGTCCTCCATAGACAGATGGAAGCATAAAAGGATGGTACTTCTGTGTTACTATCAGACGGTTGCGCATTGCAAAAAAATCTGAAAATGCACTGGTTTTTTTATTTTCCTGTTTTATAGAAACCGACTCTTTATGGTAAACGATTGCATCGGTACAGATAGCGATTTCAAAACCGTTTCGTTTACAGTTTGTCGCAATATCTATCTCTTCAAAATAGATAAAGTACTCCTCCGGCATCAATCCGATCTTCTCCATACAGGCTCTGGTCATAAGCATAGATGCACCGATCACATAGTCCAGCTTACGCTGATCAAAAGTCTCCACAAGCTCTGCAGTATAGTTTTCATGAGAAAGATAATGTTTCTGCACCGCAAGATAGGGGTTGAAACTTGCACCAAATGCCTGGATTTTATCCGGAGCATCATAAAAAAGAAGCGTCGTTCCAATCAAACCTCTCTTTTCATGATGTGCATCTGCATATGCGACCAGTCTTTTCAATGCATCTTTTTTGATGACAGTATCATTGTTTAAAATCCAGATATAGTCAAAATCATCTCTCATCCGGGCATATCTGATGCCTACATTGTTTCCGGCGCTGTAACCTCTGTTCTCTTTTGA
>CAZYZD010000094.1:0-7942 GCA_964651755.1 uncultured Sulfurospirillum sp. | reverse complement strand
CCTACAACGGTGACAGAAACGGTGCACCGATGCTTCATGTAGAATATACCACTGATGATGCTCCTCCTCCAACTAATCATACTCCCGTAGCTGATGCCGGAGAAAACAGGACTACTACTTTAAATCATCCAATCATTATAACGGGAGAAGGCAGTGATAGTGATGGTACAATTGTCGCTTATGAATGGAAAGAGGGAAGTGCTATATTGGGTAATGAAGCCTCTATAACATATTTTCCTTCAAGTCCGGGGGAACATAAATTGACTTTTCAGGTAACAGATGATGATGGAGCATCGAATAGTGATACGATGGTAGTAACTGTAACGCAGAACAGTTCGCAGTTATTGCAGAGAAGAGTACCTTTATTGGTAGTTAGAGTAGAGTTTGATGATTATCAGTTTATTCATGATTCAGATGTTTGGAGTCAAAAAATATTTGGATTAAATGAGGGGGCTCTTAATCATTACTATCGTGAAATATCTTATGGAAGATTTCAGTTTGAAAAAGCTGTAGAAACAGATGGAAATGCAGATGGTATAGTGACCATACATCTGGATAAAAATCATCCTGGTTATCAGAAAAGCGGTGCATTTGGGGATGCAGACATTAGTGCAGCGTTGACAAAAGCAGATCCTTACGTCGATTTTGCACAATATGATAAAGATGGTAATGGTGGCATATCATACAAAGAGCTTCAAATAATATTTCTTGTAGCAGGAGGTGAAGCTGCTTCCGGTGTAGATTATGATCATAGTATATGGGCGTATATGTCTATGCTTGAAGATGGTCCACGTTTGGATAATGTAAAACTTATGGATTATCATTATGAAGGTGATTATGCTCAGTTTGGGGAACGTCACTGGGATTTGGATTATAATCATGGTGGGAATGATGCAACAATCGGAATTATCGCACATGAATTAGGGCATGCGGCATTAGGATTATACGATTTATATGATACAGATTTAAGTTCTGAAGGTATTGGAGATTTTGGTTTGATGGGAGGAGGAAACTGGGCACGTAAAGCTGGAGAAGCTCCCGGTACTACACCAGTTCATATGACAGGATGGAGTAAAGTATATGCAGGGTTTGTATTACCTGAAACAATTGGTAGCCAAACCAATGTAGCTGCTAGTGCAACAAGTGATAACAGTTATAAACTTTATAAAATTGAAACAGGTAAAACAGGAGAATACTTTTTGGTAGAAAACAGAGCCAATCGTGGGTATGATAAAGGGTTGTATGTATTACATGGAGCTGGTTCATATGAAGGTGGATTATCTATTTTACATGTTGATGATAACCTTCTTGGAATATGCTCTTATAATAATACTTGCAACGATAATGAAAATCATAAAATGGTTGATATTGAAGAAGCGAACAATGCTGGTTTGGATGACAAGATTCATATGGGGGATAAAAGAAATCTTTTTTATACCGGTAATCAGGATGCTTTTACAGCCACAACAAGTCCAGATTCCAAAAGATATGATGGTCACAGCAGTGGTATATCTATAACAAATATTTCAGCACGTGGTGATGTGATGTATTTTGATTTGGAAAAGAATTAAGGAAAGAGAGATGAAAAGAATTATATATATGTTTTTATGTATTCCGGTATTGGTATTTAGTGCTCCGGCATATAAAGGTGAGATGATTTTTAAACAACAGAATGGTTCATCTTTTAAAGGTTATCTGAAAGGGGATGAATGGTTTAACTGGATAGAAGACAAACAAGCACATGTAGTTAAATACAATTCGGTTTCCCATGCCTATGAATATGGCGTTATAAAAGAAGTTAACGGTAGTTTAGATTTGTTTCCAAGTGGTATAAAAGTAGGAGAAGAGTCTCGTCAGGTAAGGGCTGAGGGGGATACTCCTTTAAAAATTCCGTCAGTGGATAAAAAAGTTTTAGTAAAAATCTGGCAGGAGAAAAAGAGAAAAGCTGCTAAATATAGATTGCATATACATAAATAAAGTGTGTTAACATTTGGATTACAGTCCAAATGTTAACAAGAGACTCCCATCTTCAACTTTTACATTTTTCACAAAAGAGCCTTGGATTGTATTTCTATTTATTTTATATATAGGTATTTTACGAAACAATTCATTTATAAAAGGTTTGAGTGTGTCAGATAGAGAACCTTGAAAAAATCTGGTGAGATTATTGTTATTTATATTTAATTTTTCTATAGCCGGGTCATTTAAATAAATACTTCCTGTTTTAGCATCAAAGTAGGGCTTTCCTGAGACGTATACAGAACCTTGTTGTTCAGGTATCAGACTATTTGAAAAGAGAACAGTCGCTCCTGCGGTAATACGGTCGCTGCCTTTTTGCAGTAGTGCTTTTGGGTTTTTTAGTGTTACTTTTCCGTATTGAGTATTTTCAGCTATTGGAAATTGCTGTTGCAGGCTTTGTGTAATTTGAGATGCAGGTATTGCAATGGTCATACCATTAGGGTTGATATCTTTGACGCATCCTGTCAAAAATAGTGTAGAAATAGTGATTAAAAAAGCGCTGATATATTGTTTCATGAAGTATACTCCTTTTTCTAAAATCAATTTCATTATAACCGAAAAAAATAAATTATCAAATTTTTTAAAAAACTCTTGACAAATAAGATTTTTTCTTGTATAATTTCGGCTCTTTTGAAGAAGACTACAACATTCCGGATTAGCTCAGCGGTAGAGTAGGTGACTGTTAATCACTTGGTCGCTGGTTCGAATCCAGCATCCGGAGCCACTTTTTTTAACTTCCTAAACATTATCCTGTTACAATCTTTGTTATGAACATTTTTTTCAACAATCCTCATATTCAAACGCTATATGCTACCTTCTATGTTAAACCGAAACTTCCTTTTTTACAAACCGAGAGATTTGAACTTGAAGATGGTGATTTTGTTGATTGTGTCTGGTATAAAAAGCCTTCCCATAGAGATAAAAGTCCTATTGTTATTTTATTTCATGGTTTGACTGGTTCCATAGCTTCTCCCTATATTTTACGGACTATGCACAAACTTGGTGAGAAAGGCTTTTCTGTAGTTTTGATGCATTTTCGCGGATGTTCCGGGGAGATAAACCGATTGCCGCGTTCTTATCATAGTGGAGAGACGGGTGATGCAAGAGCGTGGATAATGCATTTGCGGGAGCGTTTTCCATTTGTTCCCATTTTTGGTATAGGTTTTTCTCTGGGTGGGAATATGCTGTTGAAGCTGATGGGTGAATTTCATGAAGAGTCATTACTCGATGGGGCAGTAGCGATCAGTGCTCCAATGGATCTGAAATTATGTGCGGATAGAATTGATCAAGGTTTTTCAAAATTTTATCAGCGTCATTTGATGCAGCCTTTACTTAGGCAGCTGCTTCAAAAATATGAGATGTTCGATATGGAGTCTTTGATTGGTTTAAGACGTGAAGAGGTATATAAACTCAAAACTTTCTGGGAGTTTGATGATGCATATACTGCGCCGGTACACGGTTTTGCTAGTGTTGCTGATTATTATGAAAAATCAAGTGCCAGATACTATATAAGAGATATTGTCAAACCAACATTGATTCTTCATGCGGAAGATGATCCGTTTACAGGTACAGATGTGATTCCTTCTCAGGAAGAACTTTCCTCTGCCGTGACGCTGGAAGTACATAAAAATGGAGGACATATCGGCTTTATTGGAGGAAGTTTTATAAAGCCGGAGTTTTGGCTTTATGATCGTATTGTCGATTATATAACGATTCTCTCCAAAGAACCTTCTCGTGTCAGGTAAAACTGATCCATATCGTTTGCGATAAAGGTATTGCCTTCGTAGTATTTTTTGATCTCTTCAAGCAGTATATTTGTACCCAGTTTCCCGTTTTCATTGTAACGCGCACTGATATGCGTAGCTATGAGATTTTTGATGTGATGTTTTTGTGCGGTGAAGCCCAGATCTTTTGCAGTGGTATGTAAGACTTTTTTCGCGAGATTGTCATAGACTTCCTGTGTATAGGTGGCTTCATGAATCAACAGATCGAGACGGTCAAGATATCCGTTTAATATTTCCGGCTTTTGATTGTCTCCGGCGATGATTACTTTGCGTCCGGGAATGGGAGAAAGCATAAACTCGCCGGGATCAAGTTCTTTGCCTTCATGAAGGATTTTTCTACCTTTTTTGATTTCTCCATAGACGGGAGAAGGTTTTAGACCGATACTTCTGAGTTTCGCTTCATCAAGTTTGTTTGAAATGTCATTTTCTTTAATGTAAAAGGCAAAACTTTCTATAGAGTGTATAAGTGGAAGTGTTTTAATCGTAAATTTATCAAAAGTGAAAGTGCTGTTTGCTTCAAACTCGATAATATCCAAATCAAACCCCAGGTGCATTTGGGATATTTCTATGGCACACTCTATGAATTTTTTGATACCTTTGGGACCATAAATAGTAATAGGCTTTAATGCTTCATCCATTTTTTTGGAAGCGAGTAGTCCGGGTAGTCCAAAGATATGGTCTCCATGCAGATGTGTAATGAAAATCGTATGGAGTTTGCCTATACTCAGGGGTGATTTCTGGAGTTGATGTTGTGTCGCTTCACCGCAATCAAAAAGATACCATTTATTATCCTGATCAAACTCCAGTGCCAAAGCGGAGACATTTCTTTCACGTGTCGGTTTGCCTGCGCTGGTGCCTAAAAATGTAAACTTCATGAAGATGCCCTCAAAATCTGGCGTTTTTGGTGTTTTTGCATATACATACGTTTGAGATTTGGGATATGTGATGCGTGTTGCTGGAGGATACCTGGGATTTTTCGTCCTTCAATTTTGATGATATCTTCGATCATACTATCGGCGATTTTGGTTTTATCAAAACCTAACTCTTCGGTAAGGTAGCGAAATAGCAGTTCACTTAACCTCATGAGGGAAATTTGCCAGGTGGATTCTGTCTGGGTATATATCCATTCGCTGAATGCATAAAAGCCGTCATATACACTTTGCTCTTTCCATAAGAAATTGATTGTCTGGTAAAAATTTCCGCTATTGTATGTTAGATCCCAGAAGCGTGAAAAACGTTTGAGTTTTTGCAGTTTGGCAAAAGATATGAAATCATTTTGCAAGATTTCATAAGGTGGCTTGTCGGAGTAGATCATGTGATATTTGCTATCATGGCGATCCAGGGTAGTACCGGAGAGTTTTTTGAGAATTCCAATCTGGATTTCAGAATCTGTCATGGTTTTAAGTTTGTTCAGGTTATTTGCAAAACTTTCAACACTTTCACCCGGCAGTCCGATGATCAGATCCAGATGCAAATGGGCGTTGGTTTCTTTTTCTAAAAAGGTAATATTTTCTTTGACTTTGTCCAGATCCATCCGTCTGTTGATATTTGCCAGTATCTCTTCGTTCAGTGTCTGGATACCGATCTCAAGCTGGAGGGAGCCTTTTGGAAACTGTTTGATACGCTCCTTAAGGCGTTCGGGGAAGTTATCCGGTATGACTTCAAAGTGCAGCGTATAGTGCTCTTTTTTGGCAAGAAAAAAATCCAAAAGTTGATTGGCAAGTTTGATATTGAGATTGAAAGTACGGTCGATAAATTTGAAGTTTCTTGCTCCTTTTTGCCAGAGTTTTTCAAATTCTGCCAAAAGTTTATCCATATCAAAGCCCCTGACACGTTCATCGATAGCAGAGAGACAAAATTCACACTCAAAAGGACAGCCCCTTGACGCTTCGACATAAATATAGCGAAAGCCTATATCATGATCATTATAATATTGATAGGGAAGGTTGATCTCTTTAAGTGAGGGCATAATAGACGGAATAATTTTCTCTTCAGGGGGATTTCCTTTGAGTATATTTTGACAAAGCTGGTAAAAACTTACTTCTCCTTCCCCCTGAATAATATAGTCTGCATGTTGCCAGTTGATACGAAAAGGTTTATGACTTACTTCCGGACCACCCAGTACGATCTTTGTATCTGGTGCAATTTTGTGCAGAATTTCTACCAGATCGTGTACATCTGAGGCATTCCAGATATAGACACCTATGGCGATAATCTTTGGATTTAATGAGAGAATTTTTTCTGCAATGGTCGATGGATCACTTTTAATGACATACTCCTGAATGACTGCTCTGGACTGGAGTTGATGAAGGTTGGCATAGAGGTAACGCAGTCCTAAAGAGGTATGCGTATATCTTGAATTAATTCCAACAAGAACAATCTCTTTCATGAAGTTATCTCAAAGATATATTCGGTTTTGATTTTTGTTTTTTGAATCTCAATGACAGAAAGATTTTCAAAAACGATTTCACTGAACATTTTTTCGTTTTGAGGCTGGTGCTGGGCAAGGGCTTTGACAACCATACCACGGTAGGCTTTTGCCCAGTGGCTGATGACTTTACCGTTTTTGGTAAACTTCATTGTAATGTAAGGCTGTTTGAGTTTATAAAACTTCAAATAAAATCCTGCACGCAGATCGACGATAAATTCATCTTCCAGAAATTGATCCAAAGCAGGGGTAAAATGTTCTGCATAATATTTTTCTATGGCAAAATCTCCCAGTCTCTCACCCTGTTTGAGTTTGTAGTAAGGGATGGTATCTTTTGCCAGAAGTGGTCCAAAGAGATTGGAAAAGATTAAAAGATTTTCGTCCAGAAAGTTTTGCTCCTTTTGTGTGAGTGTTGTATATTGCAAATATTCGTAAGCGACACCGGTATATCGCTTAATAGCTTTCAATGTAGGTTCTTTAAAAAGATCAATTTTTTGTAATGATAGAATTTCCTTCTCTTTTTTTAAACCAAAAAGTTTTTCCAAAGTTTTTTTGTCTGCATTATGTAAAAAGTTTATGTAAGTAGATAAAACATACTCTCTTTTTGCATAAAGTTCTGGAAAAATAAAAGAAGTAGAATCAATAGGTGATAAATCCCCTGTAGATGTTTTTGCTTCACTGGGGGAAAATAGAATCTTCAATAAAATCTCCTGTTATTGATATGGTTTGATATAATAGAGATTATAACGATAAATATGTCAATAAAAGATAATGTTATAAATTTAGTTTTGTATAAGAGAATAAAAGAAGATTTCCTAAAAAATATTCAATTTGAAAAAAAATGTAAATTTCTTCAAAAAACTCTTGACATTTCAAAAAATATCTTGTATAATCTCGGCTCACAAACAGATGCTGGCGTAGCTCAGTTGGTAGAGCACCTGATTTGTAATCAGGCGGTCGGGGGTTCAAGTCCCTTTGCCAGCTCCATTTGTGAAAAACAGTGTTTGACCAGAAATGATCAAAGTGGAATATCACGGTGAGATACTCAAGTGGCCAACGAGGGCAGACTGTAAATCTGCTGGTTTTTACCTTCGAAGGTTCGAATCCTTCTCTCACCACCACTTTAGTCCTTTGAAAAAACGATAGTTTTTTTAAAAAGACTTTAATTACGCGGGAATAGCTCAGTTGGCTAGAGCGTCAGCCTTCCAAGCTGAGGGTCGCCGGTTCGAGTCCGGTTTCCCGCTCCATTTAAACTGGGAGCTGTTTTGTAAATTTTTGCATATATTTAAATTGTATATGTATATATCTGTTTTACAATCTGCTTTTTTGTTTAAATCACTTGATAGTTTTGTTGATGAAATGAGTATATGATGAGTTTTGCTCATATGGCTCAGAGGTAGAGCACTTCCTTGGTAAGGAAGAGGTCGAGGGTTCAAGTCCCTCTATGAGCTCCATTACACATAAAAACAAAAGTTTCGGCCGAAGCTTTTAACTTGCATGCAATGCCAATGATGTAAGTAAAACAAAAATTACCCACGGAGGAAAAGATGGCAAAAGAGAAATACGAAAGAAGTAAACCACATGTAAATATAGGTACCATCGGTCATGTTGATCATGGTAAAACTACTTTAACTGCTGCTATATCAGCTGTTTTGGCAGAAAAAGGTCTTGCAGAAAATCAAGATCGGACAACTGCAGGGCGGTACTTTCT
>CAZYZD010000093.1:0-8189 GCA_964651755.1 uncultured Sulfurospirillum sp. | reverse complement strand
TCTCCCAAAAGCAATTCGAGCAGAACATCTGATCCAAAGGTGTTCTCCTCCCTCTCTCCTTTGTCATACAATCCTTTGTAAAGCTCTTTTTTACTCTCCTGAAGGTTGATGATCTTCTCTTCAATCGAATTTTCCACAACAAGTTTATAGACAAAAACTGTTTTGGTTTGTCCTATGCGGTGTGCCCTGTCTGTCGCCTGATTTTCCACTGCCGGATTCCACCAGGGGTCGTAGTGGATGATGGTATCGGCTTCGGTGAGGTTGAGTCCGACACCTCCGGCTTTGAGGCTGATGAGAAAGAGGTTGCAGTCGGGTTCTCTGAATCTGGCGATGGCTTCTTCTCTTTTTCTGGTCTGACCGGTGAGTTTGGTATAGGTGATCTTTTGCTTTTTCAGCTTTTTTTCGATGATTTCAAGCATGGTGGTAAACTGGGAAAAAAGGAGGATTTTACGTCCCTCTGCAAGGAGTTCTTCAAGTAGTTCAAAGAGTGTTTCCAGTTTTGCAGATTCCTCTGTTTTGGTTGCTTCACTGATGGAAAGAAGTGCCGGATCGCAGCAGACCTGGCGCAGTTTCAGGAGTGCATCGAGTATGGTGATATGCGAGCGTGCAAGCCCTTTGCTTTTGATGACATCGCTTACTTTTTTCTCCATGGTGACACGAATGTTTTCGTAAAGAAGTGCCTGCTTTTTACCGAATGTGACTTTCTGGATGATTTCCACTTTTTCCGGAAGTTCATGAAGTACCTCCTCTTTGGTTCTGCGAAGCATAAAAGGGGCTATTTTGCGTTTAAGTTTTTCCTGTCTGGCGATGTCGTTGTTTTTTTCGATGGGTGTTTGATACTGTTGCTTGAAAAAGGTGAGGTTCCCAAGGAAGCCCGGCATCAGAAAATCAAATATCGACCAGAGTTCTCCCAGATGGTTTTCCATGGGGGTACCGCTGAGTGCGAGTTTATGTTTTGCATGAAAAGATTTGATAGCCAGTGTCATTTTGGCTTTTGGATTTTTGATCTTCTGGGCTTCATCGAGAATAATACAGGCGAACTCCATCTTCTCTAACTTCTCCTGGTCTCTCAGACAGAGTTGGTAAGTTGTCAGCAATATGTCATAATTTTGTACCTCTGTAAAGAGTTTGGCTCTCTCGTTGCCGTAGAGCGCCAGATAAGTCAGATCTGGGGTAAATTTTTCAATTTCGCTTTTCCAGTTTCCTATGAGAGATGTCGGCATGACTATCAGTACCGGATTGTGAAGCTGTGAAAGGGTTTTGAGTTTTTGCAGCCAGGCAAGGGTTTGCAGTGTTTTTCCCAGTCCCATATCGTCTGCCAGAATACCGCCGAATTGAAATTCATGTAAAAAATGGAGCCAGTTGAGACCAAATTGCTGATATTCTCTCAGCGTGGCTTTGAGTTGTGGAGCAGGAGTGACGTTGGTGATCCCCTCAAAATTACGCAGTTTTTGACTCAGAATTGCCAGTTCGCGGCTTCCTTTCCATTTGATATTGTTATCTTCAAATCCATGCAGCAGATGGGCATCGAAACGGCTGATCCTGATATGATCTCCCTCTTTGCGTTCATAAAGTTCAAAGATGGTCTGCATAATGGGGGCTATCGCTTTTGCATCGATATGGAGATAACTTCCGTCTTCAAGTTGTAAATTGAGTTTGGGAGGAAGACTCTGTGGTGTGTCAAACTCTTCCAGTACTGAGGCAATCAGCGGTAAAAGCGGGATGGTTTGATTTTCCAGTGTAACTTCATAGGTAAGGTCAAACCAGTCGTGGGTTTCACTTTCGACACTGTTGAGTGTAAAGTCCAGGGCATGAGTAAAAGTAAAGTCGAATCTCTCATCAAAAATGATCTTCCATCCCCGTTTTTCGAGATCATAAACTTTTTCTTCAAGAAAGAGACGCCAGCGTTCTATGGCAGTTTGCATATCCGGATTGGCGAAACTGAAAAAGAGAGAGCGGTTATGTAAGCTGCTTTGGGCAAATCCTAAAGAGAAGAGTTCATCGATAATCGCTTGTTCATAAGCCTTCTCTCTGTGAATTTTTATGAATTTTTGATTTACCTCTGTAATCAGAAAAGATTTTTGGGGATACGCATCGACAAGATGTTCTCCATAGGCAAATGAAAGTTTCATAAAATGTACTATTCTTCCTTCTACCTCCTCCTGCTGCAACCGAAGGTGGGGAACAGGTGTCATTTTTATCTCTTCGCAGTAAAACTCCTGTGGAACAGGGATATTTGCTTCAGGTATCAGCTCCATTACTTTTCCCATAAAAAGATCGAGATCCTCTTTTTCGATTACCGGAGCTTCCATCAAAAGTGCAACACTTTTTGTATCGTAAGATGTTTCTACTTCATGAAGTGTGTTTTTCTGCGGATCGATATAGAGCATAGGGGAAGTAGGGATGAAGACACCTTCCGGGTGAAGGTTGGAGACAATTTTTTTCTGTTTTGATGTGATATCCTCCCAGTAAAATTCCGGTTTGACAGGTTCCATGCTCAAATGCAGCGGTTTGCTGTTGTGTCCAAAATAGCAGCGCCGGGTCTGGATCATCTTTTTCAGGACGATTGCTCCGAGTTCATCTTCCAGTTCGATTGTGTAAGGGTGCATCTCTTTACGCAGTACTTTGAGGATTTTAAGGATGCTGATATCTTCCCTGGTGATATATTT
This sequence comes from uncultured Sulfurospirillum sp., assembly GCA_964651755.1. Classification (GTDB taxonomy): domain Bacteria; phylum Campylobacterota; class Campylobacteria; order Campylobacterales; family QNZT01; genus QNZT01. The sequence goes on along the minus strand of CAZYZD010000093.1, from coordinate 5,520 downwards.
GTACCGGTAGGGATCATGTAAAAGATTGAATGGATCAAGATGATACTCTTTACCGTATCCTCCCTTTTTTAACATTTTTGTTTTGTAAAAAGAGAGAGTGTTATAGGGGGTTTCAAAGAGTCTGTAAAGCAGAAGTTCATTGCTCTCTTCGGTATGAAAAGAGGGCTTGTCAGCAAACTTGTGCAGCCACCGGAGCGCCTCTCTCTGGGAGTGTGTACTCTTTTGTGATTGTATCGCTACAGCGTAGAGACAGGCGGCGACAACGTGTTTACAGTTAAAAGCGACAGGGCAGCTGCAATCCCCGACGATATTTGCTTTTCCATTTGGCAAAGTACTGATTAAAATATTTTGCTCGTAGATATTGTTTCTGCTGCCGTAGACTTCAGCACGAATTTTCATTGTTTTGGGATTGATAGCTGTTACTTCACACGAGACAACAGCATGTTCATGAAAATAGGCAGTTCCTCTTTTAAAATAGAGAGGATCACTATTTTCCCGGATATCATCAATGGTAAGAACGAAGGGGGTACTTTTGTGATTATGATGCAACGGATACCTGCTTTTTTGACTTTATCATATTATTATAGCATAATCGAAAAACACCACTTTGAAATAAAGAAATTTGTATAATTGTTTCATACTTTATTATGGAGGCAAACTTATGGAAAAATCGTATCTTACGTCGCAACCCGATGAAAAAGGCTTTTTTGGTCACTATGGCGGTGCCTATATTCCGCCGCAGCTGGAGGAGGCGTTCAGAGAGATCAACGAAGCGTATGACAAACTGTCGAAATCGTATGATTTTCTGGAAGAACTTCGTCAGATCCGCAAGCATTATCAGGGACGACCGACACCTGTCTATTATGCCAAAAATATGAGCGAATACTGCGGCGGCGGGCGTATCTATTTTAAGCGCGAAGATCTTAACCATACCGGAGCGCACAAACTCAACCACTGTATGGCGGAAGCTTTGCTGGCGAAGTATCTTGGAAAGAAGAAGATTATGGCAGAAACCGGTGCAGGACAGCATGGTGTGGCACTGGCGACAGCAGCGGCATATTTCGGGCTGGAGTGTGAGATCCATATGGGTGAGGTGGATATTGAAAAAGAGAAGCCAAATGTTATCCGTATGCAGATACTTGGCGCGAAAGTGGTACCGGTTACACATGGTCTCAAAACGCTCAAAGAGGCGGTAGACAGCTGTTTTGAAGCCTATATTTCCCAGTCGGATACCGCATTGTATGCGATTGGTTCGGTAGTCGGTCCACACCCTTTCCCGAAAATGGTGCGGGATTTCCAGAGTATTGTCGGTATTGAAGCCAAAGAGCAGTTTGCAGAGATGACAGGAGGACAGCTTCCTGATTCTGTGGTTGCCTGTGTCGGCGGCGGAAGCAATGCAATGGGTATTTTCAGCGGTTTTGTCGATGATCCTGTAAAACTTTACGGAGTAGAGCCGATGGGCAAAGGTACTAAGCTGGGTGAAAATGCAGCATCGCTTACATATGGTAAAGATGGCATTATGCATGGATTTAATTCTATCATGCTTCAGACGGAGGAAGGTGAGCCTGCTCCTGTTTACAGTATTGCCAGTGGTCTGGATTATCCTTCTGTAGGTCCTGAACAGGCGTATCTGAAAACTATCGGAAGAACGATTGTCGCTACAGCAAACGATGAAGAGACAATCGACGCTTTTTACAAAATTTCCCGTCTTGAGGGAATTATCCCCGCACTTGAGAGTTCTCATGCGATTGCTTTTGCCATGAAACTGGCGCGCGAAAATCCCAAAGAGTCGATTCTGGTCAATCTCAGCGGTCGCGGAGACAAAGATATCGACTTCGTAGTGGAGAACTACCCGGTACCGGAAGCTTGATTTTCAGCTGCCGGTCTCTTTTAGAGAAATGCCGGCAGTGTTGTTCCGAAAGAGGATAGATTCGGAAATATTTTATAAAGCTCCTGATCTGTTGCGCCAAACCATCTGACCAGAGCTGCGAGATAGCTTTCTACTGCCATTGTCGGAATCATCCTCTCTGCCCAGGCATCCGGTGAATTAGGTGCGATGGCTGGCATTGTACCGTAGATATCTCCTCCTTTGACGGCACCTCCCATAACAAAAGCATGATTTCCCCATCCATGATCGCTGCCTGCTCCGTTGGGAGAGAGGGATCGTCCGAAATCGGAGATGGTAAATGTTGTGACTTGATTTTCGATCCCAAGCTGTTTGAGAGCAGTGTAAAATGCACCGAGTGATTCGCTCAGGTAGCCTGCCTGATGTTCATTGTCGCTGTCGTGCGTATCCCAGCCGTGATGATTGACAAAGAAGATTTGGCGTTTTGTTTTATTGGGAAAATTGTCTTTGACAGAAAGAATCTGTGCTACCAGTTCAAGTTGTTTGCCCAGTGGTTTCCCACTTTCATGAACACCCGTACTGAACATTTCAAAAGAGGCTACATTGTCAAAAAGATCTTTGAGCACTTCTTGCTGGTTTAATTTAAAAAGACGCTGTTGTGCAAAAGCTGCCATCAGTTTATGCGGGTCTTTGCTCTTTTGTTCGTAAAGCTTCTGGTAGAGAGTTCCCAGCTCTTCACCTCCTGCTTCGGGACCAAAGCCGTATGAAGTCATTGTATCCGGGGAGACAGAGGGTTCCGAGAAAGCCATCGCTTCTGCCATACCTCCCTGCTGCATAACATTGTTTCCTCCTGCGGTAATGTTAAAGTAGGGATTTGGTACAGGGTAAAAAGTATCGGATGTCCTGCCTGCCCAGCCTGTTTTCTGGACTCCTCTTGCATCTCCTCTCATCCAGAGATCGCGCTGGGTATTGTGCGCAAAAAGCTGAGGGGGCAGGGCGGCTCCTTTCCTGATATCATCCAGCGTAGTAGGTTTTAAAAGTGTACCGACATTGGCAACAACAGCAAGGTTTTGTGAGGTGAAGAGTTGCTGCAGATGCTGCATATTGCCTCTAAAACCATATTTCAGGGGATTGTTTCTGTTTATATTTGCATGATCGACAGGGAGCAGACTCTCCTGTGGGATTGCCAGATTTTTACGTACATTTTTGTATGCCTCATAGCTACTGTTTTCTCTTGGAACGACCATATTGAAAAAATCTGCACCACCCTCAAGGAGTACACATACCAGTGCTTTATATCCGCTTGCTGTCTCTGCCGCTTCTAATGTGGAGAGTGCGCCAAGCATACTCATCAGAGGGGAAACCATGGCTGTGGATATTGCGCTATATCGTAAAAAATCTCTTCTGTTTAACTGTTTCATCTTCTCTCCTTTATCGCTGCAGGGCATAATCTGGTGATACCATTACGATTCCGATCAGGTGTCTTGTCAAAGCATCCTCTTGTGTCTGATGCTGGCTTTGAAGATATTTTTTGATTTCTGTTTTGGAAGTAGCTGAAAGTGTGCCTGCACAGAGTAGTTTATCCAGATAGTCGATTGCCTCATTGTATTGTTTGTTGTGGATGTATTTTTTCAGAGGATTTAGTTGAAGTTCCGCTGTAATTTCAAAAAGTTTGTAGACAAAACCGTTTTTATGGATAAGTCCCATCAACAGGTCGTCTATACCACTTTTGCCGTAGATTGTCAGTTCCGGAGCCAGCAGGTTTTGGCGTTTGAGTCTGTAGGGTGCATCGTCAGGTGTAAAATAGTTAAAAACAGTCAATGCACTCAGCGGACCTTGCTGTTGTGTAAAATCAGTCTTCTGAAGATTAAATGAACGGTAGTGGTAGAGCGGGGTATCTTCCTGCATGAGAATATGTTCGCCGTTTTGTGCATGAAAAGCTCTGAAAAGGTGGCTGATGTAGAGCAGCGGTTCACGGAATTTACCGAAAGTTTTAGGGTAAAGTTTTGCACCTTGCAGCGCCTCTTTATCCAAAAGGATTGCTTTGACAACTGCTTTCATGTCTCCCCTGACACCTTTACCGTTATCATTGAAAACAGCAGAAACTCTTTGGATATAACCTGCAGATGGATTGCTTGTTACCAGTCTTTGGATGAGTTGTCTGCCGATAAACGGTGCGACATTGGGATGCATAAAGAGGATATGCAGGGCTTTGTTGATATCCTCTTTTGTCGTACCTCCGGCCGGAATGGTTTTCCCCAGAATCTCTTTTTGCGTTTTGTCATGATACTCCTCAAACGCCTCCATTGGTGTAGTCCTTCCCTTGTGTGTATCAAAAGAGCCTTCTACCGGAAACATACCGTTTGCATCACTTAGTCCTGTAAAGACTTTTGCCATTTCTGTGACATCTTTCTGGGTATAGGTGTGCAGAGGATTTCCTTTTTGATCTACTTTGTAACTTCCGTCGTCGTTGAGTTGATAAAGACCGATTGAAAAAAGCTGCATCACCTCTCTGGCATAGTTCTCGTCAGGATGCGCACCAATCATACCTGCTTTTGCATTGCCAAGATAGCTGAGGTATTTTCCCATAGCGGGATGATAAGTTACTCTTTGCAGGAGTGTCTCAAAGTTTGAAAAGGCATTTTCAACCAAGGTGTCGTAAAAAGAGATTCTTGCATCCGGATAGGTGATGAGTGGTCCGACATTTGAGATGACAAAGATTTCACTCAGAGCAAAAGCAAGACGCTGGCGGAGTTGATCATCGGCATGTACGACGATATCCCACCAGGCATCCAGCTGGAGGTTTCCCAGTGCGTCACTGTAGTTGCGCCAGTCTTCGGGATGTTCTTTCAGATCTCCTGTACCATTGACTCCTTTTGCATGCTTCTCTGCCCATGCCATATGTAAAGTAGCAGGATAGGCAAACTGTTCTTCAAACCATTTTTCGTAATCTTCCAAAGAGAGGAGTTGGTCAATTTCCTCCTGTGTCGCACCAAAAGTTGCACGTGATAAAAAAGCGGAAGCTTCATTTTTGGTTTGTGGTTTGGTTAAGATTTGAATATTGTTGTCTGCAGTTTCCTCCAGAGGATCAGCAGAAGAGGGATTTTGTGTAGTTTCTTGTTTTTGGTCTGTCGTTTTTATAGGAGATTCAGAGGAACCGCTGCAGCCAAAAATAGCTATTAAAAAGAGTGACATAATGAGGGGAAAGAGTCTTTTCATAACAATGCCTTTTATAAAGTTCATCTTAAGTGATTGAAATAATTACGATTATTATTATAATATATTTAATATAGTAATGTAAATAAAAAATGAAAGATTATTTTATAAAAACTTTAAAAGTCGTTTTTTTTCTTTTTGGATACAGGGGATGGAAAAAATAGGTATAAAGATAGTTTTTTAACAGAGCGTTATCATGAAATTATTTTGATTTTTATCAATATATTTTTCTTTATATTGGAGTATACTTTATAAAAGTATCGACAAAGGAGAGTACAATGGCTTTAAATGTACATATCGATGCAAAAGCGAAAATTTTCAGGTTATTTGATTTACAGCAGTTGATGGGAGAGATGGATTTGGATATCTCTTCCTTTGATCTTACGCAGAGTGATGAAATTGCCAGACTCTACAAACGGGTAACGGAGTTTGTTGAAACAGGAGAGATAGGGGCATAT
>CAZYZD010000092.1:0-8213 GCA_964651755.1 uncultured Sulfurospirillum sp. | reverse complement strand
AGGATGAAATCGATGCATTACTGGAGGTCGTAGAGGGCGACGAAGAGAATATTGCCATCGATGTCAGCCTTCCTGCGGGGGAAGCAGATTCCAGACAAGTCATGCTCTATGACTTCAAACGTCCCAACAGAGTTTCCAAAGAACAGTTACGTGCAATCAAAGGTATTCATGACAAAATGGCACGTAACCTCTCTTCCCAAATCTCGACTGTTATGCGTTCCATTATCGAGATTCAGCTTCAGTCAGTAGATCAAATGACATATGGTGAATTTCTTATGTCGCTTCCAAGTCCTACAAGTTTCAATATCTTCTCACTCAAACCGCTCGACGGCAGCGGTGTACTGGAGATGAACCCTTCCATCGCATTTCCCATGATCGACAGAATACTGGGAGGACAGGGAGAAGCTTATGATATTGAACGGGAGTTGACCGATATCGAGTCAAACATTCTCGATACCGTTTTGCGTATCGTAATGCAAAAACTTAAAGACGGCTGGGGATCGGTGATTGAACTTTACCCGACAATCACTTCAAAAGAGTCGAGTCCCAATGTAGTACAGATTGTTGCACAAAATGAGATTGTAATCATGGTAGTACTTGAACTTACTATCGGAGAAACAAGCGGCATGATCAATATTGCCTATCCGGTTATCTTTTTGGAGTCTATTCTCTCCAAACTTGCCAACAAAGATATCATGATAGGAGAAGCCAATACCAAAAAAAGCCGTAATGCAGAACTGAAAGAGCTTGTTAAGCGGGCAAATATTACACTTGAAGCGACACTTGGTACTTCACGTATTACAGTCAAACAACTGCTCGATCTGGATAAAGGCGATGTAATTAAACTCAATACACCTGCCAGTGACAAAGCAACTATAGCGATTGACGACAAAGAGGTTTTCGAAGCGAAAATCGGCGTACATCGTTACCATAAAACAGTCCAGGTAACCTCTGTCATCAAAAATGACAAAGATGAGATCAAAGAGATTCTCAAAAGATTTGAAGAAGAGAAAAAAGCCCGTCTGGAAAAACTAAAAAAAGAGGTCATCAATGAATGAGTTTATAGAACTTCTGAAACAGGAAAGCGCTTCTGTCATAGAAGGATTGACAGGACATACTGCCACACTTCAGCTCCAGGAGGAGAACCAGATTGACAGCACAACTACACTTCTTATCCCCTCTGCCGCTTCGTTAATCACGAGTGACAATGCAAAACTTTTACTGGGAATGGAAGTGAAACTTGCCACAGCACTCGGAGATCTGATGCTAGGCGGAGAAGGAGAAGCGCAGGAGAGTATGACAGATGATGACCTGGATGCTACAAAGGAGATTATCTCCAATATTTTTGGCGCACTCTCTACAACACTTTCTGCCCAGCCAGACCTTCCAAATCTTAGTTTCAATGTTGAAGATATACAGTTTCATGAAACAGAGAGCCCTGATCTCTCCAGCTTTATAAAAATCTACAATATCGAGTTTTCTGTTGCCTCGGCATCAGGCATTATGCAACTTGTCGTCGACAAAGCTTTTATTGCACACTTTGAAGAAATTTCAGAAGAAGAGACAAAAGAGGAAGAAGGCTGTGCACCACAAGAGAGACTGAGTGAAGAAGAGTTGAAAAACTTTTCACTTATCATGGATGTAGAATTGCCTATTCGTGTACGAATCGGTACAAAAACTGTACTTTTAAAAGATGTCCTCAATATGGATATCGGATCTGTAGTAGAACTGGATCAACTGGCAAACGAACCACTGGATGTACTGGTAGGCGATAAAATTATTGCCAAAGGTGAAGTGGTCATTGTCGATGGAAATTTCGGCATTCAGATTACGGAAATTGGTACACAAAAAGAGCGCCTTTCACAAATCAGATAACATTTATCTTTTTTTTGATACCGTTTGCGTATGAAAAAAATACTTGTAGCCATGAGCGGTGGTATCGACTCAACCGTAGTAGCCTATCTTCTGCAAAAAGAGGGATTTTATGTAGAGGGAGTCTACATGAAACTCCATGACAATCCTCCTTATCATGAAAGAAATATCGCAAATGTACAAAAAGTTGCCTCTTTTCTGGGAATCAATTACCATATCCTCGATCTGGGAGAGCGTTTTAACGAAGCAGTATTTATGCCTTTTATAGAAACCTACAAAGAGGGGCTTACCCCTAACCCCTGTGTTTTATGCAACCGTAACATCAAACTGGGAGCACTGCTCGATTTTACCACCAAAAAAGGATTTGATTATCTTGCGACAGGACATTATGCGCAAATCAGGGATGGATTTATCTTCGAAGCTACAGACAAAAGCAAAGACCAAAGTTACTTTTTAAGCAATGTAAAAAGAGAGGCTCTCTCCAAAGTAATTTTTCCTCTCGGAACAAGGCTGAAAAGTGAAGTAAAAGAAATCGCCGAAAAGATCCCTGTACTCCAAAGTATTGCACAGCAGAAAGAGAGTTCTGAGATCTGTTTTGTGGAAAACAGTTATCTGGATATTCTCAAAGAGCATACAGATATCGATCTTCCGGGAGATATCGTAGATACAGAAGGAAATATCATTGGAAAACACCGGGGATATATGCACTACACTATCGGACAAAGACGGGGCTTCACCCTCAAAGTAGCCCATGAACCTCACTATGTAATCGATATAAATGCAGCCAAAAACCAGATTATCGTCGGATTACGTGATGCACTGGATATAGAAACATTTACGATCAAAGAGTTGAATATGTTCATTGAAGATAAAGTGTTTGAAGCTTATGTGAAAATTCGATACAGAAGTTTAAAAACACCATGCCGTGTAATAATCGAAGGGGAAAAGGCAAAAGTCGAACTTTTGCAGCCGGTCCAGGGACTCGCACCGGGACAAGCTGCTGTCTTTTATGATGAAGAGAAAGTACTTGGATCAGGCTGGATTATTTAGCGTGTACCTTCTGAATAGCCTGCAATAATGTTTCAAATCCCTCTTTACTGGAGTTTTCGACACTTTTAAAATACTCAAGTCCTTTTTTATGGGAAGCCAGATCATCTCTGCTAAATGACTCCACTGCATTTTTCAGACTCTGGTGAACATTGGTATGCTCTTTATGAATTTCTGCAACAACCTTCTTTTCAGAGCCAAGTACACTTTTTTCAATAGAGTGGAACCATTTTCCGAAACGACAGCTATTTTCATCTATTATATCAATCTTTTCGCCATTCAATGCTGCTTTATACCCTGTAAGTTTAAGGAGAATATGGTCTATTTTGCCATTGGAAACATTGATCTCATCTGTTACACTGACTGTATTATGCGTAATCTCTTTGGAATTTTCATAAAGGTAATTAACATTCTCTCTGAATGCCCCGAGTACATCAATGATTTTCATTGACTCTTCTCCGAAAGTTTCAGAAATTTGCATCATCGTATTTGAGTTTTGTTTCAGACCACTGATATTGATCTCCACTTCCTGTGTCGCCTTCTGCGTTCTCTCTGCCAGCTTTCGTACCTCATCTGCAACTACAGCAAACCCGCGCCCATGCTCACCGGCACGTGCTGCTTCTATCGCTGCATTCAACGCAAGTAAATTGGTCTGATCTGAAATATCTTTAATCAAGTTGATAATCTCTGCAATAGAGTTGACAGAATCATTCAATGCGGAAGAGTCATCTCTCAACTGCTCAGTATACTGCTGAATATTCTCCACTGAGTTTTCAATCACACCTGTCTGTGTTCCTACCTCTTCCACTCTTTGAAATGTTTTATCATTCAGTGCATTGATATTATTGAGCATGAAAAGATTTTCATCAATTGTATTTTGCAAAAATTTAACGCCGTCTTCATAACTGCCTATCAATGTCTTTAAAAGCTCTTCTCTGATTTTAAGTATCTCTTCTTTTGTACTATCCTGATAATAACTCAAAGTACTCTGCAACTGCGCTATCTGATCTCTGAGCTCACGGTTCTCCCGCTCCAGCAATGCTGTTTGACTATCACTGTTATGACTGTATGATGGGACTTCTGTCGTACTTCTTCCAAACATTTTTTTATTCTCCTGATTGTGAATTACTACTACATCGACAGATCAAAAATATTTTTTAGACTATTTGTATTACTTTTTCAAATCAAGATCATCATACATTCTGGCAATCAAAGAAGCCAATATTTCTGGATTTAATTCTCCATGATAATCCTGCTGTATCATATAAAGCGGATGCATTTGACGCATCAGACGTATTTTCATATAACCGTCATAGGTAGCATCATAACTGCAAGTAAGGGGATTATTACAATGTTTTGCATATTTCTGAGATTCTGCTTCCAGCGTTAAAGCGGCATTGTTGTCTATTTTGATTTCCTGCTCTTTCAATGCTTTTGCAACAATCTTATAAAGTTCAGGATCTGCTGTTGAAATACGTAATTTATCAACTCTTTTACCTTCTATAGAGGTATCATAAATCTTAGAGAAATGTTTATCTTCACAACCCAAAAAAAAGAATAATAACAACAAAAATGAAACTATTTTAGACACATTTTTTCCTTAAAAAGGTAATATAACTCAAATAAATAGCAATATTTTATCACTATTTTGGATATAGTTCTGAAAATGCAAAAGGATTATAGCATGAAAAAAACACTTATACTGTTTATAATCACGGCTTTACTGATCATCGCAGGTGCAATGGCATATCAGGCGTATACGCACGGTGCATTTAAAAATGCACATGGTTCAACGCCGATTCCAGAACCGGATGTTGAGTCACACTAGTTGCGGTTAAATATCTGATATTTCTTTTTAAAAAGTTGCTCTTTTGTTCTTAACATTTTGGCTCTTGACTGAGAAGAGTTTTTATAAGATATAGACATTGTCTATCCTTTTTTTTAATCTGTGATACTATACCTTTTTTATGTGTAGTCTGTATGCAGTGTTTCTTTGTATATTTTCTTTCTTTCTTCATAACGCATACTTGCATAAGCAGGTGACGGAGAAGGCAGAACAACTGTTTTTACCGGTAAATCTGCATAACCCTTCCTATAAAGCTGTGCAGCTTTTTGCCCCGTAAATGCGATAAGCACAATCGAAGGATAGACTTTTAGCACGGCAGGAATATCATGAAGTGTACAGTTTTTCAGATTGGTATCGCTGGAGTTTTTACGCTCACATGAAGCGACAATATCCCATAATCCGATCTTTGCTCTTTGCAAAAGTGTTATTTTCTCTGCCCTGCTCTCTACAGGCATATCGTATATATCGGCTAAAATTTTCCAAAATTGATTGCGTTTGTGTGCATAATAGAAGTCATATTTAAATGAATCAAGACTGGGGAAAGTACCTAAGATAAGGATTTGTGTATCGGGAAAGAGAATGGGGTCAAAAGGGTGCGTATAGCTTTGCATTGAAATAAAAGAGCCGGGAAATTCCCGGCTTCTTTGGTTTGGCAGATTATTCTACTTCTGCGTCGATGACATCATCGTCATCTTTTTTAGCCTGACCGGCACCGCCCTGTGCTCCGGCTTCACCGCCTGCTGCACCCTGCTCTTTCTGATAAGCAGCTTCAGCAAGTTTATGACTCGCATCTGTAAGTTCTTTGACTTTGGCATCAATCTGCTCTTTTGTGACATTCTCATCTTTGAGAAGTTCTTTAAGATCATTCAGCAGACCTTCGATTTTTGTTCTCTCGCCTGCTTCAACCTTGTCACCAAGATCAGAGAGTGATTTTTCAGTTTGGTGTACAAGTGCATCCGCCTGATTTTTCGCTTCAACAAGTGCTTTTCTTTTCTCATCTTCCGCTTTATGCGCTTCCGCATCCTGAACCATTTTCTGGATCTCTTCTTCACTCAATCCTGATGAACCGGTGATCTTGATCTCTTGTTGTTTACCGCTCGCTTTATCCTGTGCACTTACTGTCAAAATACCATTCGCATCGATATCGAATGTTACTTCGATTTGAGGCACACCTCTTGGTGCCGGTGGAATTCCCTCAAGGTTAAACTGTCCTAAAGATTTATTGTCTTTGGCAAACTCTCTCTCACCCTGTACAACATGAATCGTAACTGCCGGCTGGTTATCTTCCGCAGTTGAGAATGTCTGTGTCTTTTTCACCGGAATCGTTGTACCTTTTTCGATAACTTTGGTAGTAACGCCGCCAAGTGTTTCGATACCAAGACTAAGCGGTGTAACATCCAACAACAATACATCTTTGACATCACCTTTGATAACCGCACCCTGGATCGCTGCACCGATTGCAACTACTTCGTCAGGATTCACAGATTTGTTCAAATCTTTACCGAAGAAACTCTTCACTTTTTCCTGAACCATAGGAATACGGGTTGAACCACCAACCATTACGATCTCTTTGATATCACCTTTTGCAACACCTGCATCTTTGAGTACTTCTTCGATTTTAGTGATAGTCTGTTCTACCAGATCTTCGATCAAAGACTCAAATTTTGCTCTTGTAATCTTTTTCACCAAGTGTTTCGGACCACTTGCATCTGCTGTGATAAACGGCAGGTTGATCTCTGTTTCAGTTGCTGAAGAGAGTTCTTTTTTCGCATTTTCAGCAGCTTCTTTCAATCTTTGAAGTGCCATAACATCACCTTTAAGATCGATGCCGCTCTCTTTTTTAAACTCTTCTACCAACCAGTCGATCAATCTGTTATCGAAGTCATCACCACCTAGGAACGCATTACCGCCGGTTGCAAGAACTTCTACAACATTGTCACCTGTTTCCAGTACTGTTACGTCAAATGTACCACCACCAAGGTCATATACACAGATTTGCTCTGCCTCTTTTTTATCCAGACCATATGCCAGTGCTGCTGCTGTCGGTTCGTTGATAATTCTGACAACATTCAAACCTGCAATCGTACCTGCTTCCTGAGTCGCTTTTCTCTGACTGTCGTTAAAGTAAGCCGGTACAGTAATAACTACATCTGTTACAGTTGCACCAAGATACGCTTCTGCATCTTCTTTCAGCTTGGTCAAAACTTTTGCAGAAATTTCCTGAGGTGTATATGTTTTACCGTCTACTTCGATTGCACATGCACCGTTTCTGTCAATAACATGATATGGCAATCTCTTTTTCGCCTCTTCTGCTGTCGGTTCGTTACACATCAAACCCATAATTCTTTTGATAGAGTAGATGGTTTTTTCAGGGTTGGTTACCATCTGTCTTTTTGCAGGATCACCGACAAGTACTTCGCCTTTGTCTGTAAACGCTACGATAGAAGGAGTTGTATTTTTACCCTCTTTGTTCGGGATTACTTTCCCTTCGCCACCCTCGTATACTGCCACACAAGAGTTTGTTGTTCCTAAATCTATTCCTATTACTTTACTCATTTTATTCTCCTTGATTTTTAAATCGTTTTATTTTAAATTAAATTGTTTTTTTATACCGTTTTCTGAATCTCTTCAAAAAACATCAGTTAGAGATCGAAACCATTGCCGGTCTCAGCACTCTGTCTTTGATTTTGTACCCTTTTTGTAAAACCTGTACAATCTGACCAGGTTCATGCTCCTCACTATCCACGCGCATCACTGCTTCATGAAAGTGTGGATCAAAACCGCTCTCCATATCTACAAGTTCAATCCCATGCTTCTCAAACACTTTTTTAAACTGTTCAAGTGTGAGATTGATACCCTCTTTGATCTGCTCGAGTGCTTCCTCACTGTCCTCTGCACCATCCACACTGATCTGGGCATTGTCCAGCGAATCAATCACCGCCAGCAAATCTCTGGCAAACTGTTCATGGGCATACGCGATAGCCTGCTGCTTCTCACGTTCCATTCTTTTTTTGATATTTTCAAACTCTGCCAGATCCCGTAAACGCTGATCTTCAAGCTCGGCTATTTTCGCTTCAAGGTCAGCAACGCGATCTTCTTCAGTTGATTCTGTTTCTTCCTCGCTTACCTCTTCATGTTCAGTCTCTTCTTTCTGAACTTCTTCCTGAGGCTGCTTCTCTTCTTGCTTTTTTTTACTCAAGTTTGACTCCTTTGTGTATCACAGAGTGGTATCCGTGATATTTTTTCGTTATTATACAACTTTAGTCTCTTCTTGTCAAGGGGTTATTGAAATTTTTTGCTAAATAAAGTTTAGTCAATTGAACTAAACTATAAAAAGCCGGCAAAATTCTATGTGTAAATCGGGTAGTTTAGTGATGTTTTGCGTTTTTAACTGTTAAAATCCAAATACTCTTTCAGATCATTTTCGATCTGCTCTTTTATCCATAGA
>CAZYZD010000091.1:0-8315 GCA_964651755.1 uncultured Sulfurospirillum sp. | reverse complement strand
TGGATAGAGTTTTAGTTCACATACCTGCATCTCATCACCAATATATCGGGAATTCATACTGTAATTACCATTTTTGTTAAATTCAACAGATACCTCTTTGTTCTCTTCATCTACCACATGAATATATGCAGATAAATCTACACTTTCCATATCATTACCAAATCTATTCCAGCAACTTTCATAAGACGGAATTTTCCCCAAAGGAATAGTCGCTTCAAGTTCCACTCTTCCTTCCATACCTTCATTATGGACATTAAGATTTTGAATTATCTGACCATTTTGTGAACTAGTTGTACCTGTCATCTTCTGTGTTGAAAAACTGACAAGAGGTTTACCCGCTTCAAAGCCCCTTGGCATAACGATACCGGAAAGACCGCTGACGTCATCAAAAGAGATTTCATAGTTGGTACCCGCATCAATAGTAAATGCCACCACAATTTCAACTCCATCATGATCATCTACAAAGAAAAGTTTTCTGGCTGGATGTGTAGCATCAGGAGTCTGCGCATTGCCATAACTGGTAACCTGCAGATGAGCTTCCATAAATGCTTTCTCCGCATCTGTCAAATCACCGAAGACAAAAAAGCGCACTTTATGCTCAAACTGCTGCGGATCGACAAAAAGGTTCTGGCTATACTCTTCAGGGATAATAAGCATTTTAGGAGGTGTTACAAATTCCGTCGTTTCCGCAGGAATTTCCACTCCATCCTGGCTTTCAAATCCTGATGCAGTCACTTTGTACTTATGCTCCGGCATCAATCCATCTATCTCAAAAAAGATTGTCTGAGGCATAAAATCCATTTCATATTCATCATATCCATCATATCTGTCACGCTTACCAAGTTTCACTTCCGGATTATGTGAAGGATCTGTCAAATCTTCAACAGTAATTGTACCAACACCTTTTTTTACTGCTACATTAAATTCCGCACGTAAATTATCTCTGAATAACTCGTCAAGATCATTCGGAGAGAGATCCCGTACTTCAGGTGTAAGCGTCTGAAATGTACTTTCGGAAGTTAACGTATGTCCAAAGAAATCTTTCGCTTCAACTCGTACAGTATATGTTTTACCATACTCAAGTTTGGCATCTTTGACTCCTATTGCAGTTGTATAAAAATTGTTATAATAATCTGAATGGATATCCATATAATCATAAGGCTCTAACGCACCACCACCTCTTGAAAAAAGAATATCCTGCTGCGTATATGTTTTTGTTTCACTACCATTAGTGATTGTAAATTTAACAGTAGACGGATCAAGTTCACGCACATTTTGTACATTGACATAAATCGGCTGATCTATAGCTACCTCTTTCAGACCATTTGCAGGGTATACTCCCTCCAGTTTAGCTTCACCAAATGTTAATTTGTCAAAAAATGTTTTGACATCGCCAAGTAAAGCTTTTTGTGCATCTGTCAAGTCAAAGACATATTCTACCCCTGTTTTATAATTTCCAAAAAGTGCCAGTTGATGATCTCCTGTCCAGACAGCTTTAACAGAAACCGTTGCTGTCGAACCTTTCTCTTTGACAACAATCGTACCAAGTGAAGCTTTTTGTGTATCACTTACTGCCTGAGGAAGATCAATTCTGAGATACCTCGCACTGCTTCCTGAATCACTCTCCGTAAAAGCCACAGCAACAGCATCCACATGAAATGTTCTCACAAAATCATGAGCCATTTTGTCGGAAATCGTTGCAGGGATAGTAAGAGTATAGTCTCCTGCAGGAACAATCTCTTTTGTTCTCAGCTTCACAAAACCTTCATAATGTGTACCTACTTCTACAGGAATCACTGTACCGGAAGCATCTTTGAGGACAGCCGCCTGAGAGAGCAATTTTGGATCTATCATCCAATCATCATACTTGATACCGATACCATCATGATGTAATTGCAACGTTCCAAATCTAAGATCCGAATTAATTTTAATCAAATTCAATTGCGGCGTAATCAAAGAAAGATCTGTCATCCCTTCCTGAACTGTAATATTCAGACTACCCATTTTAGTATCATCATACTCATCATAATATTTACTATCTGTCTTAATCTCATATTTCAATACATATGTACCTACTGGGATATTTGTCATCTCAAAGTAACCGTTTTCATCAGGAATTACGACATAATCTTTTCCCGGAATGTAAACAACCTCGGCTCCTTTGATCTGCCCTTTGATTGAACCTGCCGCCTGAAGTACAAAATCAACTACTTTACGTGTTCCTCTTGCAAGTGCAACACGTTTGATAGCACTTTTTGCCACTTCATTATTTTCCGCATATATCTGATACTCTCCGTCACTAAGACCGGAAAGTGTATAGTGACCACTTGCATTGGTAGTGGTTTTATAAACACTATTGTCATTTAAATTGTATGCCGTGATGCTGTATACATTACTGTTTAAAGAGTGTGTTGTACGACTATTTACAGGGGTATTATCCAACCTTATCGTACCGCTCAAGGTATTTAACGACTGTGCTGTATCAGACTTTTTACTTTCTGACTGTGTAGATGTACTACTCTTTTCTGCCAAACTTGCAGGAGATGTACTGCTGCCACACCCTGCAAATAGAACTGCTGCCAATGCCGCCGAGATAGAGATTTTTACTAAGTTATTATGTTTCATGATTCACTCCTTATTGAATTGTTATTTTTTCTGTTTGATTGATATAGTTATTGCCGCCGCTTATGACAAGATAATAGGTTCCCGGTAATACACCTGTAAAGCTATATTTCCCTTCTGCATCTGTTGTTGTTGTAACATCAAAAAGCGTACTGTCTGTTGCATTGTAGAGACGTACTTTGACCCCCTGGAGAATATCACCGTTATTGTCTGTAACAACACCTTCTACAACTTCCCCGGTTGTGCCCGCTTCTTTGACTGTAACAGACTGTGAAGCTTCAAATGTTCCTGCAATCGTATCCACTGTAAATGAGACAGCTACTTTATAGGTTCCTACAATATCCGGTGTCAATGTCGCAGTAACACCGTTTGCTGCCAACTGTGCCTGAGAGTTTTCAGGTTTTTCGATAATTGTCCAGGTAGCATTTGTCGGTACAGTTGTCCCATCACTCAATGCAGCAGTAAAGACAAAATCATTTCCAAGTTCTTTGGTTACAACAGGTGTTGTGACCTCAGCTACAACATCATTGACATGAAGTACTATAGTCGCTTCGTCGCTTGCAATATCATCTACATTGGTTGCGACAACACTGATTGTGTAATCACCCGGCTCTGTTGCTGTAAAGAGTGCTGATGTCAGTGTCTCTCCACTCAACCCTGCACCTGTCCATTGCAGCTGATAACTGCTGTCTGCAGCGACATTTGCGTTAATAGTCACCGTTGCACCCGGTAAAAGTCTGGTTTGCGCCGCACTCAGCGTCACAACAGGTTTGGCTGCCAGAGGCATAACTGTAATTTTTTCTCTTTTTTCTACTGTTTTATCTCCATCGCTCACTCTTAATGTCAAATTATGATCACCTGGCGTGGATGTAGTGATAAAACCGGACATTTTATTGTCAAAGTCACTTAATATCTCCCCGTCATAAAGCCATACAAGATCAAGTGCATCAAACTCCGGATCAAATACTTCTGCCATAAAACGAACACTCTTACCTACCTTTACAACTGTCGGTAATACTTTAAACTGATTGATCTTCGGTGCATTGTTTTGCACAACTTCTATATTTCTTCTTCTGACAAGTTCATTTGTTCCGTCACTGATTTTTAAAACAACTTCAATCTTTCCTGCTGCATCCTGAGGTACAACAAGCTGGGCTGATCGTTTATTTGAATCAGTCACTGCAATATCTTTACCATCAAGTGTTGCTTTCCAGAGATATGTAAGCGCTTTTTCCTCCGGATCAAATGCCGAAACCTGCATTGCAACTGTTTTACCTACTTTACTTTTTACAGGAACATACAGCGCATTAATCACCGGTGGTTTATTGATATTGATATTGAAAACAACTCTTTTGGTTGTAACAAATCCATCTGCATCTTTTACATCTATTTTTACAGCCTGTCTGCCTGCCGGAATATCTTTGAGTTTGTAAACTCGGGTATTGTTACTATCCTCTGTTACTGCCAGTGGCGCCAAAGTCTGTATTTCACCAAACTTGTAAGTTAGTGCAGTTCCTTCCGGATCATAAGCATTTACTGTTACTGTCATAGAATCTATAGTATTACCATTGCCATCTTCATAGTGATCTCCCACTTTGACAATTTGATCAGGCTGAATTTGTACCTCTTCAACAACAGGTTTTAAATTATCTGCAATTACGACTTTGAAAGTTTTGGATTCTCCATACTCTCCATCAGAAACATAGACAGATATCATGAAGATTCCCACTACCGGCTGAATGGTCAGTCTGTTCCCATCAGCAGTTGCCAATCCTTCATTATACTGCCACTCATAAGTAAGCGTATCACCGTCTGCATCATCTGCCTCTGCAACCAGGATAATATTGTCAGTCACTTTTGCATAAACTTTATCTGCAATCTCTGTACCGTTGCGTAAGATTCTCAGATTGGTCGGAGCACTATTGCTGTTGGCTTCGAAACCAAAGCCTCTCTCTACTGTGTGCACACCATCACTGATAAAAATCTTTAACCGATAGAGACCATCCGGAATAGTTTTTGAGATTGTTATGCTACCTTTGTCAACCGTAACATAATCTGTAAAATCTTCTCCAAATGAATCAAGTTTTGCACGGTAACGCAAATCTGCACCTTCCGGATCATGTGCAGTTACAGAGAGTTCCATATCTGCTTTTTTATCATACTGGCGTACAAATCCGCTGATCGTATCGACAACAGGCTTGGCATTTTCACGTACCAGGAAACTCTGCGTACGAACAGTTTCATAAGCATCACTCGTATCTGTCTCACGTACTTTGATAGTATATGTCAATGTACCGGTATATACGGGAGTGATAACCGCTTCTCCCTCTGTTACAGGATACTCTTCCCCGTCAAATACCACTACACTTTCAAGTGCATCATTTTCAGGGTCATGTGCTTTGATAGTAATTACCATCGGTTGGTCAAGCATAGGTGTTGTTGTAGAGACTGCATCGATTACAGGAGGTAAATTGTTGTTAATCGTTATATCTCCTACATCAATATTTTTCCCTTTTGCAAGCTCCTCTTCCAGACGTTTTGTTGCCAGCACTTTACTTTTATTATTGTTGTCATAAGCCATAATTTTGAGTTTCGTACCATACAAACTTCGATCAGAGATATGAAATTCAAACTTACCTTCGTCATCTGTAAAAGTTTGCAACCATCCAGGACTGGTATAGAGCACTACTCCCTGTACAGGAATCCCTTTCATGTTGACAACAGAACCAGTCACTACCGCTTCTCTTTTGTCGATAATAAAGTCATTCCCTTTTAAATCATCATCTGCAGGATCAGCAGAAATTCTGATTGGAAATGGTTTGGCATACTCTCCTTCTGATGCATCATATGCATAGATTTCATGAGATACTTCTTTATCAAAAAGTACCATTTCATAGTAACCATTGTCATCTGTCTGTGTCACCTGATCACCTGACATAACGGTTACATTCGGCAACCCCTGAGATCTTTTGGAAGCAAACGGATTGATTACTCTTCCGCTTACGATAAAAGCTTCCAGTTTAAAATCTATATTGTGTACTTTCTTCTGCTCTTTTTTCTCTGTAGCATTTACAGAAAGATGCTCCTCTTTTGTCATCGTCCTTGCATACAGAGGTACATAAATACCTGAGAAAATCTGAATATCAGTCGTTGTTTTAATCGCATTTGAAGGCAGTTTGACACTGTATATACCATCTTTTGCATAGGCTCTTTTATAGATATCTCCGACAAGTACTTCAACATATGCATCTTTGGAATCAAGGATATTGCCTTTTGGATCTTTAAAAGTTACAGAACCACTGATCTCAAAAGCCGTTGTATCAAGTACCAGCGTATCATCCGAATCGATAAACTTCGCTGCTTTTGTAACAAAATCTCCTGTGTCGTAAGAAGCGGTTACCTTTGTCTGCCCCTCTTTTGCAATTGAAATTTTAGTTTCTCCATTTTCATCTGTAACATGCGTACTGTTTCCAACTTTGACGGAAGCATGAGAGAGGACATTGCCTTTTGTATCTTTAACCGTTACAGTGACATTGTGTGACTGAAAATCACAACGAAGTGTACCTGCATCTGTTTGCTCGCCTGCATCACCCGTTTGTACATAGATCGCTTCCGATCTTGTACCATTTGGATATTTCAGATAGAGTCTGACTTTTGCATTGGCTTTTGCACCTAAATCATTAAATCTAGGATTTTTTTCAGAAACAGGTTTTTGAAACTTTCTACCGGTATAATCCGATCCTTCTGATACAACTACCGTACCATCCGGTAAATGTGCACCAGAAACAATTTCAACAGAACCTTTGAGGGTATTTAGTTCTACAGGATAATCACCGTTCCAGTAACTAAAGTGTCCTACTTCTCCTTCAAGATAGAGCGTATCCCCTTCATTGGCAATCTTGTCGTTGTTATTATCTTCCAGTACCAGTTCAGCATCTATCGGATTACGATCGCTGTCAAGCTGTCTGATCCATGTCGCTTTGGACTGACTGTAATGGTACAATGGAACAACTTTGTCACCTTCATTATATTTTTTAGCATATTGTGCAAACTGTGACGCAGGAATTTTCATACGCAAAGTCGCTTTACTGCTGTCATCTGTACACTCCTCTTTGGCTTCATCATAACTGCCGCCGCCAAAACAGTGAATCTCATCTCCGTTTGATGTTCTCATAGTGATACTTGTCATCACAACAGATTCAAGCATCGTATCAGAAGATTGAGCTGCTCTGGAAGATCTGCCGGAAGAAGGCTCAAAAGAGGGACTGTACGTCAAATCTCCGATAGAAGAATCAAGTTCTGTTTTAGGATCGATAGATGTGATATCAAGATAAATCTCTGTGTTTTTATCAGCTTTGGGAGATCTTTTTACTTTTTCTATCAAACTGTCAAGTCCAGCTTTATCAATACTAAGCGCTACATTTCCGTTGTCAGTTTTAAAAGTTACATTCTCTCCGGTAACTTTGACTGAAGCACCTTTTGTATATCTGCTGGTAACACGACCGGAATCAAGATCACCCAAAACAAACGTCTGTCTTGAATCGATTGGTTTTAACATCAATGTTAAACTCATGTTATCTACTACAGATTGATCGATCACTTTCTGCTGCGGTATAAAACCATCTGCTTCAAATGTAATCTTGTCACCTGATTGAATATTATTCATACCAATAAAGGTGATTGAATCATCCTGATTGACTATGAGTGTATAGTTCAGAGGTTTGGAAATATTGTCATAAATCACACTCCCTCCGCGTTCAATCTTTACATGAAAACCGTTCAAACCGGTTTTATTACTGTCAGGATTGAGTATATTTTTTGTATTTAATGTAAAACTCTTTACCGACCTGGTACCGATTTGTGGATTTGAACCGCCTGGATTATTCCCTGTTCCCGGCTGATTCGGCTGTTGTTCTTGAGACTGTGACGGTTGTTGACTTTTTATAGGATTGGTACTGTTGCCGCATCCTGTAAAAAGCAATGCCATCACCAAAATCTGGATCAGAAACTTATGCATTGCCAAAACTCCTTTTTGAAAATTTGATAGTATTTTCTAAGATATACTCCCAAAAACACTACTTCATCTCCAAATCGGTATCTTGTTTATTGTCTTGAAAAAATTAAATATATTTAATGTCAATATTTTTTGTGTAATGCAAAAAAAATATTTTTAACAAAGAGAAACAAAGAAACATTTGTATGTAAAAGGATAAAAATTATGTAAAAAAGTTATAGCAGAAGCACTTTACAGAGTCAGTTATTTTAAAAGAAATCATAGAGAGGGTAAACAATATATCATTATCAAAATCGCATAGAATATTCTATAGGTATTACAAAATGTAACATAACAGATATAAAGAGAAAAAGCTACTTATAAATAAACTGTGAAGATAAAACTGATGGTATGACAATAAAACTCTGTCACTAAAAATCATACCAATCTCTTCTTTTTGCGTATTGTTTTTCAGCTTCTAAACAAAAGTATATATACATAAAAGAGAGGAGAATCCTAGCTACGACTATTGAATGCTGCTATTGCTTATAAAAAACAGCTTTTTGAAAAAAGTATTGCCCAAAGTGTTAACCGGATAAAAATAAAGAAAACTTAAACAAAATAGCGATAGTCTGAAAGTGTTGTACTTTAAAAGTCTAGTAAATGGTGACAAGAGAGGGACTTGAACCCTCGACCTCCG
>CAZYZD010000090.1:0-8443 GCA_964651755.1 uncultured Sulfurospirillum sp. | reverse complement strand
TCTTTCTCCATTAGTTTAAAAATCTCTTCACTGTTGATTTTCTTTACCATCTCTTTTGCGTGTGTATCAAGTGCGGCTTCTTCTTTGAAAAATGTGAAGTTTTTTACTTTTATTCCATTTTTTTCTGCTATATTCAAAAGATCACTGATCGTTTTTGCATTTTTAAATTCTTGTTGTACATTCAGGTCTAGCAGGGAAGTCTGAAGTGCTTTTGAATCCGTGGGAAAGTTTACGATTGGTTGTTCCTGTGGAAGACTCTTTAAAAAAGAGGCAATCTCAATCAATGATTCGACAGAAACTTTATCTATTTGGTGATCTGTAAAGAGTTTTTCATCTGAAAAAGAGGAACGTATCTCCTCTTTTTTTGCAAAATCTTCCGGAAGATCAAGAATTTTTGCTATTAAAAAATCTTTATTTTTACTATCTGGCATCTCTTGAAGCAGTTCATCCATCAGATTCTGAAAAAATTTACTCTCAGATTCAAGCAATTCATCTTGTGTATCTGAAATTTTTTTAGGATTAAATTTAATATCTTTATTTTCTGGTGATGAAGCCAATAAAAGTCCGTTCATATCGTACCTTTGCATTGAAAATCTATGAGTTTATAGAGCAAGTTACGTGCCAATTTCACTTTATCAGTATTTTTGGGTATAATCCGCGAAATTAATATGTTAGGACAAAAATGAAAGAGATTAGAAACATTGCCGTTATCGCGCACGTCGATCATGGTAAAACGACTTTGGTAGATGAACTGTTGAAACAGTCAGGTACATTCGATGCCCACCAGCAGATAGATGAAAGGGTTATGGACAGCAATGACCTTGAAAAAGAGAGAGGTATTACAATTCTCTCCAAAAATACAGCCATCACCTATAAAGATTATAAAATTAACATTATCGACACTCCGGGTCACGCCGACTTTGGCGGGGAGGTTGAGCGTGTTTTGAAGATGGTAGACAGCGTACTTCTGCTTGTTGATGCGCAGGAAGGTGTGATGCCTCAAACCAAGTTTGTAGTGAAAAAAGCGCTGGAACTGGGACTACGCCCAATTGTCATTGTTAACAAAATCGATAAACCGGCAGCAGAACCGGATCGTGTTGTCGATGAAATCTTTGACCTCTTTGTTGCTCTCGATGCAAATGATGAACAATTGGAATTTCCGGTAGTGTATGCAGCAGCAAAAAACGGTTATGCAAAACTTGATCTAAGTGATCCGGATGACAATATCCTTCCTATCCTGGATACAATTATCGAACATGTACCGCCATCATCAGGAAGTGTAGACAATCCTCTGCAACTTCAGGTCTTTACACTCGACTATGATAACTTTGTCGGGAAAATTGGTATTGCCAGAATCTTTAACGGAAAAATCCGAAAAAATGAAAATGTAACGCTTGTAAAAGCAGACGGTGAAAAACTCAACGGTCGTATTTCTAAACTTATCGGTTTTCATGGTCTTGATCGTATCGATATCGATGAAGCAGTCAGTGGGGATATTATTGCAGTTGCCGGTTTTGAAACACTGGATGTTGGAGACACTCTGGCAGATCCGAACAATCCTGTCGCACTTGACCCTATGCACATTGAAGAGCCTACGATCTCTGTTGTGATGTCTGTCAACGATTCACCGCTTGCAGGAACAGAAGGAAAGTTTGTTACTTCCAATAAAATTGCCGAAAGACTTGAATCTGAAATGCAGACTAATATCGCCATGAAATATGAGAGCAGCGGAGAGGGAAGTTTCAAAGTTTCCGGTCGTGGTGAACTTCAGATTACCATTTTGGCAGAGAACATGAGACGTGAAGGATTTGAGTTCTTACTGGGACGTCCTGAAGTAATTATCAAAGAAGAAAATGGTGTAAAGATGGAACCATTTGAGCATCTGGTTGTGGATGTACCGGATGATTTTACCGGTGTGGTTATTGAAAAACTGGGTCGTAAAAAAGCAGAGATGAAATCTATGACACCGACAGGTGACGGACAAACCAGAATTGAGTTTGAGATTCCCGCACGTGGTTTGATTGGTTTTAGAAGTCAGTTTTTGACAGATACTAAAGGTGAAGGTGTCATGAACCACTCTTTTCTGGAGTACAGACCGTTGATGAGTGGTATAGAGCATCGTATGAACGGCGCGCTTGTCTCTATGGAAAATGGTGAAGCTTCCGGTTTTTCTATTTTCAACCTTCAGGAACGTGGTGTGATGTTTATCAAACCGCAGGATAAAGTCTATGTCGGAATGATCATCGGTGAACATGCACGTGCAAATGATCTGGATGTCAATCCTATCAAAGGAAAACAACTTTCAAATGTCAGAAGCTCCGGTGCAGATGAAGCGATCAAACTTGTACCACCGAGAATTCCGACACTCGAAAGCGCTCTGGAGTGGATCGAAGATGATGAACTTGTTGAGGTAACACCGAAGAGTATTCGTATCCGAAAAAGATATCTTGATCCGACTGTCAGAAAAAGAATGGCAAAAAAGGCAAAAGCATGAGAAAGTTGATATCCCTGCTCAAATATTTACCGATGATTTTGATGATTATTCGTAAATTCAAGAAGTAATGTTATAATCAATGCACTTTAAAATTAAAGGAGCATAAAATATGGAATTAAATGATTTAGTACAAATGGGTACGCAGCTTTTTAAAGATAAACTGGGTGATCAGGCAGGTGAGATGGATGATAACTCCATTATGGATGCACTCAGCGGCTTAATCTCAAATGAAGAGGGTGGGCTTGATTTGAGCAATATTCTCTCTTCTTTGGGTGATGGGAGTATCGGAAGTATCATCTCTTCATGGGTAGGCAGCGGTGAAAATGAGGCTGTTGACGGCGGTACGCTGGCTTCTATTCTGGGAAGTGACAAAATCTCCGAGTTTGCCGAAAAACTTGGACTTGATCCAGATACTGCAGCAGAAGGGCTGGCAGATGCAGTACCAAACATGATCGACAAAGCCACAGGTGATGGTGCTTCTATTCTGGATTCTCTCGGTGGTGTAGATGGTTTGATGGATATGGCAAAGAACTTTTTCGGCAGTAAATAAAAACAATTTTACAGCATATTCAGGAGCATTTCACTCCTGAATCACTTTTCTATTAATCTTTTATTAATAAATTTTCCACATTTTACGATATACTACGGTGCAATAAATATAAAAAAATATAATTCAGGAGAAAAATAATGGGTTTATATGACAGAGATTATGTCAAAAACAAAACCACTGTTTCTGCAAATGACAAAGCATTTTCAGAAACTGCACAGAGTAGTGAGTACAGTGGTGATTTGGCGACATTTATCAAACAAACGTATCAACTGTTTGCAGGAAGCTTACTGGTTGGTGCAGCAGGTGCGTATGTAGGGATGGGAATTCCTGCTATCCGTGAATTTTACTGGGGATTTGTGATTTTGGAATTTGCATTGATTTTCGGTATCGGATTTGCCAGAGCAAAACCGGGGCTTAATCTGATCATGCTGTTTGCCTTTGCACTGGTTTCCGGACTTACTATGTCAGTACTTGTCGGACACTTTATCAGCGCCGGAGCAGGAGGTGTTGTTGCCAATGCTCTGATACTGACAACTGTGGCATTTGGCGGACTTTCGATGTTTGCTATGAATACCGAACGTGATTTTACGACCATGGGCAAGATGCTGTTTATCACATTGATCGTGATTATCGTTGCCGGGCTTTTAAATGTATTTTGGCTGCATAGTCCATGGATGCAGGTAGGTATCGCATCGGTCAGTGCGATTTTGTTTTCCGCGTTTATCCTTTATGATACGCAAAATATTATTCAGGGAAATTACGGTCATCCGGTAGACGGTGCTTTAGCGCTTTATCTTGACTTTATCAATCTGTTTACTTCACTGCTGCAAATCTTGGGTATTTTGGGAAGTGACGAATAACAAAGAAGGGGATTTTCCCCCTTCCAAACTCTACAGACTCATCGATGCCAACCTCAATCGTCTGCGTGAAGGTATCCGTGTGCTGGAAGATATCCAGCGCTTTATCTACGACAACAAACCTCTCTCTCAAAAACTAAAATCACTTCGCCATCAGTGCAGGGTACAAAATCCTGAACATTATCTCAACGAACGCGATATTATCGGCGATATACTCAAAGAGACAACAGCCTCGGAATCCAAAAGGGAAAATCTTGCCTCTTTACAGTTGTCCAACATGAAACGCGCACAGGAGAGTGCAAGAGTTCTTGAAGAGAGTTTTAAACTTATCGATGCACAGGAAGCAGAAAAATTCAAGCAGATACGCTATGCACTTTATGATATAGAAAAAAATATGTTAGAGTAAAATCAAAGAATTCTAACTAATTGTTAGATTTTTAACGTTTCACTTTTCCAAGACAAAATAAAACTTCAAATTCCAGATAGTCGTGCGGATATTCTCTGATAAGCTTTCTGGTCTGTTCTACATTGAGTTTGCGTTTTCCCCCGCTGACCCCGCTTTGCTTGATATAGCGAAACTTTGAGATATTGTCGGGAAAATCAAGCCGGTAGGTTTTTATTTCACAGGTACATGCAAAATATTTTTGTAATATCTTTGTCAAATGATCACTTTTGGGTAAAAAACTCTGCATATGTGTCATTTCATAAATTGTTTTGAAAGTTCCGTCACAAAAGATGGCAAAAGCGACTTCATCGGTTATTTTTGCAATGTTTTCCAGTAGTTTTTCCAGATCAGATGCCCACTGCATCGCAGAAGAGGAGATCACCATATCAAAATGCCCCAGACTTTGCAATAGTGTAGCATTTTCAAAATCTTCATGAAGCAGTGTGATTTTATCATTGATCGGATGCAGGGCGCACATTTGATCTGCCTTGTCTATACCCGTAAAGTGTGTAATCTCCCAGTTGATCAAATCATACACTGCACCCGAACCACATCCAAGATCGAGGATTTTTTTCGGCTGAGAGTTTATAGAAGAAACCAGTTTCTGAACCACTTTTTTCTGGATAATATTGTGTGTAGTGTAGCTTTTTGCACGTCTGGAAAACTCATGGGTATGATGTGCGTGCAAGCCCGATTTTTTCGTCATTTAATAGTACTTTTAAATATTTTAGGTATAATCGCACAATTATATCTAAAAAAGGTTTTAAAAAATGAGTTCAATCCTTTTAATCATACAATTTGCACTCGCAGTGGTGTTGACAATTGTGATTTTGTTACAAAAAAGTTCTTCTATTGGTCTTGGTGCCTACAGCGGAAGCAATGAGTCTGTTTTCGGAGCAAAAGGTCCGGCGGGATTTTTGACCAAACTGACATTTACACTCGGGTTTGCGTTTATCATCAACACGCTGGCACTCGGATATATCTACAACCAGGAGAACAAATCTTCCATCGTAGATAGTATCAAGACTACAAACATTCCGGCACCTGCTGTGCCTGCAAACCCTACACCTGCATCTCCGGCTGCGCCAAGTGCACCGGCAGTACCATCAACCAAATAAGCGGAGGAAATATATGTCATTAGATGAGATTTATGCACACCAGAAAGAGGGAAACGATAAAGCCCTCGAAGCATTGAAAAGAGATTTTACAACACTGAGAAGCGGAAAGGTTTCTACAGCTATCGTCGATCATGTGAAAGTAGATTACTACGGTACACCGACTCCATTGAACCAGATAGGTTCTGTTCTGGCGACGGATGCAACGACCATTACAATCTCTCCATGGGAAAAAAATCTGCTTCATGAAGTAGAAAAAGCGATCCAAAGTGCAAACATCGGTGTCAATCCAAACAATGACGGTGAAGTGATCAAACTCTTTTTCCCGCCTATGACAGTAGAACAGAGACAAGAGAGTGCTAAACAAGCAAAAGCTATGGGCGAAAAAGCAAAAGTTTCAATCCGAAATGTACGTAAAGATGCAAACAATAAAATAAAACATCTTGAAAAAGAGAAAGAGATCACAGAAGATGAAAGTAAACGTGCACATGATGAAGTACAGAAAATCACTGATGCTGCGATCAAAAAAGTAGATGAAATGGTCAAAGAAAAAGAAGCGGAACTTTTAAAAGTTTAACCGGCATGATAAATATAGAAGAAATATACAAAAAAGCAGGTGCTTATCTGGAAGGGCATTTTTTACTCAGCAGCGGAAAACATTCACAGTTTTACCTGCAAAGTGCTAAAGTACTAGAAAATCCAAAAACAGCGGAAATTCTGGCAAAAGAGCTAGCTTCAATGATCCAAAAAAGCGGTATCAAAGTAGATACTGTCTGTTCTCCTGCCCTGGGTGGAATACTTGCAGGGTATGAACTGGCACGTGCGCTGGATGCAAGGTTTATCTTTACCGAGCGTGTTGACAAAGTTATGACATTGCGTCGTGGTTTTGAAGTCAAAAAAGGTGAAAAACTTCTGATATGTGAAGATATCATCACTACTGGCGGATCAGCACTTGAAGCCGCCAAAGCAGTAGAAGCACTGGGTGGGGAAGTTGTTGCCTATGCTGCACTTGCAAATCGTGGATTTTGTAAACGCGAAGGTAGTGAAAAAGAAATTAAACCGGAGTGTAAACTACCTGAAAATATACCATTTTTTGCACTCGATGATTTTGAGTTTGAAATCTACGATCCGGAAAATTGCCCTTTATGCAAAGAGGGAACAACTGCATACAAACCGGGAAGCAGGGGAAATTAACTTCTCCTTTTCTTCTCCTTCAATAATTTAATTTTTTACCGATATTTACTACAATATAATCATATTTTAATCAACTAAGGAAAGTAAATGAATATATCTGTCATAGGAACAGGCTATGTAGGACTGGTTACAGGTACATGTTTTGCAGAGATGGGAAACAGTGTAGTATGTGTCGATATCGATACCCAAAAAGTAGAAGATCTTAAAAACGGCATCATCCCCATTTATGAACCGGGACTCGAAAAGATGGTTCTGGAAAACCATCAAAAAGGTACACTAGACTTTACAACAGATATCAAAGAAGCACTGGATAAAACAGATATCTGTTTTATAGCAGTCGGAACCCCTATGGGAGAAGACGGCAGTGCTGATCTTCAGTATGTACTCGCAGTGGCAAAAAGCATCGGTGAAAATATGACACACCATATGTTTGTCATCGACAAATCCACAGTGCCGGTAGGGACAGCGGACAAAGTCAAAGCCACCATCCAAAAAGCACTCGATGAGAGAAAGAGTGATTTAACATTTGATGTTATCAGCAATCCTGAATTTCTGAAAGAGGGTGCAGCCATAGCTGACTTCATGAAACCGGATCGTGTGGTCATAGGCGCCGAAAGCGATGAAGCTTTTGAAATCATGAGAGAACTCTATGCACCTTTTACCGTTAATCACGACCGATTTGTAGCCATGGACATAAAATCTGCAGAAATGACAAAATACGCAGCAAATGCCATGCTTGCCACCAAAATCTCTTTCATGAATGAAATAGCCAACATATGTGAAAGAGTTGGTGCAGATGTGAATAAAGTCAGACACGGTATAGGAAGCGATAGCAGAATAGGATACAGTTTCATCTACCCAGGATGCGGATATGGCGGCAGCTGTTTTCCCAAAGATGTTCAGGCACTCGCCAAAACCGCAAAAGACTACGGCTATACCCCCAGAATCCTCGATGCAGTCGAAGCAGTAAACTATGACCAGAAAAAAGTGATCAGCACTAAAGTGATCAACCGTTTCGGGGAGGATCTCAGCGGCAAGACCTTCGCCATATGGGGACTGGCATTTAAACCGGGAACCGATGACATGAGAGAAGCAAGCTCCATCACCATCATCAACGAACTCACCAAAAGAGGTGCAAAAATCAAAGCCTATGATCCCAAAGCCGAAGAAGAAGCAAAAACACACTATCTTAAAGACAATCCTCATATAGAGTATGTTCAGAGCAAATACGATGCATTAAATAACGCAGAAGCGATGATTCTCGTCACAGAGTGGAAAGAGTTCAGAAGCCCGGACTTTGATGAAATCAAACAAAGACTTAAAAACCCAATTATTTTTGACGGTAGAAATCAGTACAATCGTAAGAGACTGGAAGATGCCGGCTGGGAATATTATGAAATAGGAGTGGCATAATTGTGAAAATTCTTGTTACTGGATCTGCTGGTTTCATAGGACACAATCTCACCAAAAAACTACTGGAAAGAGGTGATGAAGTTATTGGTATTGATAATATCAATGATTATTATGATGTCAATCTAAAGTATGGTCGACTGGCAGATCTTGGTATTGAAAAAGCACTGATCAAAGAAGATAAATATGCTCAATCAAAAATCTATCCTGAACATAGATTCATCAAACTAGACCTAAGTGACCGGGAAGGCATAGAAAAACTTTTCAAAGAAGAACAATTCGATGCAGTTTGCAACCTCGCAGCACAGGCCGGTGTGCGTTACTCTCTTGAAAACCCACATGCCTACATCGATGCAAATATTGTCGGTTTTATGAATA
>CAZYZD010000089.1:0-8524 GCA_964651755.1 uncultured Sulfurospirillum sp. | reverse complement strand
GCATATGCATTGATCAAAATTATCGGTGCAAAACGTGAAATCGTTGAAATGTGGCTGTGGATTGAAGTATTGATGTTATTTGGATCTGGTATTCTTGGTCTTGGTCACCACTACTTCTGGATCGGTACGCCTGAGTACTGGTGGGAAATTGGTGCACTTTTCTCTGCTCTTGAACCTGTTCCTCTTGTAGCGATGTTTGTTCACGTCCTTTATGACTGGGGTAAAGAGCAAGGTCAGGTACAGGCAGAAGGTGGAGCACATGCAATCAACAATGGTCCTGCAATGGCATGGATCGTTACCAATGCTTTCGGTAACTTCCTTGGTGCAGGTATCTGGGGATTCTTCCATACTTTACCACAGGTAAATATCTATACACACGGTACGCAGTTTACATCAGCGCATGGTCACCTTGCATTCTTTGGTGCATATGCGACTATTTTGATTGGTATGATGTATCTTGGTGTTCAGGGTGCGTACGGTATTAAACAAATGAAAGCAACCAAGCTTTCCAAATGGGCTATTACATTAATTGTATTCGGTTTATTGGGAATGGCTGTTTCATTAACAATTGCCGGATATGAGCAAGTTCTTGTTGAAAGAGCTGAACTTGGTGGAACATGGGAAGCATTCTTTACTGCGCAGAACCTGACATGGTATGTTCAGGCAATGGGCTGGAGATTGGTAATGGGTGTTGTCACTTTTGTAGGTTTTGTTATGCTAGTTGCTGATTTACTGACTATCGGTAAAAAAGAAGCAGGCGAATAAAAAATGTGAGGTAACTTGTTACCTCGCAAATGAATAAGGAGAAAACTATGATTGAGCCGTTCACTGATGTTGTTCCAAGTTTTTTCGGTATGTTGAATCAAGGTCCATTGACATTAACAATTTTCCTTCATACGGTAATTGTTCTTCCAATGTTTTGGATCTATTTCAGCGAGAAAAAAAAGCTGAACAAATAGTAATTATAAATGTGTTATAATAGGTAGAGGGGAAAACAGACTGTTTAATAACTTTAAAGGAGGAAATATGAAGTTAGCTAAGTTTTTAAGTTACGTTGCAGCGGTAGGTATCGCTACAGTAAGTGTACAGGCAGCTGATGTAAAATTGTCAGATGCTGAAATGAAAGAGGCGACGCAGGTTTATTTTGATAGATGTGCAGGTTGTCACGGTATGCTTAGAAAAGGTGCACTGGGTCCAAATCTTGAGCCTAAAAAGACAAAAGAGATGGGAACAGATACACTGAAAACAATTATTACAGAAGGTACTCCTGGTGGTATGCCGGGCTGGGGTAAATCTGGTGAGTTAACACCTGCACAAACAGAGCTTATGGCAAAATATGTGCAAATTACACCACCTATGCCGCCTGAGAAATCAATGGATGATATGAAAAAAAGCTGGAAAGTACTTGTTCCGGTTGCAGAACGTCCAAAAGCACCTGAAGGGAAAAACTGGAAAGATTATTTTGCAGTTATCCTGAGAGATGTTGGTAAAATTGCTATTGTAGATGGTAAAACCAAAAAAGTTATCTCTGTTGTACCATCTGGTTATGCAACGCATATTACCAGAACAAGTGCAAGTGGTAGATATATGTATGTTATCGGACGTGATGGTAAAGCATCTATGATCGATCTCTGGATGAAAGAGCCTAAAAACGTTGCCGAAATCAGACCTTGTAATGATGCAAGAAGTATCGATACATCTAAATATAAAGGGCCTAAAGGTGACTTTGTAGATAAATATGCAGTTGTTGGTTGTTACTGGCCACCATCAATTGTTACTTTCAAAGCTGATACTCTTGAACCAATCAAAATTGTTTCAACTGCAAGTTATACAATTGATAAAAACGTCTTTACAAGAGAAGCACGTGTTGCTGCGATTATCGCATCTCACCATAAACCTGAGTGGGTTATTAACGTTAAAGAGACAGGTCAGGTATGGCTATATGACTATTCAAACGTAAAAAATCCTAAAATCACAATGGTTGAAGCTGAAAGATTCTTACATGATGGTGGATGGGATTTATCAAAAAGATATTTCCTGACAGCAGCAAATGCAAGAAACGTTATTTCTGTTATCGATACTGAAAAAGGAACATTGGTAGCAAATATTCCTTCACAGGGAACAAAACCACACCCAGGACGTGGTGCAAACGTTAACTCTAAAAAATATGGTCCAGTATGGATTTCCGGTCACATTGGTTCTAACGATATCATTGCAATCGGTACAGATCCTAAAGGTCACCCTGATAACGCTTGGAAAGTTGTTAAAAAATTCCAGCTTCCAGGAAACGGTGGTGGTAACCTTTTCGTAAAAACACATCCAAATTGTAAATACATCTTTGCTGATCGTCCAGTTAATCCGGATAGAAAACTGCAAACTCAAATCTATGTTATCGACAAAGATAAACTTGAAGTTGTAAAAACAATTAAAATCCCTGAGAAATATCTCAAATCTGCAGATCCAAAAGTTAAAGCAAGAGGACCTGTACACTTTGAGTTCAATGCAGACGGTAGTGAAGTGTGGACAAGTATCTGGGGTAATAAGTTGACATCAACTCCTATCCTTGTATTTGATTCAAATACACTTAAACTTAAAAATGTGATTGATGACAAACGTCTGATCACACCAACAGGTAAGTTCAACGTCACAAATACTATGACTGATACTTACTAATCTTTTGTCACAAAGGGGATTTTTCCCTTTTGTGATACTACAGGTTTTTATACAGAACTTACATATAGATAAGCCGTTTTTTATAGCTTTGCTATTTTAGAACAGTGCTATCTGACTCTTGCTACAATACAATCTAAAATTTTTTATAAGGGTTTTATGATGAGAATCCATCTGCTAATATCACTATTTTTACTGAGTACTTTTTTTGTTTCAAATGCTAATGCTATCGACGGGGCTGCTGGTCATATGGTAGAAGCAATCCCAAAAAAAGATGTCGGTAAAGAGGTATATGAAAAATACTGTATGGCTTGTCATCATAAAGAACGTATAGGTATAGCAGGACCTCCTCTGATTCCTGCTTTTTTGCGAAAGTATAAACTTGAAGATCTTGTAAAAAAGATACGTAACGGTTTTCCTCAGACGTTGATGCCCTCTTATGAGTTTCTGACAACCTGGGAGTTGCTTGAAGTTGCCAGGTATATCAAAAGACCAGTTAACAAAGACTTTACCTGGACTAAAGAGGATATTAAAAAGTCAATCACAAAATTGGATACTAAACCTAAAGATATCGGTATCAAAAATATAGAACAGGTATTGCCTGTAGTAGAACGTGACGGCGGATATGTCTGGATCATGGAAGATGAGAAAATTTTGGATAAGTTTCCTCTCAAAAATGTACATGGTGGTATCAAGTATCAGTTTCCTGATGCTGAAAATATATTTGTACCTACACGTGACGGATGGGTAGAGCGTTACTCGTTGAAAGAGGGAAGACCTGTTGTAAAAGCAAGACCATGTATTAATTTAAGAAATGTGTCATTAAGTCGTGATGGCAAAAATGTTGTGGCTACCTGTCTTTTGCCTGAGCAGATGGTTGTTATGGAAAGTAGTACATTAGAACCCAAAAAAGTAATTAAGCTTGATGGAAAAGTAAGTGCACTCTATGAGTTCTACTCAAAAGATCAGATGATATTTACCTACAGGGACAAGCCATTGGTTGGAATTGTGGATAGCAAGACATTTGACATCAACTATACTAAAATTAAAGAGCCTATTGAAGACTTTTTTATAGATCCTTTCGACAAGTACTTGATTGCTACGGCACGTCATGGAAAAGTGTTAAGGGTTTTTGATATAGAAACTTTAAAACCGGTTTTTGAACATCAAATGGAGGGGATGCCGCACCTGTTTTCTGCAACTTATTGGTATAAAGATGGTAATTTTTATTTTGCCACACCACATTTGCGAAAACCATATATCACAATCTGGAAAATGTATGACTGGAAGTTTGAAAAACAAATTGATATTGGCGGAGATGGTTTTTTTGTTAAAACACATCCAAATACGCCTTATTTATGGATAGATAATGGGACAGATGAACTTGTACTGGTTTCAAAAGAGGATTTTTCAATCAAAAAAATGGTACCGGTCAAGGACAAACAATATATTCATGCAGAGTTCACAGGAGATGGTAAATATACTTATCTGAGTATTTATGAACATAATGGATCTATTGAAGTGTGGGATACCAAAAGCTTTAAAAAACTTGCCTCTTATCCATGTGATATACCGGTAGGTAAATATAATTATATCAATAAAAACAGACAATTTTATCCTCGTCTTTTTGGATTAGATATTTTTAATCAAAAATGCAAAGATAAAAAAGAGCCTGTGAAATGTATGCAGAATTTACAAAACTTGAATACTTTTGAGAAAAAATGTGTTTCAGATTATTTAAAAGGAGTAAAAAAATGAAAATAAAAATAGCAATATTGTCCATTTTGATGATTTTTTCGTCAACACTTTCAGCTAAAGTTTATGCAGTGGTGAATGGGGAAAAAGTTACAGATGAAGACGTGAAACCGATGTTACAGATGTTTATAGATGCTAAATCAGTAGATGATTTGAACAAACATGAAAAAGATATGCTTCTTGATCAAAGTATTGAGCGTGTATTGATTATTCAGGCTGCTAAGAAAGAGAAAATTGACACAGATGAAAAATTTCAAAAAGTTATTGATGATTTTAAAAATAGATTGCTTGTTGAATTTTGGATGAAGAAACGTTTGGATGCAATTGAAGTTACAGATGCAGAGATTAAAGAATATTTTGAAAAAAATAAAAAAGAGTATCCCAAGGATACGGACTTTAACAATGTTAAAAATGAAATTCGGGAAAAAGTTAAAATGCAAAAATTTCAAATTCTTGTGGATGAGAAATTAAGCAACATGAAAAAAGAAGCGAAGATAGAATACCGTTGATTTTGACTCCTGTCAACAACTCAAAACCTAAAAATCGCTATGATAGTTGTTATGAAAAAAATTATAATTATCTTTGTGCTGGGTTACAGCCTATTATTGGCAAATGGTGATTTGTCTGAAAAAAAAATTGCTACACAAAAAAGTATAACAGGGAAAAAAGTTTTTGAAACTTATTGCTGGGGGTGCCATCATCAGACTGCTGTTGCATTTGGACCTCCGTTTTCAGAAATAGCTTCCAAAAGAAACAGAGAAGAGATAACAGCTATGATAACTGATCCGGCTGCTGTCTCTAAACTTTTTGGTTATAAACGAAATGCGATGCCTCCATTTACTCTAAGTACAGAAGAATTAAAAGCTATAACAGAGTATATTCTCTCATATAAACCAAAAGGAAGCAAATAATGTTTCGTCTCTCCAATCTTCTCAAATCTGTTGTAGAAGGGAAAAAAGCCAGAGTTCTGGATGGCAGTATTGCTATCTGGAATTTTACCAACCGCTGTAATCTTTCATGTATGCACTGTTATTCCAAAGCAGATCTTGATGCTGTAGATACTCTGACAACTGATATTATTATGCAAACGCTTCCAAAACTCAAGGAGAACGGTGTAAAATTCATTATCTTTTCAGGTGGTGAACCACTGACACGCAAAGATCTTTTTGATATTGCAGAGCGCTGCCGTGAATTGGGGATTATTACGTATCTTTCTACAAACGGGTTGTATGTCGGGCATAAAAATGCCAAAAAGATTTTGGATACATTTAATTACGTAGGTATAAGTATCGACGGTAGTGAAGAAACACATGATCATTTTAGAGGATTGAAAGGCTCATTTAAAATGTCTATGGAAGCCGTTAATCTTTTAAACAGTTATCATGATACAAAAGTTGGTATTCGTTTTACCATTACCAAAGAGACTTATGATGATCTGAAATTTATCTTTGAACTTGCAGAAAAAGAGAATATCCCCAAAATCTATATTTCTCATCTGGTGTATAGTGGGAGAGGGCTTGAAAACCTGGAGATGGATTTAACCAAAGAGCAGCGCAGGGAAGCTGTCGAGTATATTCTGGATAAAGCATTTGAGTATTATGAAGAGGGCAGGGATATTGAGATTGTTACGGGAAATATGGAGCAGGATGCCATTTTATTTCTGGAAAAATTTGGGAAAAAATATCCTGAATTAAAAGAAACGATGGCGCAAAGACTCAAAGAGTGGGGCGGTAACAGTGCAGGGCGAAAGCTATTAAATATCGATTCTGAAGGCAATGTTAAACCTGACCCGTTTTTTCCTCAGTATATTGGCAATATATTACAGCAAGATTTTTCAGATATTTGGACAAAAGAACCTTCAGAACTTTTACAAAAACTGAGAATCCATCCAAGAGATATTAGTGGAAAATGCAGCAAATGTGATTATGTTGATATTTGTAATGGTGGTTCAAGAAGCCGCGCCTATGCGATATATGGAGATATGTGGGCAGAAGATCCTTCATGTTATTTGGATGAAAATGAAATTAAAGGAAATTTTGAATGAAAATGATCAAACTAATTTTTATTGCTGCATTGTTTGCATCTTCGGGAATTGCAAAAGAAAAAATCTTTGTGGTGGAGAGGGAATCCTCTTCATTGGCGGTGATTGAAGATGGAGCTTTAACCGGAAAAATCCCAAAAATGCACAACATGAACCATGGTGTAGTAAAATTTGACGGTAAAGACGGGTATCTTATCAGCCGTGACGGTTATGTAGTATGGTTTG
This sequence comes from uncultured Sulfurospirillum sp., assembly GCA_964651755.1. GTDB lineage: Bacteria > Campylobacterota > Campylobacteria > Campylobacterales > QNZT01 > QNZT01. The sequence continues at coordinate 1,833 of CAZYZD010000089.1, read as the reverse complement.
ATCCGAAAACGCAAAAAGCACTTGGAGAGTATAAAACCAGTAAAAGTGCTATCGGTTTCGTGATTGGTAAAAACTATGTAGCAGTAGCAAATTATGATGATAAATCTGTAGATATTTTGACACGGGATCTTAAACCTGTTGATAAAATTAAAACAGGTAGTAAAAATGTTGGTATCAAAATCTACGGAGACTATCTGATCTTCGCGCAGATGGATAATGATAAAGTGACCGTGCTCAAAGATGAAACACCAAAAGGAGAGAAGCCGACATTTAAAATCTATAAAGAGTTTAAAGTCGGTCAAATGCCGTTTGATGCAATGATTCAGGACAATACCTACATTGTAGGTTTCTTTTTAACCAAAGGATTTGGTGTAGTTGATTTGGATAAGATGAAATATAAAGAGATTAAAGTAACGGCAGAGGGCAATAAACCGGTTCTGAAAGTACCACATTTTGGTTTCTGGTCTTTGAGTAAAGATAAAACTTTTATCCCCGCTGTTGGGGACAATAAAGTGATGGTCTATGATAAAAATTTTAAATATATCAGAAATATTGAAACGGAAGGACTGCCTGTATTTACATCGTTAAGTCCTGATAAAAAATATATGGCAGTGACATACAGCGGGAAGAAATTTCCGGTAATTCAGATTATCGATACTGAGACACTCAAGATTATCAAACGATTTGAGTTTGATGGAAAAGTACTTCATGTCAGATGGTCGAAAGAGAAACCATATTTGTATGTCTCAGTCAATGATGCAAATAAAGTAGTCATTATCAATACTAAAGATTGGAAAATTGTCAAAGAGATTCCCGGTGTTGAAAAGCCTTCCGGTATATTTATTTTTGAGGGAGCTGAATAATGGGAAAAGTTCACCTCACAGGAGCAGGTCCCGGTGATATTGATCTGTTAACAATCAAAGCACTTCGTATTATTCGGGAAGCTGATGTGATTATCTACGATCGTCTGGCGAATCCTGAGATTTTAAAAGAAGCAAAAGATGGTTGTGAATTTGTCTATGTCGGTAAAGAAGATTCCCATCATACTTTACCTCAGGAAGAGATCAATGAAGTAATTTATCAAAATGCGCTCAAACATGAGTGTGTGGTGCGTCTTAAAGGAGGTGATCCTTTTGTTTTCGGAAGAGGTGGAGAAGAGGGGATTTATCTGCGTGAGCGTGGTATTGAGTTTGAGTTTATTCCCGGAATCACTTCAGCCATTGCGGTGCCTGAGTATGCGGGTATTCCTGTTACCCATCGCGGCGTAACAGTCTCTTTTCGTGTGGTTACGGGACATGAAAGCAAAAATAAAGACCATTCTCAGATCCCATGGGAAAACTATAAAACAGACGATACGATCATTTTTTTAATGGGACTGCACCGTCTGGCACATATCTGTCATATGTTGATTAAAATCGGTAAATCCAAAGATTATCCGGTGGCTGTGATCAGTAAAGGTACCACTCCGGAAGAAAAAACGGTTATCGGTACATTGGAAACAATCTATGAAAAAGCCAAAGATTTACCTACTCCTGCACTGATTGTTGTGGGTGAAGTTGTAAAATTGAGAGATCAGCTGAACTGGTTTGAAAAACAGGAGTAAAAGCTATGAAATATTTGCTGATATTATTACTTTTTTGTGTTTCGGGAGTTGCAAATATTTTTGATATTCCTACCGATAAAAGTATTTCTGTGAAAGGTAAATATGCCAGAAATAAGAAATGTGTTCGTTGTCATCTTGATATTTACAAAGAGTTCAAATATTCCAAACATCATTTCTCAAATATTCTGAATAATCCAGCCCATAAAGCAATGTGGGATGGTAACCCTTTA
>CAZYZD010000088.1:0-8875 GCA_964651755.1 uncultured Sulfurospirillum sp. | reverse complement strand
TCACATTATATGGAGTAAATATATGACAACAACAATTAAATTCACAATGTTATCTTTAGCAGCATCAGCTATTTTAGTTGGATGTGGCAGTAGTAATACATCTACCTCTACTAACACTACTGAAAATACAAATAATCTTGAAACAGGTTATTTTATTGATGCACCTGTGGAAGGACTTTCTTATACAACAACTTCGGGAGAGAAAGGTGTTACTGATCAATATGGAAGATTTCATTATAAACATGGGGACAAAGTTAAATTTACTATCGGCAAACTTGATTTTGGAGAAGCAACTCCTGATCAAGAGGGACTTGTAACACCACAGACAATTTCACAAGGCGACGATACACTAAAATTACAAATTTTAAGAGTTTTACAAGCACTTGATAGTGACAATGACCCAAGTAACGGTATCACTATTCCTGAAGATGTTATTACAGCACTAACAACAAATCTCGTAAATGAAGTTTCTCTTTCAGAAGTTAAAGACGACAATAAAATTCTTGAATTAAATCCAACACTTGCAGAAAAACTGGATGAAGATTATGATGGTCACATAGATGTTGATGATAATGCAGCCCAGGCACACTTTGAACAAAGTATTTCTCACTGGAAAAACGGTTCAAAACCTGATCAAAATACACAAGAAAATGACAATGATATGGGAACTGGACATCAATATGGAAATGGTAACGGCATAGGAAAAGGACAAGGAAGTCATCAACAGGGGCAACAAAATGGTCAAGGTGGTCAAGAGCATCAAGGCGGCAGTGGATCAGCAGGTAATTTTGATCTGAGTCAATATCCTGTTTCAACACTTACACAAGATGTCAAAGATGCACTAGCATATATGGGAAATGAAGAACGCCTTGCATATGATGTGTATATGAATCTGTATAATTATCATTTACAAAATGGCGATGAAATCAGACAAATGATAAATATTGCCAGCCGATCTGAAAGCACCCATGTACAAATCGTACAAGACTTGGTAAAACGTTATAATCTTGGAGCGACTGATTTGAGCAATGTAGAAAATCCTGTAGCAGATAATAATGTTGTATTGGATGAGATGCCTTCCGGTCAATATGATATACCTGCTATTCAATCATTATACGATACTCTTTATACAAAAGGAATCCAGTCTGTCCAGGATGCACTGGAAGTCGGATGTATGGTTGAAGTAACAGATATCGATGATCTTGATAAATGGATTGCTAAAGCAGAAGAGGCAAATGCAACAGATGTCATTGAAGGATTTCAAATATTAAGAGCCGGAAGTTATAATCATTACTGGGCATTTGACAAAGGACTTAAAAATATGGGTGTTGTTGAAGGATGTGGTGTTCTTGGCGCTGATTTTGCAAAAACAAAAGAAGAGTATCCTTCATCTCACTAATATAAATAAACAAAAATACAATATACCTTCGGCATAGTCGAAGGTATTTTTAACAGAAACTTAACTGTTTTCAACTATAATCTTCTAAAAATTTTATAAATGAGATAAAATGCCAATTGAAGAGATCAAAAATATTGTAGATTACGGGATAATAGGTTTGCTTATACTGTTAAGTTTTATTACATTCTGGTTTGCAATAGAACGCCTTTTATATTATCGAAATATTGAACTCACACACTATACCCACCAAAAAGAACTTGAACTAGATCTTTTTAAACATCTGCCTACCATTGCTTCTATCGGCTCTACAGCTCCTTATATCGGTCTGCTTGGAACTGTACTTGCTATTATTTTGACGTTTTATATTATTGGTGAGCACCAGGACAATATTAACCCTGCGGAGATCATGAAGCACCTTGCCCTTGCACTCAAAGCGACGGCTGCGGGATTAGTTGTAGCCATCCCAGCAACTGTAATTTATAACGCTTTACTGAACAGAGTAGACAGGCTCATTGCCAAATGGGAAGTACTTCAGGAAAAAAGTGTAGAGTATAATAGATGAGGAGAGAACGTTTTGAAAAGATGAACGTTGTTCCGTTTATTGATATTGTACTGGTTCTTTTAGTGATTGTTTTGGCTACTGCAAGTTTTGTCACAAACCATGCCATTAAAGTAGACTTACCAAAAGCAAGCACCCAAAAACAAGAAGATAAAAAAAGTATTACCATCACTATCAACAAAGAAGGCAATTACTTTCTAAATAAAGAATCCGTTTCTCTTGATACTCTTAAATACAGCCTTATAAAACTTGATCCACAATTTGATATTATATCTCTTCATACAGACAAAGAGACACCTTTTCACTACTTTGTAGATGTAATCGACTTTCTTAAAGAGCGAGGTTTTGCCAACGTCTCAATTGTCACTAAACAATAAAAGGTTTCAGGTGCAGGAACATCACTATAAATCCTCTTTTCTGATAACACTTTTTATATATATACTTTTTATCGGTTCCTATATTTACCTCAGTAAATATAACGTTGTAACCCAAACAAAACCAGAAACAAAAGTCGTCAAACTTTCTTTGGAAGCTTTTATACCACCACCCCCTTCTCTTCCTCCTGAGCCAAACATTCCTAATCTCATAGAAAAACCTGTATTGGATGAAGAAGTTCTTCCTCCGGATCTTCTGCCTCAACCACTTATTACAAAACCTAAAATAAAACAAAGACCGCCTAAACGTAAAAAAAGAAAACGTAAAGTTATTCAAAAGAGAATAAATCAAGCAGTAACAAAAACGGTAATCAAAGAAGAACCTATCTCTAAAACCATACCTCTTCCCCCACGTACTCCAATACACACTCAGGCAGAAAAAGAGAGGTTTCTTTCTAAAATCCGTGCAAAAATCAATCAGGCAAAAAGCTATCCACGCATTGCAAAAAAAAGACATATAGAGGGAATAGTCAATATATCATTTACAATTACTAGCACAGGTAATATTGCCAATCTTTCTATAAAAGGTCCAAAAGTTTTTCATACTTCAGCAAAAAGAGCTGTACTGAATGCTTTTCCTATTGATACGACAAATACCCCTGTTACACTTCCAATAGATATAAAATTAAAATTACATTACCAAATCCACTAAAGTTAACAAAAAATTAACAGATTCTTGCCATAATTATCGAAATATTTTCGAGGAGTAATTATGATACCTATCAAAAAAGTAATTTGTTTATCTTTTGTCTGTGCATTTTCACTTTATGCATCAGAAGCAAAACTGGGCACAATTGATGTAGAAACAAAAGCAGATACCGAAGTTATTAAAGATGTCCATGGAGAAGATATCAAATCCGCTGATCTTGCAGAAGCACTTTTTAAACAATCACCCAGTGTTTCTATCGTAAGAAGATCTGGTATTGCCAATGATGTAATTGTCAGAGGTCAGAAAAAAGACAATATCAATGTTACTATTGATGGTGCAAAAGTATGTGGAGCATGTCCCAACAGAATGGATCCACCTATTTCACATGTATTAACAAACAATATTGACTATATTCAAATTGAAGAAGGTCCATATAATGTAGAAGACTTTGGAGTACTAAGTGCTGATGTTAAAATACATACAATAAAGCCTTCTAAAGAGCTAACCGGTGATATTAATCTTGGTGTTGGAAGTTTTGGTTATCAAAAAGGAGCTTTCTCAGTCAGCGGAGGGAAAGGAGATGTACGATTTCTTCTCTCAGGATCTACAGAACAAAGTGAACAATATGAAGATGGTGATGGAAATGATTTTGTAGGTCAAATTGCAAGAAATATAGCAGAAGGAAAAGCTCCTGCAAGTTCCCAGTATCAACCACAATACCAGAATATGGATGCTTATACTAAAAAGACACTAATGGGCAAAATTTTCTGGGATATCACAGACACACAAGAGTTAAGACTTAGTTATACTGCAAACAGAAGTGACGATGTACTTTATCCTTCTTCAAAAATGGATGCAATTTATGACGATTCCGATATTTATAACCTCGAATACACTGTAAAAGAACTCGGAAAATACTCCAAAAAATTAGAATTTCAAACATATTACTCAACTGTAGAACATCCTATGTCAACAAAATATAGAAATATAGCAAAAACAAAAGGGTTTGAAGTTACACATAAATTAGAAACGGAAATGACAGGTGCAAAACTTAAAAATAGTTTTGATTATAACAACCATACCATTATGGCAGGTCTGGATTATAGCCTTAGAAACTGGGATGGGGGTTATTACAAAAATGGTAACCGTTTTCCCGAAGCAAAATTTCATAGTATTTACGATGTAGATACTGAAAACTATGCCCTCTTTTTAAAAGACAATATCAATTTTGGGAAAATAGGACTTGAACTTGGTCTTAGATATGATGATACCTCTATCACTTGTGAAAATCCTTCTCAGCAAGATAATGACTATACAGAGCTAAATGGTTATATCTTAACTACTTATCAAGAAGACAATAGCAAATATTTCGCAGGGATAGGAAGGTCTTCCCGTGTACCTGATGCAAAAGAGTTATATTGGATTGGAAGTATGGGAAACATGATAGGTACACCAAACCTGGATGATACTGTCAATATTGAACTTGATGCAGGTTTGGAAAAACAATTGGAAGATTTTACTATTAAAGCAAAAGTATTTTACTCTATGTTAGATAACTTTATAGCGTACAATGCTAGCAAGCTCAATAAAATGGGCTTGGCACAAAATGCTTATGAAAACGTTGATGCTACTGTATATGGAGCTGAGTTGAGCGGAACCTACTTTGCCACTGACACCTTCTACTTTGATTATGGTGTTGCATATCAAAGAGGAGAAAAAGATGATCCACTTACAGGACAAACAGGTACCGATATGCCGGAAATCCCACCTTTGAAATTTAACCTTGCTGCAAATTACGACTATGATGATTCCCTATTGTTTAAAGCTGAGATAGTCGGTTCTGATAGATGGAAAGATTATGATGCTGAAAATGGAGAACAGGAACTTGCAGGATATACTATAGTAAATCTCAAAGCAACCAAAACATTTAAGAAAAACTTTGAACTTACTATTGGCGCAGACAATATTTTTGACAAAACATATGCTGTTTCCAACACGTATAAAGATCTTATATTGTTAACCACTGGTGATAATAACGTCATGCTTATGAATGAGCCCGGAAGATATTTTTACACTAATTTACGTTACAAATTTTAGATACTGCTTAAATGAGGTAGAAGAGTCTTTTGACTCTTATATCTCATTTAACTCTTTTCCCCTCAACTTAATCCTCTTCAACTTATACATAGCAATAAGATCATCTTCATCCAAATCAAGTTTATTGCATAAAAAGCCAAGCTTCAAAAGCATAAATTCAGTTTGATTCTGTTTTTTCATATAGGTAATTGCGGGTGGTGTTTTACCTATAGCATTAGCGAGTTCTTTGCCGGAAATTTTTTTTAGATCTCCCATGATTAGCTCCCCTTGAATTTTTTGATAGGGATAGTATAACCATAAGATGTGTCAAAGTTGTGTCTTTTTTTAATCAGTTTAATATATAAATCAATAAATTAAATTATATAATTATTATAAATTTTGTTCCCTCCGGTAAACGCTCTATCAGTATCTCTCCTTTCATATGTTTTTCAACAATAATTTTTGTCATATAAAGTCCCAATCCCATAGAATCTTTTTTTGTTGTAAAATAAGGTTCATAAATTTTACGCATTACCTCTTCGGAAATTGGCTCACCACTATTTTCAACAGCAATAATAACTTTTTCACCATGACGATAAAGTCTAAGCGTTATAGTACCGCCCTCATCTGTGGCATCTATCGCATTTTTTAAAAGATTTAGCATTACCTGCAAAAATTCATTTCGATATAGCTTAAACTCTATATCATCTGCAAGTTTCTGGATAATAGTAATATTTTTCTTTTGGATTGGATTACTCAAAAAAGCAACTGACCTTTGAATAAGATCTTTCAAATCCACTATTTTTACAGCTGTTGTAGGTTTATAAAATGTACGAAAATCTTCAATGGTCTCACTCATATATTCGACACTTTCTTCGATCTCTTCGCAATTGAGATCCAACTCTTTTTTGGTAATCTTATCACCCTGCAATTCTGCACGCATCAATGCTACAATAGAGGCAATTTTATTGATAGGCTGACGCCACTGGTGTGCAATCATACTAAATAATTCCCCAATAAGTGCCTGCTTGGTACGAAACATCATCTTTTCATGACTCTCATTAATCTGCTCTTCATAACTTCTAAATTTTTTATAGATAATATATGAAAGATAGAGTGACAAAAGAATTGATGCAAGTAGTGCAAGCCCTAACAACATAAGTTCTTTTTTTACATTATGTACTTCCTGACCTTTTTGCTGCTTCACTTTTGAAGAATCTATATCCCGATTTTTCAAACTTTTTAAACCAACAATATACCAGCCATACTCTTCATAGTATTTACTATATAAAACTCTGTTTTCTTCTTCGAAGAAACCTTCATGATTATAATGGTGCAAATCAGCAGAAACTTTCTCTTCCGGACATAAGAGTATCTCTCCACTTTTACCCAAAATGAAAAAAAAACCTTCTTTAAAAAGAGCATGTGTATCGAGATATTTCAATACATCATTTTTGATCCTATTATGTATATCATCTATAAATATTCCTGCTCCAATATAAAGATTTTTATAGGCAATTTTCTTCAAATAAACTAATTGTTCATACATTTTATCTCTACGCCCTGGTTTATACCAGTTATAAGAGATAAAACCTTCATGTTCATATTTGATAACACGGTTAAAATCATTAACAAATGCTATCCCATAATTATCTTTAACATTGCGGATTATCTTATGAGACAGTGTTTTATCATAATGTTGGTAAACATATCCTCTCATATCCATAATAAACAGATGTCCCATTGTCTCTGTCAGCTTAAGATCTTTCAAAGCTGTAAGAATCGTATCTTTCCCTTTGCGTCGGCGACTTAAATTATTTGCAACAGCTGCATTATTTTCAACAAATTTTTTGAGGCTTGCAGTTGCTTGATCATTCATTTTCTTATCATAAAATTTTATATAATTTACTAGAGTTTCTACTTTATCCTGTAATTGTGCCTTTTGACTGTGGAGATATATTTTTTCATATTTCTTCACTTCTTGAGAAATATCGTTTTTTTGAATATACGTCAAAAAGAGATAAGAAACTACCCCATATATAAAAAGCACTGCTAAAGGAAAAAGTACAATAAGTAAAATAATACGCTTTTGAGAGACCTTAGTTTTCATGATACTTACTCTCAATATAATATCCCAGGTTTTGTTTGTTTTTCAATAATTTTGGAGGAAGTTTTTTCCTGAGTATTTTAATAAAGGAACGAATAGCATATGATGTTGGAGGTTGATCTTTCCAAATACGATCAATATCATCATATGTAACATTCCCTTTGGCAATTAGTATCTCTAAAAACTCCAGTTCTTTAAGTGTCAAAGGATGTGTTGTTCCTGCTGTTGTAATAGTAGCTTGTGCTTTATTGACATATACATCTTCAGTAAGGAAAAAGCTATTCTTATGCATGAAACTCTCATTTAGTTTTTCAAGTAAATCATGTAGTTTTCTTGATGTAAAAGGTTTCACAATATATTTATCAAGTTTTAGTTCAACAGATTCAAGTAAGTAATCAGTTTTAGTATATGCAGAAATAACTACAATGGGAATAGAACTGTTTATCTTGCGGATTTTTTTAATCAGGTTGATACCATTTAGTTTTGGCAATTCAATATCAACCAGCAGTAAATCCACTTTATGATCAAGAAATTTTCTATAACCCTCTTCACCATTAAATGCTGTATAGATATGTGCAAAATAATTTTGAAGTAATTTTGATATATTTTTCAAAACTACTTCATCATCTTCTATATAAAGAATCTTTTTATCTTTTAAATTATTATACAACATACCACCTATGCTAAGAAATATTTAATTACATTAAATAAATCCATTATAGCATATTTATATTAAGGTAAATTTTTAATAATTTTATTACTATTTTTATGATTTTCCAAGACTATATATTAAAATATAATTCCAGATTTTATTGTTTTTGTTTTCACCCATTAGTCTATTGCAGCAATCATAATAGAAATAAAATTTATATATTTATGCTCTTTTTAGATAAGTACATAGATTATGTACTTATCTAAGTAAATTATAAAGGAGAGAATTCAGCTTGTAGTGCAATATTTGTATTAACCTGCACTTGACGTACTGGATTAGTATTTCCATCGCTCCATCTTCGAAATTTATAACCTTTATTTGGAATAGCCCTAAGCTCTACAATGGCACCATGCAAGTAATTTTCTGAAAAATTTTGACTTATATGAGCATCCTCGATAGTTATCTGCCCATTTAGAGGAACATCAACAGAAAAAGTATGATATGTGGTAACACCAAAATAATTTTCTAAATGTTGCTTTGCTACAGCAGGTCTACTGGCTGCAAAAGAATATATACTGTTTACTTCATTTTCCCACTTTTGATAAGAAGTTAATGTTCTTGCTTTTCCATATCGATTATCATTTAGCCATCTTTGAATATCTCTTGGCATTTCAGCTGCAATTTGATTTTTGTATTTGTCAACAAAAGAATCAACTCTTGCAGGTTTGAATGTTGTATAAATATGGGTTAAATATTTTCCCATAAATCGATTTCTAAATAATTGATTTTTTAACATATTTTTAAATAAAAATGTTGACCATTCCTGTTCATTATTGCTATAAACTGGATCATGTAAATCACCAGCAGCATATTCCAAATTATTAAATCCTGGTAACCCAAATGTATTATCGAGATCGTAAACTAACCATCTCCATTTGCCATCTTCTGTTTTTTCTTTCCAATATCTGACATTATTATTAGGCCAATCTAAGTTTCCAG
>CAZYZD010000087.1:0-9068 GCA_964651755.1 uncultured Sulfurospirillum sp. | reverse complement strand
TCCCAAGAGTTCGTTCGGGATCAAGATAGAGGGGCAGGAGTTTATTCCTGAGTACAGGGTGTCGAGAGATCATTCCAAAGTGGTCAAGGAGATCAAGGATCTGGCAAAGAAGTCCGATCAAGTCTATATCGCGACCGATGAGGATCGCGAGGGAGAGGCTATCGGGTATCATATCGCCAAGGCGATAGGGGCAGATCCTACGGAGATTCCAAGGATTGTATTTCATGAGATTACCAAAAAGGCGATCAACCACTCTCTCGAGAATCCACGCAAGATAGATTTGGATAGTGTAAACGCCCAACAGGCGCGTCGTCTTTTAGACAGGATCGTGGGGTATAAACTCTCTCCGCTGATTGCTTCGAAGATTCAAAAGGGGCTGAGTGCGGGGCGTGTTCAGAGTGCTGCGCTGAAAATCGTTGTAGATCGTGAGCGTGAGATCAAGGCGTTTGTACCGGTTGAATACTGGAGTATCGATGCGGTGTTTAACAAAACGATCGACTCTATCCTTGTGGAGTATCAGGGCGAGAAGATCGAAAAGATGACCATCTCAAACGAAGAGCGCGCCAAAGGGATCGAAAGCACGCTGAAAAACGACAGCTACAAAGTCGAAAAGATTGAGAAGCGTCAGCGTAAAACGTCGACCAATCCACCTTTCATGACATCCACACTTCAGCAGACGGCATCGTCGGTTCTGGGATTTAGTCCGCGCAAAACTATGATGATTGCCCAGACGCTTTATGAGGGTGTACAGACCGATCAGGGAACGATGGGTGTTATCACTTATATGAGGACAGATAGTCTTAATATTGCCCAGGAAGCGATCGATGCGGCGCGTGAGAAGATCAAAAATGAATTTGGAGATAAGTATCTTCCTGAGAAACCGAGATATTACAAGTCCAAATCCAAAGGAGCACAGGAGGCGCATGAAGCGATTCGTCCGACGATTCTCTCTTTTACGCCGCAGATTGCCAAAGGCTTTTTGAAACCGGATGAGTTGAAGCTTTATACGTTGATTTATAACCGTTTTGTGGCATCACAGATGACCGATGCGATTTTCGAATCCCAGTCTATTGTCTTTGCTTCTGAAAATGGAAAGTTCAGAGCGACAGGGCGTAAACTGATCTTTGACGGTTTTTACAAAGTGATTGGTACAAGTGACAAAGATAAGCTTTTGCCTGATCTAAGCGAGGGACAAGAGGTGGAGCTTAGTGAACTTAAAGCCAATCAGCACTTTACCGAGCCGCCTTCACGTTACTCAGAAGCAAGTTTGATCAAAAAACTTGAATCTCTGGAGATTGGGCGTCCATCGACTTATGCGCCGACGATTTCACTCTTGACGGCGAGAAATTATATTGAGATCGAGAAAAAACAGTTGATTCCAACAGAGATTGCTTTTAAAGTGATTGAAATGCTGGAGGAACACTTCAAAGAGATCGTCGATAGTAACTTCACGGCAAAACTGGAAGAGGATCTCGATGAGATTGCCGAAGGGAAAAAGGAGTGGCAGAAGGTACTCTGGGAGTTTTACAATCCTTTTATCGAAGAGATTGAAAAGGGTAAGAAAAATATCAAGAGTCAGAAAGTTGCTATTCCAACCGGTGAAAAATGTCCTCAGTGTGGAGAAGAACTTTTAAAACGTAAAGGGCGTTACGGCGAGTTTATCGCATGTAGTGGTTTTCCGAAGTGTAAATATACCAAAAATGTTGACGGTACGGAGAAAGAGAAAAAAGTACTGCCGACACTTGAAGGTGTTTCTTGTCCGGAGTGCGGCGGCGGAATTGTTGAGCGAAAGTCAAGACGTGGGAAGTTTTATGGTTGTGCGAACTATCCTAAGTGTAAGTTTATTTCAACTTATAAACCGGTCAATCGTAAGTGTCCGGAGTGTGGTTATATGATGGCGGAGCGGACTTTCCGTAAAAAAGATATTTTTGAATGTATCAAGTGTAAACATCGTGAAGATGCCTGATAAAACTGTTTTTTTATGTGCGATCTGTAATGTTTCCAGCGGTAGCTGTAGTGAAGATTGTACTTTTTGCACCCAGGCTGCAAAATATAAAGCGGATATAGAACGCTATAAATATAAATCTATTGAAGATATTGTTCATGAAGCGAAGATGGCAAGAGCCAACAGGGCGATTGGTTTTTGTCTGGTGACAGCAGGGAAGGGGATGACAGAGAGTAAACTGGCGTTTGTCTGTGAAGCGGCAGCAGCGGTGAAAAAGGCAGAGCCTGATCTCAATATCATCGCCTGTAACGGTACCGCAAGTGTGGAAGAGATGAATGAACTCAAACGTGCAGGTGTGGGGAGCTATAATCACAATCTGGAGAGTTCGAGAGAGTATTATCCTCAAATTTGTACGACACATACCTGGGAGGAGCGTTATGAGACCTGTGAAAATGCCAAAGTTGCAGGTCTTGATCTTTGCAGCGGCGGGATTTTCGGGATGGGCGAGAGTGAAGCGGATCGTCTGTCGATGGTGGCTTCTTTAAAATCTCTCTCTCCTGCATCGATTGCGATCAACTTTTTTCATCCCAATCCGGCACTTCCGATTACGGAGAATCCTCTTGGGGTTGAAGAGTCTCTGGAGATTATCCGCTATGTCAGGGAAGCGTTGCCTGAATCTATGATTATGGTGGCGGGTGGAAGAGAGCGTATGTTCGGTGAAAGACAGGTTGAAATTTTTACTGCCGGCGCCAACTCTATTGTCATTGGAAACTACCTGACTACCAAAGGAAATGCTCCTGACAAGGATATTGTCATGCTGGAGTCTCTGGGGCTTACCATAGCAAAAAGTTGTCATGGCTAGTGAAGTCTCGATTATCGTCACCCTTTCGATAATCATCTTTATCTCACCTTATATCTCCAGGTTTCTTAAGATTCCCACGACACCTATTGAGATTATCCTCGGTACAGTTATGGGCTATTTTCACTTTCTGGGGGAAAATCACCTTTTTGAACTGATTGCCGAAGTCGGTTTTTTCTATCTTATGTTTCTGGCGGGTACTGAAGTAAATGTCCGTGTCTTGATGAAAATGGATGCACAGATCAAAACACGTGGTATTATCTATATTACATTATTGTATATATTTTCCTATATAAGTGTCAAAAGTGTGGGGTTTGATACGATTTTTACACTTTTTCTGCCTCTTATTTCAGTTGGTTTGATTGTGACACTTTATAAAGAGTATGGTAAAGATACAAAGTGGCTAAGTATGTCGATGCAGATAGGCGTGCTCGGGGAGTTGGTGAGTATTATTGCTTTGACGGTTACAGGGGCGATGCTTAAACATGGGTATGGTATCGAACTTTATGAGACGTTGGGATTTCTTGCACTCTTTTTACTGGCTTTGGTGATTGTATTTAAGCTTTTCAGACTCCTTTTTTGGTGGTACCCTGAGTTTAAAACTTATTTGATTCCTCTGGACTGGGACAAAGATGAAAAAGATATCAGGTTGAGTATGGCACTCTTTTTTCTCATGATAGCAGTAATGTTGCTGCTTGATCTTGAAATTGCATTTGGTGCTTTTATCGCCGGAGTTTTTATTGCAACGTTTTTTGAACATCATCGGGAGTTGCCGCATAAGCTTTCGACATTTGGTTTTGGTTTTCTGGTGCCGATATTTTTTGTCTATACGGGTTCTACTTTTAAAATAGAAGCATTGCAGGAAGAGGGGTTGGTGATTTTTGCTTTGATGATCACCTTTTCGATGATATTTATCAGGATGCTCTCTGCTGTGGCTTTTTATAAAGTACTTAAGTTTAAAGAGATGGTACTTTATGCACTTTCACACTCTATGCCTTTGACACTATTGGTTGCGATTGCTTCTTTGGCATACCATACCAATAAAATTATTCAGTTTGAATATTATGCTTTTATTCTGGCAAGTTTGTTTGAAGTGATTATTGTTATGGTCAGCATTAAAATGATTTCACTATATACTGATAAGAGGGAAAGTAAAAAAACTAACGCAAAGTGATGAGGTATCCGTCAGAGAGTTTTTTAAGTCTGTAGCGATACCCTTTTTTCAGCGTAAATGTCAGTCGGTAAAAGGTATCGTGTGTTCCAATTTTCAATGTTTTGAGGTACGGGGTATGGAGTTTTTTTATGATTGTGTCATATATGACAAAGTCATCTCCGAAATCAAGTACCAGCCGGTTTGGAGATTTTAGTTTGAAATGATCTATAAGTGTATCGTTTGTAATGATTTTAAGAGATTTTCCTTTATTGTAAATCTTTAGATTTGCATCATGATAAAGAAGATGAAACTTTGGTTTGATATGGATTTTTTTGCTTTTTGAAATCTTCTGTTTTTTGTGGAATTTTTTTACAGATTTCTTTTTATGGGTGAAGAGGATCGGTTTTTTGATTTTTTTGGAAGGTTTGTTTTCTTTCCAAACTTTTTCGGGTGTTATGATTGTGGTTGTATTGCGTTCTGGTACAGTGCATTTTGCCTCTTTTTCAACAACAGGAATGATTTTCTTTTCAAAATCAGGTACAGGAAGAGGTTTGTTCAGAGGTTCTCCCCCGAACTTTTCTACAGGAGCAAACGGGTTTTCTCTTGCATTGAGCTGCAGGATGAGAAAGAGAAAAAGAAAAAGTACTGTTTTCATTGTGTCGGTTGCTCCTCTTCACTTTTTTCAGGCATCAGAGAACGCAGTTCAAAATACTTTTTTTGTAAGATTGCATTCTCTTTACTGATACGCTCTATTTTGGTATTTAATACTTGTTGCTGTTTTTGCAGCGACAGCAATACTTCAAGTGAGTTTTGACCAAAGAGTGTCTCTCCCATATAGACAGCTGCCAGTAACACCAGTAAAATCAGAAAAAAAGCTTGCAGAAAAGAGAAATTGCTTCCTCTTTTCTGAGAAGAGTGTTCCGTGATTTCATCGGTGATGCGCGACATCAGGAGAAGAGGGCGTTCCCTGGGTACTCACCGAAACCAAGTTCACGCTCGATTTCAAGAAGACGGTTATATTTTGCTGTTCTCTCTCCTCTGGCAGTAGAACCAGTTTTGATTTCACCTGTATTAAGCGCTACTGCAAAATCAGCGATAAAGGCATCTTCACTTTCACCGCTTCTGTGACTCATAACACATTTGTAACCATTTCTTTGTGCCAGTCTTACTGTATTCATAGTTTCGGTAACAGATCCGATCTGGTTAGGTTTGATTAGAATAGAATTTGCGATATTTTTGTTGATACCTTCCTGTAAGATTTTTTCGTTCGTAACGAAAAGATCATCTCCAACCAGCTGGATTTTGTCACCAAGTTTCTCTGTAAGAATTTTCCATCCGTCCCAGTCGTCTTCACTCAATCCATCTTCGATAGAAACAATAGGATATTTGCTGCAAAGATCTTCATAGTAGGCAACCAGCTCTTCAGCGCTTAGAATTCTATCTTCCGAATCGAGTCTGTATCCGCCGTCTGTGACAAGTTCACTGCTCGCAACATCGAGTGCAATGGCAATATCTTCACCTGCTTTGTAACCGGCTTTTTCGATTGCCTGCATGATAACCTGAATCGGTTCTTCATTGTTTTTGAGATTTGGTGCGAAACCGCCTTCGTCACCCAGTGCCGTACTCTCTCCCATATCAGCAATAATCTTTTTGAGATTATGATAGACTTCCGCAGCTGCTCTGAGAGCATCTGAAAAGTTATCGAAGTTCATCGGCATAATCATATATTCCTGGAAATCAACACTGTTGTTGGCGTGACTTCCACCATTGATAATATTGAACATTGGAACCGGAAGGGTCATGGCATTGCTGCCGCCAAGATATCTGTAAAGAGGTATACCCAGACTGATAGCTGCTGCCCGTGCTACTGCCATAGAGACACCAAGTACTGCATTTGCACCAAGGTTTTCATAGTTGTCACTGCCGTCGAGCTGTTTCATGATAGCATCTACTTCTGCCTGGTTATAAGGACTGATACCTATGAGTTCATCTGCAATTTTTGTATTGACGTTGTCACAAGCCTGGAGAACGCCTTTACCCATATATCTTTCATCATCATCTCTTAATTCGAGTGCTTCTCTTTTCCCTGTACTGGCACCTGAAGGTACGATTGCATTTGCCTGTGTACCATCACTCAGAACAACTGTTGCGCGTACAGTAGGGTTTCCCCGGCTGTCCAGTACTTCGTCTGCATAGATATCGTCTATATAAACCATTGTATATTTCTCTCCTTTAATATTATGACTTTTCTGTTTCTTCAGACTCTTCTGTCTCACCAATTCCCATAGCAACTTTGATGCCATCTTCTATCTCTTTGGCGAGTTCGGGATCTTCTTTGAGAAGGGCTTTGACGTTTTCACGACCCTGACCGAGTTTTTTGTCTCCGTAACTGAACCAGGCACCGCTTTTGTCGATGATATCCAATTTTACACCATAGTCTACCAGCTCACCCTCTTTAGAGATTCCCTCTCCGAACATTATATCAAATTCTACTTGTTTAAACGGAGGGGCGACTTTATTTTTAATTACTTTTGCCTTGACTCTGTTACCAATATTTTCTTCTGCCTGTTTCAGCGTCGCGATACGACGTACATCGATACGTACAGAAGCGTAAAATTTGAGTGCATTACCACCTGTAGTGGTTTCGGGAGAACCATATCCCATTGTTCCGATTTTCATACGAATCTGGTTAATAAAGATAACAGTGGTGTTCATCTTGTGAAGTACACCGGTAAGTTTACGCAGTGCCTGACTCATCAGACGAGCCTGCAGACCGACGTGGGTATCTCCCATGTCTCCCTCAATCTCTGTTTTCGGGGTCAGTGCCGCAACGGAGTCGATGACGATCAGATCGATAGCACCGCTTCTTGCCATCGTTTCAACAATATCAAGTGCCTGTTCTCCGAAGTCCGGCTGGGAAACATAGAGATTGTCTACATCAACACCAAGGTTTTTGGCATATTTGACATCGAGTGCATGCTCTGCATCAATAAATGCAGCAATGCCTCCCTGTCTCTGACATTCGGCTGTGATTTGCAAAGCGAGTGTTGTTTTACCCGAACTTTCAGGTCCGTAGATTTCTATAACTCTGCCTTTTGGAACTCCTCCTATACCAAGAGCCATATCCAGACCCAGGGATCCGGTACTGATTGCATCGATAGGTTCTATCTCTTTGTCTCCAAGACGCACGATAGCGCCTTTCCCAAATGTTTTATCGATCTGTTTGATTGTCAGTTCAAGTGCTTTTTTCTTGTTATCATCCATTTTATTTCCTTCTGTTTTTGATTTATCGTATCATAGTTTCACGGGTATTGCGTAAAATATTTCAAAATGAAATAATGTTTACCTTTTCAGGCTTTTGCTGATCTCTTCTATCAGCGCCTCTTTGTTCTGCGCAGTTAATGTTTGCTGATAAGAGTTACCGCCTTTGGAGATAAACTGTTGTAGTTTTTCCAGTTGTGCTTTCAATTCTTTTACTTCTTCACTACTGTTTTCTTTGAGTTGTTCTTTTAATTTTTGATTTTCCTGAAGCAGTTTTTTGTAAAAGTCGTCATTTGTCAATTCTTTGTTTTGCATAGAGCTTTCTTCAAGTTTGTTAATAAACTCTTTTTGTTCCTGTAATTTTTCAGTGAGCTCTTTTCGTATAGCTACAAGATTTTCTATATCTTGTTCCAATTTTTGTACTTTCTCTTCCAGGAGAGAGTTTTCCACCTCTTTTTGGTGTATAAGTTCCTGGTATTCCTGAGATATGGCATTGAAAAAGCCTTCCAGTTGTGTGACAAAAAAGCTCTTTTTCATAGTGAGTTTTTTAGAGATATCTTTTAACATGACACCTGCCTCATAAAGTTGCGACCATTATATAGTAAAAAATTTAAACAGACTTGAGTGGTTTTGTCAGACTACCTGAACCAGTTCTATCTCATCTTCACGGATATAGCAGAGATAGGCTTCAACAGGGGAGTTTGTAATCTCTGTGATTGCTTTGTGATAGTGTCTGACCTGCTTTTTGTGTTCACTTCGGATTTGTGCGGAACTTTTATAGTCTATAATGATAAATTTATCCTCTTTTGCAACAAGAAGATCAAGTTGTTTAAGTTCGTTGTTGTAGATGACTGGCTGTTCCTTGGTGATTTCTCCCTCAATAAGAGCACAAAAAGGTTCATAGCTAAGAAGGCGTTTTACGCGTTGCAGGATTTTTTGTGCATCACCATCCTTCAGAACTATTTCATATCGGTTTTTCATTGCCCAGTAAGCATTCTGGAGATCTTCATGATCAAAACCGTCTAAGATTTCAAGCAGATAGTGCAGGGCGTTTCCGAAGTTAATGGCGTATATATCATCTTTATAGGCTTCTTCTTTATTGATTTTTTGCTCCTGTAATCCCAGGCGCAGAGGAGAGTAGGTGACTTCTGTTGGTATTTGAATACTCTCTTTTTTCTTCTCTTTTTTAAGTGTTCCTATTTCGCATGGGGCAAGATTTAGCAGAGAGAATGCGGAGTTTTTATCTTCTTTTTGCACGATCACAAGGGAGTGTTCGGCACGTGTAAAAGCGACATAAAGTGCATTGAGTTTATCTTCTCTTCTTAATTTTTTCTCTTTCTCAACTGCTTCCAGATACGCTTTGTCTACATTTTCTCTGTTCTTGGTGCGGATATAGATTTGTTCCAGCGTAATATCGTCATAGGCATAGATGAAGGTTGAGCGGTCTGCCGGTTCTTTGGTAAGGCGGTCTGCGAGAATGATATGTTTAAATTCCAGACCTTTTGATTTGTGGATTGTCAAAATCTTGATACCTTCACTCTTTTTGGTAGGGGAGTCTATGTTAAGTGTTTCACTCTCAAACAAAAAGGCTTCGATATCTTTGTACTCCGATACAGTTTCAATCAATTTTAAAAGGTTCCGATCCTGTCCCGGCAGCTGAAAGTGGCGGATAATCTCTTTGATAAGAAGAGGAAGATCATGATGACGTTTTTTGAGTGAAAAATTCAGCTCACTTTCCCATGGTCGTCCGATCAATGCCAGAAAATTGGCTTTGCATATCTCTTCATGAAAATAGAGATATTTCAGTAACTCTATAACGGCTGAAACATAACGACTGTTGATGAGTTTTT